>NZ_JBHUYK010000020.1:0-143958 GCF_042668615.1 Nocardia sp. NPDC057272 | reverse complement strand
CCTCGTGTCCCAGCCAGTGGCTGAGTCGGTGTCCGTGTCGCTCTGACTCGAATAAAGTTACGTGCCGACCAACACGAAGTCAAATCGGCTGGTCAAGGGTGGTTTCCAAACAGCGGACCGGCGGTGAACCAGCTCGGTGCGGCCGCGGTGAAGCGGTGGCGGTCCCACTGTCCAGCGCCGGCGGGGATCGCGCCGACTATCGGGGTCTCGGTGACCCGCGGAAGGTCGTCGCGATTGCACCGGGAGGCGAGGTCGGGATCGATCGGCCAGGAGCCGATCACCAAGCCGGCACAGGGAACACCTGCCGCGGCGAGGGTCCGGGTGGTGAGCTCGCTGTGGTTGAGGGTGCCCAGGCCGGCTGCGGCGACGACCAGTACCGGTGCACCGATCTTCTGGGCGAGGTCGAGCAGGGTGAACTCGCCCATCCGCACCAGCAGTCCGCCCGCGCCTTCGACCAGCACCAGGTCGGCATCGGCCAGCGATTCGACGGCGGCGACGGTGTCGCTCAGGGTCAGCAGTGGCATGGCCGCGCGGCGCGCGGCGGTGTCGGGAGCGAGTGGTTCCGGGTAGCGAGCGAGCTCGAGGGTGCGGGTCACCCCGGTCAGGCGGGTGACCTCGGCGAGGTCGCCGGGTTCGCCCGGGGCGATGCCGGTCTGCGCGGGCTTGCAGACAGCGACGGTGCGCCCCGCGGCTCGCGCGGCCGCGGCCAGTGCCGCGGTGACGACGGTTTTGCCGACGTCGGTCGAGGTGCCGCTGATCAGCAGGACAGTCATGCCGTCACCGATTCCTTGCCGCGGGCCGACGCGAGAACATCGCCGAGGACCTCGGCGATCGTCTCGAGTTCGGCGGAAGTCAGGTCTGCGCGGGCGGTGAGGCGCAGCCGCGAGGTGCCTTCGGGTACCGACGGCGGGCGGAAGCAGCCGACATCGAGGCCGCGGGCGCGGCATGCCTGCGCGGCATCGAAGGCGACTTGCGCTTCGCCGAGGACGACGGAAACAACCGCGGAGTCGGGTTCGCAGACCCCGGCGATCCGGGCGATGTCGGCGGCCCGGTCGAGAACGCGGGTGGCCATCGACGGGTCGCGGCGCAGCAGCGCCAGCGCGGCGCGGGCAGCACCGACCGCGGCGGGAGCTAGGCCGGTGTCGAAGATGAAGGTGCGCGCGGCATCGATGAGGTGGGCACGGATTCTGGCATCGGCCAGGACGACGCCGCCCTGGGCGGCGAATGCCTTCGACAACGTCGCGGTGATCACGAGGTCCGGTTCGCCCGCCAAGCCCAGCTCGTGCACGAGCCCACGTCCGCCCTCGCCACGGACCCCGAGTCCGTGCGCTTCGTCGACGATCAGGATCGCGCCGTTCGCACGGGTGACGCGGTGCAGGTCGGCCAGTGGTGCGAGATCGCCGTCGGCGCTGAAGACCGAATCGGTGAGCACCAGCGCGCGCTCTTCGGTGCGCTCGGCGAGCAATCGTTCGATCGCGGCGACATCGCGGTGCGCAGCGATCGCGACTCTGGCGCGAGAAAGCCTGCACGCGTCGACCAGGGAGGCGTGCGAGCCCGCGTCGGAGACCACGAGGGTGCCGCGTCCGGCCAGCGCGGTGACCACGCCGAGGTTGGCGGCGTAGCCAGTCGCGAAGACCAATCCTGTTTCGGCGCCGACGAATTCGGCCAGTTCGAGTTCGAGGAGTGCGTGCTCGGTGGTCGTGCCGGTGACCAAGCGAGAGCCCGTGGAGCCTGCTCCCCAGCGACGCACCGCCTCGATCGCGCCCTCGACGACCTCGGGGTGCCGGTGCAGGCCCAAGTAGTCATTGGAGGCGAGGTCGATCGCGGACGACTCGGCGACGCGCTCGCGCAGATGCCTGCGTAGCCCCGCGTCGACCCGTTCGGCCGCACGCTCGTCCAACCAGCTCAACGGATCCGTACTCACAGTTGAGCAGCATACTTGAACAGCGTTCAGGACGGTCGAGCTCATGCGATCGAGGCCTTCACCGCCGCGCCCACAGCCTCGGTGATGGTGGCGATGTCGGCGCTGGTGCTGATGAACGGGGGCATCGTGTAGACCAGGTTGCGGAACGGGCGCAGCCAGGCGCCCGCGTCGACGGCGGCATCGGTCGCGGCGCGCATATCGACGGGTTCGTCGAGTTCGACGACGCCGATCGCGCCGAGCACGCGGACTTCGGCGACGCCGGGCAGCTCGGCCAGCGGCGCGAGGCCGGCCCGCAGCTCCGACTCGATCCTGGACACCTCGCCTCGCCAGTCCCGCGAGCGCAGCAACTCGATCGAGGCGACCGCGACGGCGCAGGCCAGCGGGTTGCCCATGAAGGTCGGCCCGTGCATCAGTCCGCCGTGTGCCGCGCTGATGGTCTCAGCGATCCGCGCGGTGCACAGCGCCGCCGCGAGGGTGAGGTAGCCGCCGGTCAGCGCCTTGCCGACGCACATCACGTCGGGCGCGACGCCCGCGTGATCGGCGGCGAACAGCTCGCCGGTGCGGCCGAACCCGGTGGCGATCTCGTCGAAGACGAGCAGCACGTCGTTGTCGTCGCAGATCCGGCGCAGTTCGGTGAGGTAGCGCGGATCGTGCCAGCGCATGCCGCCCGCGCCCTGGACGACCGGTTCGACGATCACCGCGGCCAGTTCGTCGCGATGGGTGGCGACGGCGCGTTCGAGTTCGGCGACGTAGCCGAGTTCGAACTCTCGTGGCGGCCCGGGGACGAAGACCTGCTCAGTGAGGACGTCGGTCCACAGTGAGTGCATGCCGCCATCGGGGTCGCAGACGCTCATCGGGGTGAAGGTGTCGCCGTGGTATCCCCCGCGCCAGGTGAGCAGCCGGTTCTTCGCCGGGCGCCCGGCGCCGCGCCAGTACTGCAGGCACATCTTGGTCGCGACCTCGACCGATACGGAACCGGAGTCGCAGAGGAAGACCTTGTCGAGACCGGCGGGCGTGAGTTCGACCAGCAGTTGGGTCAGCCGGGTGGCCGGCTCGTGGGTGAGCCCACCGAACATCACGTGACTCATGCGCTGGGATTGCGCGAGCAGGGCAGCGTCGAGGACCGGGTGGCAGTAGCCGTGGACAGCCGCCCACCACGAGCTCATCCCGTCGACGAGTTCGCGGCCGTCGGCGAGAGTGAGTCGCGTTCCTGCCGCACTCGCCACGACCAGCGGCTCGGTGGTCGCGGGGAATCCGCCGTAGGGATGCCAGACGTGTTCGGCATCGAGGGCGGTGATCTGCTCGGGGGTCAGGTCCACAGGTTTCCTCGTCGTCGCCCGGTGCTGCCGAGACGACAGCCTTGAACACTGTTCAAGTTATCACTCGCCGTCGTCGGCGGACCGGGTGTCGGCGTGATTCGCGATCGCGGCGGGCAGCCGAGCGAGGGCATCGCGGACCACGGCGAGCGATTCCGCACCCAGCTCGGCGGCGACCACCCGTTCGATTCGCTGGATGTGCTGCCCGGCCAGCGCCACCGCCTCCCGACCGGCCGCGGTGGCGACCACCAGCCGCGCGCGCCCGTCCGCGGGATCGGGCGTGCGCCGCACGTATCCGCACTTCTCCAAGTGGGTGACCAGCTCCCCCATCGACTGCTGGGTCATCCCGGCGGCCTCGGCCAGCGCGGTCACCCGGGAGCCTTCCGGTGCGAGGTATCGGAACACCGCGTAATGCGCTGGGCGCAGATCGGTTCCGAGCCCGGCGCGCAGCGCGGGGTTCAGCGCGCGCTCGTAGGCATCGGCCGCCTGGACCAGCAGTTTCAGCAAGGAGGACCGCTCAGCCGTTGACATAATAGGAAGGTTACCTTTATACCTGGATCATGGCTGCCATCGGTTCTGTCCTCACCTTTCGCAACGGGCACCGGGTCACGCTCGTCGATCGTGGCGCCGACGCGCAGGGCGCCTATCTACGACTCGAACATGTGCTCCCGCACGTCGGCCGGGAAGCGGGCCCGCACTGGCATCCGGACATCAGCGAAACCTGGACCATTCGCACCGGTCAGGTGCGCTTCCGGATCGGCGGCGAAGAGATCGTCGCGAAGCCCGGCGACACGGTCACCGCTCCCCCGCGCGTGGTGCACGAGTTCTGGAACGAAGCCGGCGACACCGTGATGGACCACGTGATCCGTCCGCCGCTGCGGCACTGGGAGATGTTCGCGTTCTGGAGCGGCCTCGACAACGCGAACAAAACGACCACGAGCAAGCTTCCCCGCAATCCGCTCGCCCTCGGGCTGCTGTGGGAGTACCAGGACGGCTATCTCGCCGGTCCGCCCGCATTCCTGCAACGGCTGATCTTCGGCGGACTGGCCGGGCTCGCGCGGCGCACGGGCTACGCGCGGCGGCTGCTCGCGACCGCATCGGCCTGAGCGGCGGTCAGCGAGCGGCCGGTCACATCGTGCGCGGTGGGGCCCGGGGTTCCATTACTGTCGTAGCATGTCGAGCCCGAACGACCGACCCGAGGTGTGGCCGGGCACCGCGTATCCGCTCGGCGCGACCTACGACGGCGGCGGCACGAACTTCTCGGTGTTCTCCGAAGTCGCCACGAAGGTCGAGCTGTGCCTGATCGCCAAGGACGGCTCCGAGACCCGCGTCGACCTCGACGAAGTCGACGGTTACGTCTGGCACGCCTACCTGCCCTCCGTCACCCCGGGGCAGCGGTACGGCTTTCGGGTCCACGGTCCCTACGATCCGGAGCTCGGATTGCGCTGCGACCCCAGCAAACTGCTGCTCGACCCGTACGGGAAGGCGTTCGACGGCGAATTCGTCAACCATCCCTCGCTCTACACCTACGGGCTGGATTCGCTGGGCAACACGATGACCGGGGTGGTGATCAACCCGTTCTTCGACTGGGGCCCCGATCGCCCGCCGAACCGGCCGTACCACGAGACGGTGATCTATGAGGCGCACGTCAAGGGCCTGACGATGACGCACCCGGATATCCCGGAGGATCTGCGCGGCACCTACGCGGGCCTGGCGCATCCGGCGATCATCGGGCATCTGAAGTCGCTGGGCGTCACCGCGATCGAGCTCATGCCGGTACACCAGTTCTTCCACGATCACGTGCTCACCGATCAGGGATTGCGCAACTACTGGGGCTACAACAGCATCGGCTATCTCGCACCGCACAACCAGTATTCGGCCCGGCCGCGCGGCGACGGCGCGGTCGCGGAGTTCAAGGCGATGGTGCGCGCGATGCACGCCGAGGGCATCGAGGTGATTCTCGACGTCGTCTACAACCACACCGGCGAGGGCAACCACAACGGGCCGATACTGAGCCTGCGCGGGATCGACAACGCCGCCTACTACCGGCTCGACGAGGCCGACCCCGAGCACTACAAGGACTACACCGGCACCGGCAACAGCCTCAATGTCCGGCATCCGCACACGCTGCAACTGATCATGGATTCGCTGCGGTACTGGATTCTGGACATGCACGTCGACGGCTTCCGCTTCGACCTCGCCGCCACCCTGGCACGCGAATTGCACGATGTGGACCGGCTTTCCGCGTTCTTCGACCTGGTACACCAGGACCCGGTGGTGAGTCAGGTCAAGCTCATCGCCGAACCGTGGGACGTGGGCGAAGGCGGCTACCAGGTCGGCAACTTCCCCAGCCTGTGGACCGAGTGGAACGGCAAATACCGGGACACGGTCCGTGACTACTGGCGTGGGGAGCCCGCGACATTGGGCGAGTTCGCCTCTCGGCTCACCGGATCGTCGGATCTGTACGAGTCGACGGGCCGGCGGCCCGGTGCCAGCATCAACTTCGTCACCGCGCACGACGGCTTCACGCTGCGCGACCTGGTGTCCTACAACGAGAAACACAACGACGCCAACGGTGAGGGCAATCGGGACGGGGAAAGCCACAACCGATCGTGGAACTGTGGTGTCGAAGGCGAGACCGACGATCCCCGGGTGCTCGCGCTGCGTGCACGTCAGCAACGCAATCTGCTGGCCACGCTGATTCTGAGTCAGGGCACGCCGATGCTCGCCCATGGTGACGAGATCGGACGCACGCAGCTCGGCAATAACAATGTGTACTGCCAGGATTCGCCGCTGGCGTGGATGGACTGGTCGCTGGCGGAATCGAATGCCGACCTGCTCGAGTTCACCCGCACGGTGATCGCCTTGCGCACCGAACATCCGATCTTCCGGCGTCGCCGCTTCCTGGCCGCCGGGCCGAGCGACGATCAGGGTCACCGGCGCGAGATCGCCTGGTTCGCGCCCGCGGGCACCGAGATGACCAACGACGACTGGGACAGCGGCTTCGGGAAATCACTGGCCGTGCTGCTCGACGGTGACGGCATCGCCGAACCGGGTCCACGGGGTGAGCGCATTACCGACGACTCGTTCCTGCTGTGCTTCAATGCGCACGACGAAGCGATCGATTTCGTCCTGCCCGGGCCGGAGTTCGGCGCGCAGTGGTCGCTCGCCCTGGATTGTTCGACCCCGACCGGCGCGGCCGACGCGGTGTACGCCGCGGCGGCGACGCTGCCGGTCGCCAGCCGCTGCCTGCTCGTATTGCGCCGAACCACCTAGCCGCCGAGCGAGACGATGACCGAGACCTACGTGACCGACCCGCTGACCATGCTGCATCGCGCGCCCGTCCGGGCGGGCACGGTGCGCAGCACCTACCGGTTGCAGCTGCGCCCCGACGCGCTCACCTTCGCCGATGCCCGCGCCATCGCCGAATACCTGCAGCAGCTGGGTATCTCGCACCTGTACCTGTCGCCGATCCTCACCGCGACGCACGGGTCGACACACGGTTACGACGTCACCGACCCCACCACGGTCTCCGCCGCGCTCGGCGGGCCGACCGGCCTCAAAGCGCTCTCCGACGAAGTGCGAAGCCGGGGTATGGGATTGATCGTCGACCTGGTGCCCAACCATGTGGGCGTCGCCGATCCGCGGCAGAATCGGTGGTGGTGGGATGTGCTGCGCAACGGCCAGAAGTCGCAGTACGCCAAGTACTTCGACATCGACTGGAGTTCGGGCAACGGCGCGGGCGGGCGGTTGGCGCTGCCGGTCCTGCAGAACGAGAACGACCCGGCCGCGCTCACCGTCGACCGGTCCGGCGCGGAACCGATGCTGGCATTGCACGATCTGCGATTCCCGATCGCGGCGGGCACCGACGGCGACAACGCACTGCGCATCCACGACCGCCAGCACTACCGGCTGGTGAGCTGGAAAGCCGGGGTGTGCACGTATCGGCGGTTCTTCGCGGTGAACAGTCTGGCCGCGATCCGGCAGGAAGACCCGGAGGTGTTCGAGGCGACGCACCGGGAGCTGGCGGCCTGGTGCGAACACGATCTGATCGACGGCGTTCGCGTCGATCATCCGGACGGCTTGTCGTATCCGAGCGCGTATCTGACCCGGTTGCGCAGGCTGATCGGGCCGCAACGGCTCCTGCTCGTCGAGAAGATCCTCGCCAATCGCGAGCCGTTGGACGCGACGCTGCCGGTCGACGGCACCACCGGCTACGACGCGCTCGCCGATCTCGGTGGGGTGCTGATCGATCCGGCGGGCGAGGCGACGCTGACCGAGCTGTCCCAGCACGTCGCGGGGCACGGCAGCGACCGGGCGTGGTTCGGTGAAACCGAGCATCGGATCAAGCGGGCCGTTGCCGAAACCATTCTCGCGCCGGAGATCCGGCGATTGGTCGCCGCGATCAAACGCGACGGCAACGCGGGCAGTTTCGACACCCTCGCGGTGAGCAACGCGACCATCGAGGTACTGGCTTTCATGCCGGTGTACCGGGTGGATTACGCACCGCTGGCCGGGATGACGGCCGCGGTCGTGGCGGAGGTGGAGAAGCGCAACGCCGAGCTGACGGCGCCGCTGTCGGTCCTGGTGACCGCGCTGTCGGTGGGGGGTGAGGCGGCGACAAGGTTCTCGCAGGTGTGTGGGGCGATCACCGCCAAGTCGGTCGAGGACACGATGTTCTATCAGGGTGCGCGGCTGGTGTCGCTGCAGGAGGTGGGCGGCAATCCGGCCCGATTCGGCCACTCCGTCAACGACTTCCACCTGTCCAACAGTGAACGCGCGCAGCGCTGGCCCGCGACCATGACGACGATCTCGACCCACGACACCAAACGCGGGGAGGACGTGCGTGCCCGGATCGGGGTGCTGTCACAGGTCGCCGATGTCTGGTCGCAGCGGGTTCGAGGCTGGCTGGAGACCACCCCAGCGCCCGACGGGGCCACCGCGTTGTTCCTGTTGCAGAACATGTTCGGGGTGTGGCCCGCCGACGGGCGGCCCGCTTCGTCGGTGCCGGGGCTGCGGGACCGGCTGCACATGTTCGCGGAGAAGTCGATTCGCGAGGCGGGCACGAAGACTTCCTGGGAGGAGCCGGACGCGGCGTTCGAATCGGCCGTGCACGGCTGGCTCGACGCGGTGATCGATGGGCCGGTCGGTACCGGCATCGGCGATCTGGCCCACGAGCTCGCGCCGCACGCGTGGTCGGACGCGGTGTCGCAGAAGCTCTTGCAGCTGGGCGCTCCGGGGATTCCTGATATCTATCAGGGCACCGAGTTGTGGGAAGACTCCCTCGTCGACCCCGACAACCGGCGGCCGGTGAACTTCGCCACCCGGGTCGGGATGCTCCAGTCACTTACCGACACACCGACTCTGGACACCACCGGTGCGGCGAAGATGTGGGTGGTCGCCTATGCGCTGTGGTTGCGCCGGGAGCGGCCGGAGTGCTTCGTCGGCGGGATGTACCGGCCGCTCTATGCCATCGGTGAGCACGCGCATCGGTTCATCGCCTATGGGCGGGGGCCCGCGGGCGAAGCGCCGGAGGTGATCGTGGCGGCGACCCGGCATTCGGTCGGGCTCGGCACCGCGGGCTGGCTGGACACCACTTTGCCGCTGCCGCAGGGCAACTGGACCGATCGACTCACCGGAAACACCTTCGCGGGTAGTGCGCGGGTAGACAAGCTGTTCGCTCGACTTCCTGTCGCGTTGCTGGTGCGCTGACAGCACGAGGGCAGCACACGCGGGCCCGAAGGCGCGCGCCGGCGAGGGACCGACACTGTGTGAGTCGGTCCCTCGTGTCCAGCTCAGTGACTACGACGTAGTCCCAGATATTGCAGCGCGGCGAATCCGCCGACGGTCACCGACTGCAGCACCGCCCATACCGCGCCGACCGTGGTGAGACCGAGCGCACCGGTCGACAGCGCGGCGAGACTGGCCACGACCCAGGCGGTGTTGCCCGTCGCCACCGCCGACGCCGCGGCCCGGTTGACCGGTGCCGATCGGCTGACGATCGCGACGGCCAGGCCGTAGGCGGTGAGGAAGGCGCCGATCGCGAGGCCGACACCGGCATCGAGTCCGAGTAGCCGTTCCAGTGGTTGCGCCAGTGCCAGGTAGGCCAGGCCGTTGGCGGTGGTGACGACGGCGTCGAGGCGCAGCGACAGCCGCAGCAGGTTCTCGCCGGAGGCGAACAACGCGGACAGACGGGACGGAGCGGTGGTGGTCATGGCGGATCTCCTTGGCTGCGAAGGGGTTAGGTGGTGGCGGGGACCTGGTCGAGGAAGCCGTAGACGCTGTCGATGCGGCCGTCGGTGAGGACGGCGACGTCGAAGCCGATCACCACGGCAGGGGCGTCGGCGGGGCCGAGACCCCAGGTGAAGCGGACCTGGTCGTGATGGGCGTCGACGGGACCGGCCAGGGTGAATGTCCAGTCGGGGAACTGAGCCTGGACACCGGCGATCGCGGCCTCGAGTTCGGCGTGGCCGGTGACCGCGACCAGCGGGTCGACGTAGCGGGCCTGCGGGGTGAACAGACGGGCGACGGCGGAGCGGCGGGCGGCGGGCTCGCGGGTGTTCCACGCTTCCAGATACTGTGCGACGACGGTGTTCATTTCGACCTCCGAAATAGGCTGTGAGCTGGTGTTTCGCTGGTTGTTCCTGCGATGGACACAACGTTATGGCGTGCGGGGGGTCGGTCGAATCAGTCGCGTATAGGTACTTTTCCCGGCGCGACTGCCCGCGGTACCGGTACGGCGATACGGTGGAGCCCATGCTGCACGGACGCGATGCCGAACAGGCCAGGATCGATGACCTGCTCAGCGGGGCACGCGCGGGGCGAAGCGGGGCCCTGGTGGTGCGCGGCGAGGCCGGGATCGGGAAGACCGCGCTGCTGGATTACGCGGCAGCGCAAGGTGTTGCGACAGTGCGTAGCGCGGGGATCGAGTCCGAGGCCGAATTGCCCTTCGCGGCACTGCATCTGCTGGTCCGGCCGGGTATGGAGCTGATGGGCCGGCTGCCGTCGCGGCAGCGTGACGCACTCGAGGCGGCGTTCGGGCTCGGCGAGGGCGCGCCCGCCGATCGGATGCTGATCGGGCTGGCGGTACTGACCCTGCTCGCCGAGGAAGCAGCCAACGGGCCGCTGCTGTGCCTGATCGACGACGCCCATTGGCTGGACCGGGCCAGCGCGGAGGCACTGCTGTTCGCGGCGCGCAGGCTCGAGGCCGAAGGGGTGGTGATGCTGTTCGCGACGCGCTCGGGGCCGCAGGATTTTCCCGCGCCCGGGCTGACAGAACTCGCCCTGTCCGGTCTGCGTCCCGAGGCGTCGGCGGCACTGCTCGATGCCGGTCCAACCCCGCTGAGTCCGGCCGTTCGGTATCGATTGCTCGCCGAGTCGGGCGGTAATCCCCTCGCGCTGCTGGAACTTCCGGCAGTAGTCGGCGACGGCAGTGTCGATGACGCGAATCCGTTGCCGTTGACGCAGCGGTTACAGCTGGCCTTCCACGGCCGCGTCACCCGCTTGCCCGCAGCGACGCGGACCGTGCTTCTGGTCGCGGCGGCGGCCGGTGCCACGGACCTGGCGCCGATCCTGCGTGCCGCGGCCGGTCTCGGTGCGTCACTGCCGGATCTGCAACCCGCCCAGGACGCGGGCATGATCGGCACCGACGGTCAGGTGCTGACCTGGCATCACCCACTGCTGCGGTCGGCGGTGTACCAAGGCGCCGCGCTCACCGACCGACTCGCCGCCCACCGCGCCCTGGCCGACGCACTGAGCGGCGACGACACCGCGGACCTGCGGGCATGGCATCTCGCCAGTGCCGCAACAGGTCCCGACGAGAACACCGCCACCGCACTCGAGCACACAGCCGACCGTGCCCGGCGCCGCCACGGCCTCCATGCCGCCGTGACCGCCTACGATCGCGCGGCCGCGCTGAGCATCGACGCGAGCGCGCGTGTGCGCAGACTCGTCCTCGCCGCCGAGTCCGCGACGGAGGCCGGCCTCACCGACCGCGCGGAGCGACTGGCCGAGCGAGCCGCGTCGCTGTCGAGCGAGGTCCGGAAGCCGGCGGGCGAGGCCGCCCCCGGCGGCCGAGCAACCGGCGGCCCGACGGAGCAGGCGGCGCGGCCTGGCGAACGAGGGCCTGTCAGCTCTGCCGGGGTGGTCGCCGGGAGTGGCGAGCAGGCCACCGTGGCCGAGGAAGGCGGAGCCGCGTTCGAGCTGCGGCTGGACCTGGTACGGGCGCAGGCCGAATTCGCGGGCGGCAAACCGGGTTCCGCGCATCGGCGGTTGATGTCAGCGGCCGTCGCGATGCGCGCATCCGATCCCCGTGGCGCGGCTCGGATCCTGACCAAGGCCGTGCACACCGCGTGGTACCTCGGACCCGACGAGCTCGATGAGGTCGCCGATGTCCTGGCGACGCTGCGACTGGTGAAGGAAGACCCGGCGACGCCGATCGCGCGATATCTGACCGGGTCGGTGACAGGTCAGCGGGTCGCCGACCTGCGGGACGCGGCGGCCGCCGCCCGGACCGGCGGGGCGGACAGTCCGGCCGACCTCGTGCAGCTGTGTGGCAGCGGTTTGGTCGTCGGGCAGGACGAGCAGGTCGAGGAACTGGCAGGCGAGTTGATCAGGGAATGCAGGGAGCAGGGGCGGATCGGGTTGCTGGCGCCGCTGCTGTTCTTCCGATCCGAGGGGTTGTTGTTCGGCGGGCGACCGAGGGAGGGCCGGATCGCGGCCGAGGAAGGGCTGCGGATCGCACAGGACATCGGGCAGGCGCAGTGGATCAGTCAGATCCACGCATTTCTCGCGTATCTCGCCGCGCTACAGGGTGATTCGGCATCGTGTCGAGACCATGCCGAGCGTGCGGCGGCCGAGGAGTTCGGCGGGCCGGGCGCGGTCGGTGCGTCGTGGGCGCACGCGGCCGTGGCACTGCTGGCACTCGGCGAAGGCAGGCTGGAGCAGGCAAGGACCGAGCTCGCGCATATGACGATCGAACCGGCGCGACACCACGTCATCGGGCTGCGCACACTCCCGGATCAGATCGAGGTGGCGGTTCGGCTCGGCGCGACCGACCGCGCTGCCGAGGCGCTGGATCGGCTCACCGCCTGGTCGCAGCGGGCCGAGCAGGACTGGATCGCGGCGCTGGCGGCCCGTGGACGCGCGTTGCTGGCCGACGGCGCGGCGGCCGAACAGCACTTCGTGGCCGCGCTCGCCGCCAACCGGCCGTTCGACGAAGCCCGCACTCGGCTGCTCTACGGCGAGTGGCTGCGCCGCGACAAGCGCAAGGTCGACGCGCGGACCCAGCTGGAACAGGCGACAGAGCTGTTCGATCGGCTCGGCGCGGCACCGTGGAGCGAACGCGCGCGCACCGAACTGGGCGCGCTCGGTGTCGGAACCGGTACGCGTGCGAGCGGCGGCCCGCTGAGCCTGCTCACCCCGCAGGAATCACAGATCGTGCGGCTGGCCGCGCAGGGATTGTCGAATCGGGAGATCGCGGCACGGCTGTTCCTGAGCCACCGCACCGTCGGCCATCACCTCTACAAGGCGTATCCGAAGCTGGGCGTGCTGTCGCGCGGTGAGTTGAGTTCGCTCGACCTGACGGAATGATCCGCCATCCGGGGAGAACGACCCTGGCCCGGTGCCCGAATCAGTTGCGCGACGCGGTGCGGGTGGCGCCGACGGTCCAGCGGACGGCGGCCACGGCGGCGGCCGCCAGCACCGCGACCTGCGGCGACCCGATGATCAGCAGCAACAGCGCGGCGACCACGAGCGCGGCGGCGAGCGCCTCGAGCTTGTAGACCGGCCAAGCGCTACCCGCGATGTCGACGGTCGCGGATGCTGCCGATGAGGTGAGCACTGCCATGCAGACCAGGATAGGCGTACATCGAAGTTCGGTCCACCGAACTTGTTCGAGTGGCTCTATCGGGAACATCACAGGGCGATGGTTCGTTGTGCAGGTCATGCCACTCACAGGAGAGTACGCACCGAGCACTTCGGACTGGGCACGCGAACAGGCCGAGACCTACGAGAACTCCGGCGGCGCCGAGGGCACCTCGTTGCAGGGCAAGCCCGTCATCCTGCTCACCACCAAGGGCGCCAAGACCGGCAAGCTGCGCAAGACGCCGCTGATGCGGGTCGAGCACGACGGCGAGTACGCCGTCGTCGCGTCGCTGGGCGGGGCGCCGAAGAATCCCGTCTGGTACCACAACATCAAGGCCGATCCGCACGTCGAACTGCGCGACGGCACCACCACCAAGGACTACACCGCGCGCGAGGTCGTCGGCGACGAGCGAGCGCGGTGGTGGGAGCGCGCGGTCGCCGTGTGGCCAGACTACGACGAGTACACGAAGAAGACCGATCGCGTGATCCCGGTCTTCGTCCTCACACCGCGCTGAACCGCAGGTCCGAGCCCACCCGCCGCGGTCGCCCCGGCGGGTGGTTCCGCTCGCCGAGCGCGCGAACCGCCTCGGTAGCATTGTCCGGGTGTCCCCCATCGCTGACGTCGCCGAAGTGTCCGTAATCCGTCCGCCGCTCACCGCGGACGAGATCGACGCCGCCGCCAAGCGAATTTCCGACATCATCGAGCCGACTCCGCTGCAGTACAGCGCGCGGCTGTCGGCGAGCACCGGTGCGCAGGTGTACCTCAAGCGCGAAGACCTCACCGCGGTTCGCTCCTACAAGCTGCGCGGCGCCTACAACCTGATGGTGCAGCTCACCGCCGCCGAGCGCGCGGCCGGTGTGGTGACCGCCAGCGCGGGCAATCACGCGCAGGGCGTGGCGTTCGCCTGCCGGGCGATGGGTGTACGCGGGCGCATCTATGTGCCGACCACCACCCCCAAGCAGAAGCGCGACCGTATCCGCGTGCACGGCGGCGAGTTCGTCGAGCTGATCGCCGTCGGCGAAACCTACGACGCAGCTGCCGCGGCTGCCGCCGACGATGTCGCCCGCACCGGCGCCACCATGGTGCCGCCGTTCGACGACCCGCGCACCGCCGCGGGTCAGGGCACTATCGCCGCGGAGTTCCTCGACCAGCTCGGCACGGCCCCCGACCTGGTGATCGTCCCGGTCGGCGGCGGCGGCTGCCTCGCCGGCATCGGCACCTACCTGCGCGAACGCGCACCGCACGCCGGCCTGCTGGCCGTCGAACCCGCGGGCGCGGCCTCGCTGACCGCCGCGCTGGTCGCCGGCGCACCGGTGACGCTGCCCGAGATCGACCCGTTCGTCGACGGCGCCGCCGTGCGCCGCATCGGCGAACTGCCCTACCGGGCGGCGGCGTCGTTCGGCGGCCGGATGGTCTCGCATGCCTCGCTGCCCCTGCTCACCACACCCGGATCCTCCACCGGAACAGCGGCTTTCCGGGTGATGCTGGTCGACGAGGGCGCTATCTGCACCGCGATGCTCGACCTCTACCAGAGCGAAGGCATCATCGCCGAGCCCGCGGGCGCGCTGGCCACCGCGGCCTTGGCCGAGATCGACATCGCGCCCGACAGCACGGTCGTGGTGCTGGTCTCGGGTGGCAACAACGATGTGTCGCGCTACGGCGAGATCATCGAGCGCTCACTGGTGCACCGCGGTCTCAAGCACTACTTCCTGGTCGACTTCCCGCAGGAGCCTGGTGCGCTGCGCCGCTTCCTCGACGATGTCCTCGGCCCCGACGACGACATCACCATGTTCGAGTACGTCAAGCGCAACAACCGGGATACCGGGGCCGCGCTGGTCGGCATCGAGCTCGGTGCCACCGACAACCTGGCGTCGCTGATGCACCGCATCGAGGAGTCCCCGATCCAGGCCGAACGCCTGGAACCGGGCTCCCCCGCCTATCGCTACCTGACGTAGGTTCGCCGCGCGGCGGTCACGCCGCCGCGCGGTCCTCGCGGTGTCCGGACGTGCGACTCGCGCGCACGCTCGACACGACCAGCGGCAGCAACCAGCCCATGGCGAGCTGGTCGTAGGGCAGCAGGATCTGGTCGAGACGGTTGTGCACGTAGGCCACCGACAGACCCGACTGCGGGTCGACCCAGCCGAACGAACCGCCGAGCCCGATATGGCCGAAGCCGTGCCGCGCGCCGGGGACGGGCAACGAGTGGTAGCCCAGGTGCCACATCATCGGCAGGTAGAACAGCGCGTGGTCGAGCCGGTAGCTCTGCACCCGGCGGATCGCGGCGTGCGTGCTCTGCTGCAGGTACGGCGTGCCGTCGACGGTGACGCCGTCGGCCAGCGCCGCGTACATCTTCGCCAGTCCGGCGGCGGTCGCGACGCCGTTGCCCGCGGGCATCTCGGTGTTCAGGATCGTGGGGTCGTCACCGTCGAGAATGCCGTCGAGGCCGGGCACGAACAGGCAGCGGGCGGCCGCGCCGAGCGGTCCGGGCAGCCGGAATCCGACATTGGCGAGGAAACTGGCGGCGACGGGATGCGCGGCGAAGCTCATGTGCGCGCCGGCCAGCCGGGCGTATTCGGTCGACGAGTCCGCGGCGGGACGACCGAGGTGGATGCCGTCGATCCCGAGCGGATCGGTGACCTCGGTGCGGATCAGCTCGCTCATGCTCCGGCCGGTCACGCCCCTGGCCAGGCCCGCGAGCAGCCAGCCGTAGGTCAGCGCGTGATAGGTGGGGGTGCCGAGCATCCGGTCCGGGGTGGCCAGCGCCAGGCGGTCCTCCATCAACTCGTGATCGAGGGCTTCCGCGGCGGTGGTGGCGACCGCGGACAGCGACGACAGCCCGGAGCGGTGGGTGAGCACGTCGGCGACGGTGATCGCGCCCTTGCCGTGCGCGGCGAAACGCGGCCAGTATTCGGCGACCGGCGCCTGGTAGTCGATCAGTCCGCGATCGGCGAGCCGGTGGATGACGGTGGCGGTGACGCCCTTGGTCGCGGAGAACACGATCGCGCCGGTATCGGCGGTCCACGGCCGGTCACCCGCACTACCGGTCCAGAAATGGGCGAGTGGTTCACCGTGCCGATAGATGGCGAGTGCCCCGCCTGCGTCGCGGCGATGGCCGATCAAGGTGGCGAAAGCGCGCACCAGGGGACCGAATCCGGCCGGGGCATAACCCCCGACACCGGCCGGTAGGGCAGTGCTTTCCTGCCCGTAAGCGTCGTTGCTCATCATCCGACTATACGGCGTTATGCCCATTCGGCAACGCCGCGTTTCGGACTGTGGCCGACCCGTAGCCCGGCGTCATCACTCGGTGACCACCGTCCCCGCGCCGTCACCTTCCTCGAGCACGGCGAAACTGTGACCCGAAATCAGTGTTCCCGCACCGCTTTCGGTGGCAGGTGACCAGGCCAGCAGCACCCGACCATGCACCGGGATCACCACTTCGTCCTCGGCGAGGTTGCACACCACCGAGATTCGGCCACGACGCAGGACGAACCAACGCTGTGCTTCGTCATAGTCGGCCCACACCCGTTCCAGCCATGGATCGGCGAACTCGGGCCGCGACTTGCGCAGGGCGAGCAGGCCGCGGTAGCAGGCGAGCAACCGGGCATGCGGTTCGCGACCGACCTCGGTCCAGTCGAGCTTGGAGCGGGTGAAGGTGTCCGGGTCCTGCGGGTCGGGCACCTCGTCGCTGGACCAGCCGTGCTCGGCGAATTCGGCCCGGCGCCCGGCGGCGGTGGCCGCGGCGACGACCGGGTCGGTGTGGGAGGTGAAGAACTGGAACGGGGTGCGCGCGCCCCACTCCTCCCCCATGAACAGCATCGGCGTGCTCGCCGAGAGCAGCACCAGCGCCGCCTTCACCGCGAGCTGACCGGGGGTGAGATAGGCGCTGGGCCGATCACCGATCGCGCGATTGCCGATCTGATCGTGATTGCAGGTGTAGCCGAACAGCGCGCTGCCGGGGATGAGGTCGCGACGCAGCGGCGCGCCGTGAGTGCGGCCCCGGAAGCTGGAGTAGGTCCCGGCATGGAAGAAGCCGTGGGTGAGTGTCTGCGTGAGGCAGGCCAGTGAGCCGAAATCGGCGTAGTAGCCCTGCCTTTCGCCGGAGACGGCGGTGTGCACGGCGTGGTGCAGGTCGTCGTTCCACTGGCCGGTGAGCCCGTAGCCGCCTGCCGCGCGCGGGGTGATCAGGCGGGGGTCGTTGAGGTCGCTCTCCGCGATCAAGCTGAGCGGTCGGCCCAGATGTGCTGCCAACGCGGTGGTTTCGACGACGAGCTCGTCGAGCAGGTGGGTGGCGGTGCGGTCGACCAGCGCGTGGACGGCATCGATACGCAAGGCGTCGAGGTGGAATTCGCGCAGCCAGCGCAGGGCGTTGTCGATGATGTAGGCGCGGACCGCGTCGGAGCCGGGCCCGTCGAGGTTGAGGCTCTGACCCCAGGTGTTGCGGCCCGCGTTGAGGTAGGGGCCGAAGCGCGGCAGGTAGTTGCCGCACGGGCCGAGGTGGTTGTAGACCACGTCGAGGCAGACCGCGAGGCCACGGGCGTGGCAGGCGTCGACGAAGCGTTGCAGGCCGTCGGGACCGCCGTAGCTTTCCTGTACCGCGTACCATCCGACGCCGTCGTAGCCCCAGTTGTGGGTGCCGTCGAAGGCGTTCACCGGCATGAGTTCGACGGTGGTGACGCCCAGTGTCACGAGATGGTCGAGGTGCTCGATCGCCGCGTCGAAGGTTCCTTCGGGGGTGAAGGTGCCGATGTGGAGTTCGTAGAACACCGAGCCGGCCAAGGGTCTGCCGGTCCAGTTCCGGTCGGTCCAGACCGTCTCGTCCAGGTCGTGGACAGCGGAGGTTTCGTGCACGCCGTCGGGCTGGCGGGCCGAGCGTGGGTCGGGCAACACCATCGGGTCGTCGTCGATCAGGAATCCGTAACGGGCACCCTGACCTGCGTCGACGCGGACCGACCAATTGCCGCCGCCGTTTCTTCGCATCGGGTGCTCGACCCCGTCCAGTTGCAGCCGCACCGCCCCCGCCTCCGGCGCCCACACCCGAAACTGCCTCATCGGCCCAGCATCGCATGCCCCGCGCCGGTGCGCTCGATCAACGATTCACCGCGCGTGTGCGGCGACCCCGACCGGTCCGGCGCCGACACACAGCGACTGCCGCTCGTCGAGGGATCTGATCCGCAGGGTGTCGCCGCCTCCGAGCAGCCGGATGTACACGGTGTTCAAGCCCGCGCGCACGTCGGCGATCGTCTCGGTCTCGCCCTCGAAGGACAGCGCGATCCGGCCGTCACGTTCGGCGTTGTAGTTCACCTGGGCGGTCCAGTCGCGGATCTGCATGGGGCCGTCGAGGGGGAGGTTGGCGCCGGTGGTGCCGTGCACCCGGTACCCGCAGCGGGGTTCGGGGCCCTCGACGATGGCACGGTTCCACCAGACCTGCGCGGGGACGACGGCGCCCTCATCGGTGATCATTCGCAGGCGCGGAGTCGAGAGGGCGAAGGTGGTGGGGGTCGAGATCGGGGCGAAGACACGGTCGGTCATGTTCTCGGGGAAGGCCAACGGGTTCAAGACGTTCCACGGAACCTCTTGGGGCAGCAGCGGCGCGTCGGCGGCGCCGGGGAGCGCGGCTCGCACGCCGCTGACGTAGGTGCGGGCCGGGCTCGGTTCCCAGGATTCGGTGAAGGTGATCGTCGAGTACACACTGCTCGCGAGGAACACGACGATCGCCGAGACACCCACTATCTGCCGAGCTCGACCATCGCGTCCCACCTCGACCGGAGCCGATCCGCTGACGGTGCGCGCACGTGCCGGATCGACGCCGGCCGGAATTCGCTGGTGTGCAGGCTCGTTCGATCCGAATACCGAACTCCACCGGTGCCGACGGGGTGCCAGCGTGATCAACGCGAGCGCGACGGTCGCGATGACGGCGAAATCGGCGAAGTAGCGCACCGATTGGAGGAGCAGACCTGCGGTACTCGGGCCGTCACGTAGGAGGACGACGGGCGCGATGGTCAGGACCGCGTATCCGGCGGCGCTCACCCAGATCGCGCCGACCCGGCAGCGGGTACGAATCGTCCACGCCGCGAACAGGATCAGCGACAGCCAGCTCAGCGCGACCAGCAAGCTCGGCGAGTCCGCCCACGGGGTGGCGGGTTGCCAGCGTTCCCAGCGCCATGGACCGCCGAACAGCGCGGGTACCAACCCGTCGGACAGCGCGCGGCTCCACAGGGACCCGGGATGTTCGGGAGCCGAGAGTCCCCTGGGGCGTTGGATGACGAGCAGAAAACCCGCCGACCACGTCAGCAGCACCGCGCCGCCCGCCGCCCACAGCGCGCCCCCACGCCGAGCGGCTGCCCGCACGGATCGACCCGTCACGTGCGCGGCCAGCACTGCCACCGCGAAAGCCACCGGCAGCACGACCACCGATTTCTCGAAGAACAGCAACGCCACCGCGAACACCACAGCCCCCGACACCGCATATCGACGCCGCCCGGTTCGCACCAGCCGCACCGCGTCCGCACTCACCCACGCCAGCGCGATCTGCAACGGCAGCGCGTTCACCGCCGCCGACCACCAGGCGAACGCGGGCACCGTCAGCGGGACGAACAGGTAGAACGCCAGGGGTCCGAGCAGGCGGGTGCGGACCCCGAGCAGCACGATCAACAGTCGCAGCACCGCCAGCGAAGCGAGCAGTTGCAACCCGGTCAGCACCACGACAGCGGCTGCCCAATTCAACGGCGCCACCTCGGTGACCAGCCAGGTCAGCACGAACGCCAACGGCATGACGTGCCCGTCGTGACTGGTGAACAGCAATTCCGTCGAGAGCACCGGCTGGCTGCTCACCCGGCCGATCAGCAGGAAATCGTCCCAGTAGAAGAATCCGGACGCGGCCACCCAGCCGCGCAGAACCAGCTGCGCCACGATCAGCGCCGCCGCGACGAGCAGCACCGTCCGCCCGGTCATCCGCCACGGCACCGGCCGCGACGGGTCACGGGAGTGCGGTGGCGAGTCGAGCAGCGGCACGGACGTCACGTCTCTCGACGCTAGCCCGTAGTTCGCGGGGCGGCCATCACGACCCACCACAGGGGAGTCACCGATGGGCTGTGTCCACACACAGCCCAGTTTTGGACTGAACTGTTCAAAACGTGCTACGATCGTCGACATGGCCAGACCCAAGGAATTCGACGAGCACCGCGCCGTGGACGCCGCGATGCGGGCGTTCTGGTCCGCCGGTTACGAGGCGACCTCCACCCAGGACCTCTGCGCCGCGACAGGTTTGGGCCGCAGCAGCATCTACAACACCTTCACCAGCAAGCGCGATCTGTTCGATCGCGCTCTGCGCCACTACATGACCACGAAGAACGCCCCCCTCTTCGACATCCTCGGCAGCGACGCACCGGCCAGGGAGCGGATCGCCGACATCCTGCGCCGGACCGCCGAGGCGCCCGATACCGAACCAGCGGGCTGCCTCGTGGTGAACTCGATCGTCGAACTCGCCCCGCACGATGCCGCGGCCCGCGAACTCCTGGACACCGACGGCGAGCGCCGTCTCGACGCGCTCACGGCGACTGTCGAAAGTGGCCAGCGCGCAGGCGAATTCGCCGCCGATCGGGACGCACGCGCCATCGCCCAGTTCCTGACCGCCACCATCAGCGGCATGCGCGTCGCGGCACGCGGCGGCGCCGATCGCGCCACCCTCACCGCGATCGCCGATACCGCGATGCGCTGCCTCTGAGTTCCACCGGCCCACACCGTCTTTCACCATGCCCTTATTTTGAACTGATTGATCCAAAACATTTCGACGTACGAGAGGTTGTCATGCCGACCGCTGTCTACATCCTGGGCTTGTCCATCTTCGCCCAGGGCACCTCCGAGCTGATGCTGGCCGGTCTCCTCCCCGAAATGGCCGCCGACCTGGGCGTCTCCATTCCCAGTGCGGGGCTGCTCATCTCGGCCTTCGCACTCGGCATGCTGGTCGGCGCGCCGCTGCTGGCCGTGGTGACGCTGCGCTGGCCACGCCGTGACGCGCTGCTGGCCTTCCTCGCGATCTTCGTCGCGGCCCATGTCGTGGGCGCGCTGAGCAGCGACTACTGGGTGATCTTCGGGACCCGCGTGGTGAGCGCCTTCGTCTACGCGGGATTCTGGGCGCTGGCGGCGGCGACCGCGGTGAGTCTGGTAGCCCCACAGCTACGCGGACGGGCGATGAGCATCGTCGCGGGTGGACTCACCATCGCCACGATATTCGGGGTACCCGCGGGCACCGTCATCGGCCAGCATCTGGGCTGGCGCGCGGCCTTCTGGGCGGTCGCCGGGCTGTCCGCTCTGACGATGATCGGTGTGTTCACGAAGATTCCCGGCGGTCGACCCGCCACGGTCCCCGCGCTGCGCAGCGAATTGGGGGTGATGGCGAACCCCCGGCTGTGGGTGTCCTACGGCGCCACCGCGCTGTCGACGGGTTCGGCGTTCGTCACCTTCGCCTATCTCGGCGCGATGCTGGCCGACACCACCGGCATCTCGGTGGCATGGGTCCCCGCCGTGCTGGGTCTGTACGGCGTCGGCGGATTGATCGGCATCACGATCGGCGGTCGCTTCGCCGACGCGCACCCGTTCCGCACGCTGTACGTAGGGGCAGCCGGGATGACGGTGGTCGCGGCCGCGATCGCGGTCACCTCGCACTCCCCTGCCCCGATGATCGTGCTCGTGTTGCTGCTCGGCGCTTTCGGTTTCGCCACGAACCCGGCCCTGAACACCCGCGTCTTCACGCTGGCCGACGGCGCCCCCACACTGGCCGCGGCGACCAACTACTCAGCGTTCAACGTCGGGATCACCGTCGGTCCCTGGCTGGGCGGGCTGGCCATCGGCGCGGGACTCGGCTTCACCTCGGTCGGCTGGATCGGCGCCGGGCTCGGTCTGGCCATGCTCGCCACCGTCGGGCTGTCCCATCGGCTGGAACGCGAACCTCGCACGGCCGCTGCCACTTCCGAGCCGCGAGTGCCCGCGCTCACCTACCCGTAACCGCAAGACGTCGAAACCACCCGCGGCAGATACGGGTGGTTTCGACGTTTCGGGGCTCAGCCGAGGCAACCCGGGCCGAGCAGCGCTTTCAGGTCCCCCATCAGCGCGGAGGACGGCGACACTCGCCAGGCGTCGTCGAGTTTGAGCATGGTGGTCTTCTCACGGGCGCCGACGTGGCGGATGAAGACATCCGAGGTGCCCTGGTGCCGGGTGAGAACCTTCTTCAGCTCACCGAGCTTGTCGGGCGTACACATCCGGGTCGTCATGACCACCGCCACCGGCTTGGCCACGCCGATGGCCGAGAGGTCGGGGACGACGAGGTCGTTGGCGATCAGGGAGATGCGGTCGTCACGCACCGAGACGCGGGCCTTCACCAGCACCACGGCGTCTTCGACCACATCCATGCCGTACACCGAGTACGACTGCGGGAAGAACAGCACCTCCACGCCACCGGTGAGGTCTTCCAATTGCGCCGAGGCCCAGGCCAGCCCGTTCTTGTTGATCCGGCGGTTCACCGAGGCGAGGATGCCGCCGATGGTCACCTGCGCGCCGTCCTTGACGTCGCCTTCCAGAATCGCCGGGATGGGGGTATCGACCTGGGCGGCCAGCACGTGCTCGACACCGTTGAGCGGGTGGCCGGACACGTAGAGGCCCAGCATCTCCCGTTCGAGGGCGAGCTTGTGCTTGGTCTCCCATTCGTCCTCGGGGACTTTGACATTGAAGACCGACGCCATCGAGTCGTCGCCGTCGTCGAGACCGCCGAACAGGTCGAACTGGCCGATCGCCTCGGCCTTCTTGGTCGACATCACCGCGTCGATCGCGTCGGAGTGGATCAGCAGCAGGCCCTTGCGCGGGTGCCCGAGTGAGTCGAATCCGCCTGCCTTGATGAGGGATTCGGTGACCTTCTTGGAGCAGGCGATCGCGTCGATCTTGTTCAGGTAGTCGGAGAAGTCGGTGAACTTCGACTTCTCCTTACGCGCGGTGATGATCGAGCCGACCACGTTGGTACCGACGTTGCGGACCGCGCCGAGGCCGAAGCGGATGTCGGTGCCGACGGAGGCGAAGTTCAGCTCCGATTCGTTGACATCGGGCGGCAGCACCGTGATACCCATCTTGCGGCAATCCGACAGGTAGATGGCGGCTTTGTCCTTGTCGTCACCGACCGAGGTGAGCAGACCCGCCATGTACTCGGCCGGATAGTTGGCCTTGAGGTAGGCGGTCCAGAAGGAGACGAGGCCGTAGCCCGCGGCGTGTGATTTGTTGAACGCGTACCCGGCGAACGGGAGGATGGTGTCCCACAGCGCCTTGATGGCGGGCTCGGAGAAGTCGTTGGCGAGCATGCCGTCGCGGAAGCCGGCGTAGGCCTCTTCCAGGACGGACAGCTTCTTCTTACCCATGGCGCGGCGCAGGATATCGGCTTGGCCGAGCGAGTACCCGGCCACCTTCTGCGCGATCTGCATGATCTGTTCCTGATAGACGATCAGGCCGAAGGTGTCGGCCAGGATCTCTTTCAGTGGCTCTTCGAGTTCGGGGTGGATCGGTTTGACTTCTTGCCGGTTGTTCTTGCGGTCGGCGTAGTCGTTGTGCGCGTTCATGCCCATCGGGCCGGGGCGGTACAGCGCGAGGACGGCGACGATATCGCCGAAGCCGGTGGGTTGCATGCGGCGCAGCAGGTCGCGCATGGCGCTGCCGTCGAGCTGGAACACGCCCAGGGTGTCGCCGCGGGCGAGCAGTTCGTAGGTGGCCGGGTCGTCGAGCGGCAGGTTGTCCATGTCCAGATCGATGCCGCGGTTGGCCTTGATGTTCTCCAGGGCATCACCGATGACGGTGAGGTTGCGCAGACCCAGGAAGTCCATCTTCAGCAGACCGATGGCCTCGCACGACGGGTAGTCCCAGCCGGTGATGATCGCGCCGTCCTGGGCGCGCTTCCACACCGGGATCGCGTCGGTGAGCGGCTCCGAGGACATGATGACCGCGCAGGCGTGCACGCCGGCGTTGCGGATCAGGCCTTCCAGACCGCGCGCCGTTTCGTAGATCTTGGCGACATCGGGGTTGCTCGCGATGAGTTCGCGAACCTCGGTGGCTTCCTTGTACCGCTCGTGGTCGGGATCGGTGATGCCGGCGACCGAGATGTCCTTGGCCATGATCGGCGGCGGCAGCGCCTTGGTGATCTGGTCGGCGATGGCGAAACCGGGCTGGCCGAACAGGACTCGCGCGGAGTCCTTGATCGCGGCCTTGGTCTTGATGGTGCCGAAGGTGATCACCTGGGCGACACGGTCGCTGCCCCACTTCTCGGTGGCGTAGCGGACCATCTCACCGCGGCGGCGATCATCGAAGTCGATATCGATATCGGGCATCGACACGCGCTCGGGGTTGAGGAATCGCTCGAACAGCAGGCCGTGCGGGATGGGATCGATATTGGTGATGCCCATCGCGTAGGCGACCAGCGAGCCTGCCGCCGAACCACGGCCGGGGCCGACGCGGATGCCGACCTCGAGCGCGTGCTTGATCAGGTCACCGACGACGAGGAAGTAAGCCGGGAAACCCATTTCGCAGATGACTTTGAGTTCGAAGTCGGCGCGGTCGAGATATTCGCGCGAGGGACCGTCCGGGAAGCGGCGATCGAGACCGTCGAGGACTTCCTTGCGCAACCAGCTGGCCTGGTCGTGGCCTTCGGGCACCGGGAAGATCGGCATCCGGTCGCGGTGGGCCCATACGTCGTCGTAGGGCTGGACGCGCTCGCCGATGAGCTCGGTGTTGTCACAGGCGCCAGGGACTTCGGCGTCCCAGATGGCGCGCATCTCCGCGGCGGACTTGAGGTAGTAACCGTCACCGTCGAACTTGAAGCGGGTCGGGTCCGACAGCGTCTTGCCGGTCTGAATGCACAGCAGCGCTTCGTGGTTGACCGACTGGTCCTTGGTGACGTAGTGGCAGTCGTTGGTGGCGATCGGCGGGATGCCGAGCTGCTTGCTGATATCGATCAGGCCCTCGCGGACCCGGCGCTCGATGGACAGACCGTGGTCCATCACCTCGAGGAAGAAGTTGTCGGCGCCGAAGATCTCCTGCCACTTCGCGGCGGCTTCGAGCGCTTCGCGATCGTGGCCCAGACGCAGCCGGGTCTGCACCTCGCCCGACGGGCAGCCGGTCGTCGCGATGATGCCCTCGGCGTGCTGGGCGATGATCTCCTCGTCCATGCGGGCCCACTTGCCCAGCTGGCCCTCGATGGAGGCCAGGCTCGACAGCTTGAACAGGTTGCGCAGGCCGGTCGCGTTCTCGGCGACCATGGTCATGTGGGTGTAGGCACCCGAGCCCGAGACGTCGTCGCCCTTCTGGCCCGGATCGCCCCACTTCACACGCTTGGTGTCGAAGCGCGAGCCCGGTGCGATGTAGGCCTCGATGCCGATGATCGGCTTGATGCCCGCCTTCTTGGCCGAGTTGTAGAACTCCGAGGCGCCGTACATGTTGCCGTGGTCGGTCATGCCGACCGCGGTCATGCCCAACCGATCCGCCTCCGCGAACAGCGGCGAGATCTTCGCCGCTCCATCGAGCATCGAGTACTCGGTGTGGTTGTGCAGGTGAACGAACGATCCGGACGGAGCCAAGACGGTCCTTCCTCCCATAGAGTCGGCGGGGGTTGGCCTTGGCATTCTATGCACGGGGGTCCGACACATTCGGCAGGCTACGAAGCGCGCCTGGGCGAGAGGCGGCGTGTCGTGGTGAACGTCACCGACGGGCACTCGATCTCGAGAAGAAGGCGACCTGATCCGATTCCGGCACCCA
Organism: Nocardia sp. NPDC057272; assembly: GCF_042668615.1. NCBI lineage: Bacteria > Bacillati > Actinomycetota > Actinomycetes > Mycobacteriales > Nocardiaceae > Nocardia > Nocardia sp. NPDC057272. The sequence continues at coordinate 118,070 of NZ_JBHUYK010000020.1, read as the reverse complement.
CACCGACATAATCGATCGGTGCACTCCGATCGGCCGACTCGATGACCCCCTTCATCGTGGCCGCTGCGGCCCTCGCCCTGCTGGTCGTGGCCTTGCTGGTGTGGCGGCGCACGCAGCGGGTGGTCACCACACCCGCCCAGCGGGCTGTGCACCAAGCGCTGCACACCGCGTCGCTGGCCGCCGTGCCGTTGCGACGTGGGCTGACCGAGGAGTCCGCGAGTGAAGCGGCGCCACACCTGCGGGCTCTCGCGGGCGCCGAGGCGCTGGGCGTGGCCGATGCCGAGGGGACACTGCTGGCGTGGGACGGTCCGCATACCGGGATGTTCGCCTCGTTCGCCGAGGCGGCGCGGCGGGCCGTCGCCGACGAGCGGCCGGTGCTGGTCACCGGTGACGAGCACACGTTGATCGCGCAGCCGTTGCCGATCGACACGGGGGCGGCGGTGGGTGTGCTCGGCATGGTGACGACCGGGACGCCGGGGCCGGGCATGCTCGGGGCGGTCGCGGAGGTGGCGCGCTACGCGTGTGGGCAGTTGGAACTCGCCGAGCTGGATGCGTCGAGGGCTCGGGTCGACCGGGCCGAACTGCGGGCGCTGCGAGCCCAGATCAGCCCGCATTTCATCTACAACGCGCTGAACACGATCGCCTCGTTCGTCCGCACCGACCCGGATCGTGCCCGCGAACTGATTCTCGAATTCGCCGACTTCACCCGCTATTCCTTCCGCGCCGCGGGCGAATTCACCGTGCTCGCCGACGAACTGCGCAATATCGAGCGATATCTGGCATTGGAACAGGCCCGCTTCGGCGACGCGCTCGACGTGCGTCTGCGCATCGCACCGGAAGTTCTCGGTGTCGTGCTGCCCTTCCTCGCCTTGCAGCCACTCGTCGAGAACGCGGTCCGGCACGGCCTCGCCGGCGGCGGCCGAGGCGGCCAGCTGAGCATCGTCGCCACCGACGCGGGCACCGACTGCCTGATCAGTGTCGAAGACGACGGCATCGGCATGGACCCCGACCTCCTGCGCTCCGGCGCCCTCGACGCCGTCGACACCGGCTCCGGCCCGGCCCGCACCGGCGAGGCAGCCCACGTGGGCCTCGCCAACGTCGACGACCGCCTCCGCGCCGCCTTCGGCAACGACTACGGCCTGGTCGTGGAAACCGCACCCGGTGCGGGGACGAAAGTCAACATGCGCGTCCCGAAGTTCCGCGCCGGTATCCGCGCCTGATTCCTCGCGTGGGCGGCGTTCGACACCGCCGCCGAGGGTGCCGGTTACGATGGATGGGTTGTGACTTGGAACACCGATGAACCCTCGACCGCTCTGCGGGTGCTCGCCGTCGATGATGAGAAACCGGCGCTGGACGAGCTCGTGTATCTGCTGAGCACGCAGGCGGGGGTCGGTGAGATCTATCGGGCCGGTGAGGCGACCGGGGCATTGCGGTTGTTGCGGGCACATCCCATCGACGCGGTATTCCTCGATATCGATATGCCAGGTCTCACGGGGATGGAATTGGCGGGAATCCTGTCGGAATTCGCGGAGCCGCCCGCGGTGGTGTTCGTGACCGCCCACGATGATCACGCGGTGGCCGCCTTCGATTTGGGGGCGGTGGATTATCTGTTGAAGCCCCTGCGCGGAGCTCGATTGGGTGAGGCGGTGCGGCGGATTCTGGCGGGACGCATCTCGGTGCCCGCGACGGTCGTGGCGGAGTCCGCACATCCGAGCGAGGTGATTCCGGTGGAGCTCGGCGGGGTGACCACCTTGGTGAACCGGGCTGATGTGGCGTGGGTCGAAGCGGATGGGGATTACGCACGGTTGCATACCGGAAGTGGGTCGCATCTGGTGCGAATTCCGCTGTCGGCGTTGGAATCACGATGGGAGGATGCCGGTTTTCTGCGGGTGCATCGGTCATATCTGGTGGCCTTGCGATTGGTGACCGGGTTGCGCAGCGCGGGGAACGCGACGGTGGTGTGTCTGCGGGCCGAGGGGGCGGCGGGCGCGGTGGAATTGCCGGTGAGCCGACGGCAGGTGCGCGAACTCAAGCAGCGGCTGGTGCACGGGCCTCGGCAGAACTGGTCACAGCGGTGACGGGTCCGCAGCGACCGCCGCGCGAACGCGTGGTGTTGGCGCAGCGGCGGGGTGCGCGTCAGGTGCGCACTCGCACGGAGGTGGTCGAGCAGACCGACCTGGGCGCGGCGCTGATCGGTGGGCTGATCCGGGCGCAGCTGGGTCTGGCCTTGCGGCTCGGGCTGGTGGTGGCGGTCGGGTTCGGCGCGCTACCGGTGCTGTTCCGCATCGACGCGATCGCCGAGGCCGCGGTTCTCGGCATTCGGCTGCCGTGGCTGATCCTCGGCGTGGTCGCGTTCCCGGTGCTGTACGCGGTGGGGTGGTCGTATGTTCGCCTCGCCCAACGCAACGAAGACGACTTCCTGGAACTGGCCGGGGACTGACACATGCCGCGCGAACAGACGCTGACCCCATGAGTCCCGACACTCCCGCGCTCACGGTCGCCGCACTACTGCTGGCGGCGCTCGCCACTGTCGGCATCGGGTTCTACGGAGTGCGCCTGTCCCGCACGACTTCCGATTTCCTTGTCGCTTCACGCACCGTGGGCTCACGGTGGAACGCCGCAGCGATTTCCGGTGAATACCTCTCCGCCGCTTCCTTTCTCGGTGTCGCCGGGTTGATCGCCAAATACGGCGCGGACGCCCTGTGGTATCCGGTGGGTTTCACCGCTGGTTATCTGGGCCTGCTGATGTTCGTGGCCGCGCCGCTGCGCCGATCCGGCGCCTACACCGTGCCGGACTTCGCCGAATTCCGGTTGGGTTCGATTCGATTGCGGCGCATGGCCGCCGGTCTCGTCGTCTTGGTCTGCGCGGTGTATCTGATTCCGCAGTTCCAAGGAGCCGGACTCACGCTGCACATTCTGCTCGGAGTACCCGCCTGGGTAGGTGCGGTCTCGGTCGGCGCGATCGTATCGGCGAATGTGATCGGCGGCGGAATGCGCTCTGTGACCTTGGTGCAGGCCTTCCAGTACTGGCTGAAGTTGACGGCGGTGGCGGTGCCCGCGCTGGTGCTCGGAATGCATTTCCTCGGCGACGAACGACCGGTCGCCACCCCGGTACCGCCCACGGTCGACGCGCGCACCACCGTCGACATCTCCACCGATGTCGTCGTGCACCTGGATGTTTCACAACAGGTCACGATCACCGGAACACTCGACGGGCAACCCAGCGCGGGACCGGTGGTGCTGACACCGGGCGATCACACCCTCACCGAAGGCAGCGAACTGGTCCTCGCGCCGGGCTCGGCCGTTCCGGTGGTGGCCGGAGCACCGGCCGACGGCGCGAGCTGGGTGGCGCCCGGCGGCGGCTTCGGCGGACAACATCCGCAGTACCAGGTGTTCTCGCTGATCGTGGCGACCTTCCTCGGCACCATGGGACTGCCGCATGTGCTCGTTCGCTTCTATACCAATCGTGACGGCCCGTCCGCGCGGCGGACCGCGCTCACCGTGATCGGGCTGGTCGGCGTCTTCTACCTGTTCCCGATCCTGCTCGGCGTCTTCGCCCGCCTCTACGTGCCCCAATTGCTGATCACCGGCGCCTCCGACGCGGCGGTGGTGCTGCTACCGGGCGCGGTGCTCGGCGGACTCGGCGGACAACTGCTGGCCGCGCTGGCGGCCGCCGGGGCGATCGCGGCATTCCTGTCCACCTCGTCGGGGCTGCTGGTCAGCTTGGCGGGTGTGCTCAGTACCGACGTGCTGCGCGGCCGGATCCGGGACTTCCGCCTCGCCGCCCTGGTCGCGGGCCTGGTCCCGCTGACCCTCGCGGTCACCGTGGCGTCCCTGGATCTGTCGCGCACCGTCGCCCTGGCCTTCTCGGTGGCCGCGTCGACGCTGTGCCCGCTGCTCGTGCTCGGCATCTGGTGGCGCGGACTCACCGCGACCGGTGCGGCCGCGGGCATGCTCACCGGCGGCGTCACCGCCGGCGGAGCGACCGTGCTGGCGGTGCTCGGTGGCGTCTCCCCCGACCTGGCGAACGGGTGGCCCGCCGCGATCGTCGACTATCCGGGCGCGGTGAGCGTACCGCTGGCCTTCGCGGTGACCATCCTGGTCAGCCTCGCCACCGCGGGTCAGGATCCCCGGGCGGTGGCGGGGGTGTTCCTGCGCATGCACGCCCCCGAACGGCTCGGGATGAGTGCGGATCGCGACCCCGAAACCGCCACTCGCCGGTGATCTCGCACCGACCGTTCGTCGCACCACACCGACCGCTCACCGCACGGGCGGCCACCTTCACCGAGTGACCCACACCACACCACCATGCGCTCGCGTCCGGGGACCTACCGTCATCTCCACGCACGACCCCCCTTCACGCTAGGACGACCGGCATGACCCAAACCGACACCGAGGCGCCAGATCCGCGCACGCCGAGTGCCGACGAATGGCTCGCGGTACAAGCGAGTCCGCAGTTCCAAGATCTGCGAAACCGGCTGCGCCGCTTCATCTTCCCGATGACCGCGCTGTTCCTGGTGTGGTATCTGAGCTATGTGCTGCTCGGCGCGTACGCGCACGACTTCATGGCGCAGAAGGTCTTCGGCAACATCAACGTGGGCCTGCTGCTCGGCCTCGGGCAGTTCGTCTCCACGTTCCTCATCACCGGGCTCTATGTCCGATTCGCCAACCGTGAACTGGACCCGCGCGCCGCGGCCATCCGCGACGAACTCGAAGGGGGCCAGGCATGAGCGTCACCCTTGCCGCGTCTTCGACGGTGGGCAATCCCATCGCCAATATCGCCATTTTCCTGCTGTTCGTCGCGGTCACCATGGTCGTGGTGATCCGGGCCAGCCGCAACAACGCCAGCGCCGCGGACTATTTCACCGGCGGACGCGGCTTCTCCGGCCCGCAGAACGGCATCGCCATCGCCGGTGACTACCTGTCGGCCGCGAGCTTCCTCGGCATCGCGGGCGCGATCGCCGTCTACGGCTACGACGGGTTCCTGTATTCGATCGGGTTCCTCGTCGCCTGGCTCGTCGCGCTGCTGCTGGTGGCCGAAATGCTGCGCAACACCGGCAAATTCACCATGGCCGACGTACTCAGCTTCCGGCTGAAGGAAGGCCCGGTGCGCACCGCGGCCGCGCTGACCACCCTCACCGTCTCGCTGTTCTATCTGCTCGCGCAGATGGCGGGCGCCGGCGGCCTGGTCGCGCTGCTGCTCGATATCTCCAGCCGCACCGGGCAATCCATCGTCATCGCGGCCGTCGGTGTGCTGATGATCGTGTATGTGCTGGTCGGTGGCATGAAGGGCACCACCTGGGTACAGATCATCAAGGCGGTGCTGCTGATCGCCGGTGCCGGTCTGATGACGGTGATGGTGCTGTCGAAATACGGGTTCAATTTCTCCGACATCCTCGGTGCCGCACAGGAATCGGTGAGCGAGTCCACCAGCAAGGCGGTCGCCGCCCGCGACGTACTCGCTCCCGGCGCGCAATACGGCGGCAGCGAGATGTCGAAGCTGAACTTCCTGTCGCTGGGCCTGGCCCTGGTACTCGGCACCGCGGGTCTGCCGCACGTGCTGATGCGCTTCTACACGGTCCCGACCGCGAAAGAGGCTCGGCGCTCGGTGGTGTGGGCGATCGGCCTGATCGGCGCCTTCTACCTGTTCACCCTGGTGCTCGGTTACGGCGCGGCGGCCATCGTGGGCCCGGACAAGATCCTCGCCGCGGCGGGTGGCCAGAACTCGGCGGCGCCGCTGCTGGCGTTCGAACTCGGCGGGGTGATCCTGCTCGGGGTGATCTCGGCGGTCGCGTTCGCGACGATCCTCGCGGTCGTGGCCGGACTCACCATCACCGCATCGGCCTCGTTCGCCCACGACATCTACGCCAGTGTGATCAAGAAGGGCAAGGTCGACGAGGTCAAGCAGGTGCGGGTCTCGCGGATCACCGCGGTGGTGATCGGTGTGCTCGCGATCGGTCTCGGCATCCTCGCCAACGGCCAGAACATCGCGTTCCTGGTGGCGCTGGCGTTCGCGGTGGCGGCGGCGGCGAACCTGCCGACAATCCTGTATTCGCTGTTCTGGAAGCGCTTCAACACCACCGGCGCGCTGTGGTCGATGTACGGCGGCCTGATCTCGACCATCGTGCTCATCGTGTTCTCGCCCGCGGTATCGGGCAACAAGACCGCGATGATCAAGGATGCGGATTTCGACTGGTTCCCGCTGTCCAACCCGGGCATCGTGTCCATTCCGCTGGCGTTCGCGCTCGGTGTACTGGGCACCTTCCTGGGTGGCCGTGGCGAGCAGGTCGACCAGGCCAAGGCCGCGGAGATGGAAGTCCGGTCCCTGACCGGCGTCGGTGCGGAGAAGGCGATCTCGCACTGACGCCCACCCTGCCCGTGCCGGTGGTTCGCCCCACCGGCACGGGTTGTACCCCCATGCTTTTCGAAGGAGAGATTCTTGTGACCAGTTACCCGCCCGCCCCGGAGTTCGTCGCGCAGGCCAATGCCGATGCCACGCTGTACGAGCGGGCGCGCACCGACCGCGACGGTTTCTGGGCAGAGCAGGCCAACCGGCTGCACTGGCACAAGCCCTTCACCGAGGTACTCGACTGGACCGACGCACCGGTCGCGCGCTGGTTCGGCGACGGCGAGCTCAATGTCGCCTACAACTGCCTCGACCGCCACGTCATCGACGGCCACGGCGACCAGGTCGCCATCCACTGGGAGGGCGAACCCGGCGACTCCCGCGCGATCACCTACGCGGAGTTGCTCGATGAGGTGTGCCGGGCCGCGAACACTTTCACCGCGCTGGGACTCGCGGCGGGCGATCGCGTCGCGATCTACATGCCGATGGTGCCCGAAGCGATCGTGACGATGCTGGCGTGCGCGCGGCTCGGTCTCACCCACTCGGTGGTGTTCGCCGGGTTCTCCCCCACGGCGCTGCGCCAGCGGGTCGACGACGCCGAGGCCAAGCTGATCGTGACCACCGACGGGCAGTGGCGTCGCGGCAAGCCCGCCGCGCTGAAGTACGCCGTCGACGAGGCGCTGGGTTCGGATCCGTCGAGCGTCGAGCATGTGCTGGTGGTGCGCCGGGTCGGCCTGGACGTGCCGTGGACCGAGGTGCGCGATCTGTGGTGGGATGAAACCGTCGCTGTCGCTTCACCTTCGCACGAGGCACAGGCCTTCCCCGCCGAGCATCCACTGTTCATCCTCTACACCTCCGGCACCACCGGAAAGCCCAAGGGCATCCTGCACACGACCGGCGGCTACCTCACCCAAACCGCCTATACCCACCACAACGTGTTCGACCACAAAGCGGGACACGACATCTACTGGTGCACCGCCGACATCGGCTGGGTCACCGGGCACAGCTACATCGTCTACGGGCCGCTCGCTAACCGCGCGACGCAGATCGTGTACGAGGGCACGCCGAACTTTCCCGACCAGAATCGTCATTTCGAGATCATCGAGAAGTACGGCGTCACCATCTATTACACCGCGCCGACGTTGATCCGCACGTTCATGAAGTGGGGCCGCGAAATCCCCGACGCCCACGATCTGAGCACGCTGCGACTGCTGGGCTCCGTCGGCGAACCGATCAACCCCGAAGCCTGGCGCTGGTACCGGGAAGTCGTCGGCGCGAACAAGACTCCGATCGTCGACACCTGGTGGCAGACCGAGACCGGCGCCATCATGATCGCGCCGCTGCCCGGCATCACCGACACCAAGCCCGGCGCCGCGATGGGCCCGCTGCCGGGGATCTCCGCCAAGGTCGTAGACGACGACGGCACGCCACTGGGGCCCGATGAATCCGGGCTGCTCGTCCTCGATCAGCCGTGGCCGTCGATGCTGCGCGGCATCTGGAACGACATGGACCGCTACCGCGAAACCTATTGGCAGCGTTTCGCTTCCGACGGCTGGTACTTCGCCGGAGACGGGGCCAAGCTCGATGCCGACGGTGATCTGTGGATCCTGGGGCGCGTAGACGACGTCATGAATGTGTCCGGTCACCGCATCTCCACCGCCGAGGTGGAATCCGCGCTGGTCGGGCACCCGGCCGTCGCCGAGGCCGCGGTGGTCGGTGCCTCCGACGAGACGACCGGGCAGGGAATCGTCGCCTTCGTCATCCTCACCGGATCGGCGGCCACGGCCGACGCGCTCGTGTCCGAGCTCGAGGCAGCGGTGTCGCTCGAGATCAGTCCGATCGCGAGGCCGCGCGAGATCCACATCGTGCCGGAGCTGCCCAAGACCCGCAGCGGCAAGATCATGCGCAGGCTGTTGCGCGATGTCGCCGAGGGCCGAGAGCTCGGTGACACCTCGACACTGGTCGATCCGACGGTATTCGAGTCGATCGCCACCGCGTGAAGCAACGGCTGGCCCATGTCACCGTGGGCCGGACCCGAACCTGCCGAAAGGACACAGCGTGAGCGCGCCGGATGGGCACAGTAGGCGCGACACCGGGCATGCTGGGACGGTGGAGATACCTATGTTCCCGCTGGGAGCGGTGCTGCTACCCGGTGAGTCGTTGTCGTTGCAGATCTTCGAGCCGCGGTACGTGGCGCTGGTCGAGGACTGCATGGACGGTCGGCGGGAGCCGGAATTCGGTGTCGTGCTGATCGCGCGCGGGCACGAAGTGGGCGGCGGTGAGGTACGCACGGAGGTGGGCACCGTCGCCCGGATCACCGAGGTCATCGAACTGCCCGGCTCGCGATACCGGCTGCGCTGCAAGGGAACCGACCGCATTCGCATCGAGAAGTGGCTCGTCGACGCGCCGTATCCGCAGGCGGAAGCCGAAACATGGCCGGACGACCCCGGCAGCGACGACAGCGCGTTGCTGGCGGGTTTGCGTGAACGCGCGGACCGCTTGCACACCCTCACGGCGCAGTTCGCGCGACGCAACGGCATCCGCCGTCCGCCGCCGTCCGCCTCGCTGGACGATCTGTCCGACGATCCGACCACGCGGTCCTACGAGCTCGCGGCTCGCCTGCCGATCGGCCCGACCGATCGCCAGGCGGCCCTGTCCGCGCCGAACGCGCACAGTCGGCTGAAGACCCTGTCCGCCTCCGTCGACGACGCGATCGCGATGATGGAGTTTCGCCTGCTGTGACGTCAGCCCGCCGGCGCGATGGTGATCACGATCTTCGCGCGGGCGTGTTCGGTCTCCATGTACTCGATGGCGGCGGGCGTATCCGCCAGTGGGTCGGTCCGGTCGATGGCCGGGCGGAGCAGACCCGACTCGATCAGTTCGCGGAGCTCGGTGAGCGACTCCGGCGTCTGCTGCGCCAGCGGAGCACGGATGGCCGGTTTCACGAACGGTCGAGCCAGCTGACCGCGCGCGAGCAGGCCGACCGGGCCGAACCAGCTGCCGCCGTCGAAGTTGCCACCACCGGACAGGACCAGCGTGCCGGTGGGTTCGACCAGTCGGAGCAGTTCCCGCAGCGACCGCGTTCCGGCCAGGTCGAGGACAGTGTCGTAGCGGCCGGTCAGAGTATCGCGGGTGTAGTCGACGACGCGTTCGGCGCCGAGTGCGCGCGCCGCCTCGACATTGCGGGTGCTGCACACCGCGCTGACCCGCGCACCCCGTGCCCGGGCGATCTGGACCGCGAAAGTGCCGACGCCACCGGACGCGCCGATGATCAGCACCCGCTCGCCGTCGACGACGTGACGCAGGCAGGTCAGGGCGGTATTGGCGGCCAACGGCACCGCCGCCGCCTCCTCGAAACTCAGGTTCGCCGGCTTCCGGTCGAGCAGCCCCCGGGGCACCGCGACGTATTCCGCGAACGCACCGCTGACCGCCTCCCCGAAGACTTCGTCGCCCACCGCCAGATCCGTGACACCGTCCCCCACCTGCTCGACCGTCCCCGCGAAATCACCGCCCTGCACCGGATTCGCCGGTCCCCGGCGGCCGAAGACCGACCGATCCATCCACCGCGCGATCTTCGGATCTCCCCGCATCACATGCCAATCCCGCGCATTCACCGACGCGGCGTGAACGCGGACCAGCACCTCCCCCGCTCCCACTGAGGGCCGCCCGACCTCCGCGGTCGCCAACATCGCCGATGACCCGTATACCTGCTGCACAATCGCCCGCACACCGAGAACGCTAGGCGCCCTGACCGCCCACCCACATCAGGGAATCCCCCGATACGTCCGGAGATTTCACGCCGGGTCACCGGCTCGACATCGGAATCGGTCGAACCGGGAGGGAGTGTGGGCCGTTGACAGGGAAGGAGCCGGTGGGCGTGAGAAGCGGGCCGGCAGCCTCATCAACGGAAGCGGAGAACGACCGATGACCATCAACGATTTCTCGCTGAACCGCCGCACCGTCGTGGTGGGTGTCGGCGCCTTGGCCGCCGCGGCGACGTTGACCGCGTGCGGTGGCGACGACAACACCGAGTCGGCAGCCGCTGCTCCACCCGAACCGGGGGCGCCGGCGGGGGCGCTGACCACGGTGGCCGATGTTCCGGTGGGTGGTGGTGTGATCGTCGGCGACACCGTCGTCACGCAGCCGACCGCGGGCACTTTCGTCGGGCTGTCATCGACCTGCACGCACGCTGGATGCAAGGTCGCCACCGTGGCCAGAGGCACGATCAACTGCCCGTGCCACGGCAGCCGATTCGAGCTCGACGGCGCGGTACGCGGCGGCCCGGCGACCGCGCCGCTGCCCGCCAAACCTGTTCGCGTCGAGGGGAACTCGATCGTTCCCGCGTAACGCGCGGCACGCCCGCACCGCGGCCTTCGCGCACGGTGCGGGCGTGCCGATCCGATCAGCCCGCGTTCATCATGTCGGACATGCGCCGTTCCATTTCCTCCGGCGAGACGTCCTCGATGTGGGTGGCCACGGTCCAGCGGTGACCCCACGGGTCCTCGAAGGCGCCGCTGCGGTCGCCGTAGAACTGGTCGGTCATGGGAGTGATGGCGGTAGCGCCCGCGTCGAGGGCCGCGCCGAAGGCGGCGTCGGCGTCGGCGACGTAGACCATCAGGTTCACCGGCGAACCGCCGACGGCCTTCGGGTCACTGAAGCCGATCTCGGGGACCGGATCGCCCACCATCAGCACCGAATCGCCGACGAGCAGTTCACTGTGGACGATGGTGCCGCCGGGGCCGTCCATCTTCATGCGCACGGTGGCGCCGAAGACCGCGGTGTAGAAGTCGATCGCGGCGGCCGCTCCCACGCACGCCAGGCCGGGACAGATCCGCGGATAACCTTCAGGAAAAGGGGAAACATCAGACATCGGATACCTCCGTGTCGAGAGTGATGCTCGGACGACCACCAGCGTATTCCCCTCGCCTGATCGGGAAAAGGGCGTCGCCGTTTCGGCCATCCGCTGAGATCAGGACTAGTAGAACTCGTTTTACTCCTGTAGAACTTGTCTCAGGTTTAGAACCTGTTTCAGTTTTGCTGCCGAAGTCGGAGGGCCGGGACGTGCGCTACGGGGTTGTCTTGTTCACCAGTGACCGGGGCATCGCGCCCGCCGATGCGGCCAAGGCCGCCGAGGACGCCGGATTCGACGCGTTCTACGTCCCCGAGCACACCCATATCCCGGTCGTGCGGGCCGCGGCCCATCCGCAGACCGGCGACTCCTCGCTACCCGACGACCGGTATCTGCGCACGCTCGACCCGTGGGTCGCGCTGGCCACCGCCGCCGCGGTCACCGAGCGGATCACCCTGTCGACAGCGGTCGCGCTGCCCGCCGAACACCACCCGATCACCCTCGCCAAGACCATCGCCTCGCTCGATCACCTGTCCGGTGGGCGGGTGGAGCTGGGTGTGGGATTCGGCTGGAACACCGACGAACTCGCCCATCACGGCGTTCCGGCGAACAAGCGACGCACGGTGTTGCGCGAGAACCTCGACGCGATGCGGGCACTGTGGTCGCAGGAGGAAGCCGAATTCGCCGGCGACTTCGTGAAGTTCGGCCCGAGCTGGTCCTGGCCGAAGCCGGTGCGCGCCGGGGTTCCGGTGCTGCTCGGAGCGGGCGGTACCGAGAAATCGTTCGGATGGCTGGCCGCCAACGCGGACGGTTGGATCACCACCCCGACCGAAGGCGACCTGGGCGCCAAAGTCGAGCTCCTGCACCGGGTCTGGAAGGAAGCGGGCCGCGACGGCACCCCACGGGTGATCGCGCTGGCCGGTCGTCACAACGCCGAGCAGCTCGCGAGCTGGGCCGATCAGGGCGTCACCGAGGTGGTCTTCGGGCTTCCCGACAAGAGTGCCGACGAGGTCCGTGGCTACCTCGGGCACCTCGGCGGGAAACTCGCAGTCTCGGCGTGAACTCGAGCCGGTCTCAGCCGCGGAGTTTGCGCACTTGCGCCGCGGTGAGATCGGCGAGCACACCGGGATCGACGACTTCCGGTGCCGTGACGACAACCTGAACCAGCGTGTTCCCCACTTGGACAAGCGATGTTGCCGACGTGAGGGTGAGCCCCTCGCTCGTGGCGGTCAGGGTGAACGCCGAGCCCGCGTCGCCCGCGGGCGGCTGCGCGAGCGCGCTGGTTCGATACTCGATCCGCACGCCCGCATCGTCGCCGGAGTAGCTGGTGCAGCGCCGGGGCTGCGCCTGGAGCGCGTCGAAGGCCGGCACCAGCGCCGCGTCCGGGTAGCTGGCGGCGTCGATGTCGATGGTGGCGAAGCTGGGCCCCGCGAACTGCACCGACGCGGCGGCAGCCGACCCCGGCCACTGCTGCGCGATCGGCGAGAGCAGCCGTCCGCAGTCCGGCGGATCCGTCAGCGCCGCGGGCGGCACCGCGGGCTCGTCGGACTCACCGCGCGACGGTACGACCGCGAAATCACCGGGCAGATCGGTAGCGGCGAGCAGACCGGCCGACAACTGCGCCGCATCGCGGATCACGGCCCCGGTTCCCGGTGCGGCCGTGACGGCGGCGGAGAACGGACCCGATCCCGGCGAGTCCACCGCGTCGTCGGCCCCACAGCCCGCGACGCCGACCAACCCGACACACGCCGAAACAGCCGCGCCTACGCGCAGCGAATCCACCCGCATCATTCCGTCCAGGAGACGCGGGTCGACTGCGTCTGCACCAGGGTGCTCACACTGCGCGCGTCGCGGTAGGTCTGCTGCCCACCGATCTCGATGGAACCCGAAACCGGCAGCGGCATACCGAGATCGATGGTGATCGAGCCGACGCCCTCCATGACGTAGCCGTCGATGTCGAGCTCACCGGCGTCGTTGGGCAACTCCCACACGTTGTCGGTGGGCGTCTGATTCACCTGGAGATCGATGGTGAGCCGATCGCCCTCGCGGCTGGTGAGCGTGGCGGTGGTGATCTGGTCCAGGGTGACCCCGCCGGTGATCTGCTGGTGCACCGTCCACACCGCGCCGACGCCGACGGGCTGGTCCGGGAACGCGATCGACTGGTACACAGCCTGATAGAAGGCCTGTTCGAGCGCGGCCCGCGCGGTGTTCGGGGTGTCCGGCGACGGCGCCATGCGCAGCTCGGTGATCGCACCGAAGTCGCTCATCCCCAAACCGGCGTGTGAACCGTCGGCGGAGGTGAACGCCTTGTTGAGCGCGGGGTCGGGAGTGGTGACCGCACCGACGGTGAGATCGACGCCGTCGGCGCCCGTGCGCGCGGTCATCGGGATGGTCAGCGCGGCAGGCGAGAAGTCGCGAGCGGGCTGATCGTTGACCTGCTGCTGGATCCGGTAGTCGGTGCGCAGCGTCACCTCCTGCGTGGTGCCCGCGGCATAGCGCGGCCGCAGCAGATCGCGCGGCTCCTCGCCGGGCGAGACCATCGTGGTGACCGCGGCCGAGATCGGCACGGTGACTTCCTTGCCGATGCCGAGCGGCTCGGTGCCGTCCACCTCCGCGGCAGGGGCCGAGCGATCGGCGCAGCCGGCGCCGAAGGTCGCGAACCCGAGCACGAGCGCCACCAGTAACACCCCGGGGCGCGCGATGCGGGGTAAGCGAGATCTAGACAACACCGTCACAGCCATCAGGGTACGACCGCTTCCTGAGTAACACCTGGGACTCCTCGGCACCGCGGCGCGGGCCGGATCGCCACTAGGGAATGATGGACGCGTGAGTGAAGACCGGCCAACCGACAACGCTGCTGTCCCCGAGACCGGCGACGACTCAGCCACACCGTCGGCGGCTGCCGTGCCCGAGACGGCCGAGACGGCGAAACCCGCTGGTCGCGGTCGTTTGACGACGTTGCTGATCATCGCCGTCGTGCTGTTCGGGCTCGACCTGCTGACCAAGTGCCTCGCGGTCGCCTTCATCGACCCGGGCGAATCGGTGCCGATCGTCGGCGATTTCGCGCGGTTCACCCTGGTCCGCAACCCGGGCGCGGCGTTCTCGATGGCGACCGGCATGACCTGGCTGCTCACCCTGATCGCCGCCGCGGTGGTGATCGGTGTGATCCGGATCGGACGCACCCTGCGATCACTGTGGTGGGCCATCGGCCTCGGCATGGTCCTGGGTGGCGCGCTGGGCAACCTGGTCGACCGGCTCTTCCGATACCCAGGCCCGCTGCAGGGCCATGTGGTCGACTTCGTCGCCGTCGGCTGGTGGCCGGTCTTCAACGTCGCCGACTCGGCCATCGTGTGCGGGGCGATCCTGCTGGTCGCGCTCACCGTGTTCGGTTTCGAACCGGACGGCACCCGCAGCGGTCGCAAACACACCGAGGAGACCGCATGAGAGAAACCAGGACAATGCCCGTTCCCGACGGACTGGACGGGATGCGGGTGGACGCGGGACTCGCCCGCCTGCTCGGCCTCTCGCGGACCGCGGTCGTGGCGCTCACCGAGGACGGCTCGGTGCAGATCGACGGAGTCGCCGCGGGCAAGTCCGACCGGCTGACCGCGGGCGCGTGGCTGGAAGTGATCTTCCCCGAACCCAAGCGCGAGCTCACGGTCGAGGCCGCCCCGGTCGACGGGATGAACATTCTCTACGCCGACGACGACATCGTCGCCGTGGACAAGCCGATCGGGGTCGCCGCGCACTCCGGCGTCGGCTGGACCGGTCCGACCGTGGTCGGCGGCCTGGCGGCGATGGGCTACCGCATCTCCACCTCGGGCGCGCACGAACGCCAGGGCATCGTGCACCGGCTCGACGTGGGCACCTCCGGGGTGATGGTGGTGGCACAATCCGAACACGCTTATACGATGCTCAAGCGCGCCTTCAAGGAACGCACGGTCGACAAGCAATACCATGCACTCGTGCAGGGACACCCGGATCCGAGCAGCGGCACCATCGACGCGCCGATCGGGCGCGCGCGGGGCAATGCCTGGAAGTTCGCGGTGACCGGCGACGGCAGGCCCAGCGTCACCCACTACGACACCATCGAGGCGTTCCAGGCGGCCAGTCTGCTCGACGTGCACCTCGAGACCGGTCGCACGCACCAGATCCGGGTGCACTTCTCCGCGGTCCGCCACCCCTGCGCCGGCGACCTCACCTACGGCGCCGACCCGACGCTGGCCAAACGCCTCGGCCTGGAACGGCAGTGGTTGCACGCGCGCCAGCTCGGCTTCCACCATCCCGCCGACGGTCGCTGGCTGGAGATCACCAGCGAGTACCCCGCCGATCTGGCGGGCGCCTTGGACGTACTACGCAATGCCTGACGACCCGCGGTCGTCCGAACCGGCGCCGGAGACGGCGCCGGACGACCGCGGGGATTCATCGGCCGGGCAGGCGCCGCGCGACGGTGGCCCGGGTTCGACCGCCGAGGATCTCGGGAACATGCCCGCCGAATCGACTGCCGCCGACGATGATTCGGCCACCCGGCGGATATCGCTGCGCAACTCGGTGATCTTCGGGATCGCCGCTGTCGGCGCGGTGATCCTGTTGGTGATCGCCTTCCGTGAGCCGCCGCCCGCGTCGGCGGTGGCCACCGATCGACTGGGGCCCGCGCCCGGCGAGCAGGTCGAGCACTACCTGGTCGACGCGAAGGCTTCCCTCGACGGTGCCGATACCGACCAGCACTGGGCGCTCGTGTCGTTCACCGAATACATCGCACCCCAACAGCTTCCGGCCGCGGCCGACGGCTTGCGGATCTCCGGGGTGATCCAGCACGTACCGGTCGACCGGGTGCAGACGCCGGTGATCACCGTCGCGACGCCGGGTGGTGACGAACCCGCGGTGAAGTCCGGCGAGGCGGCGGCGGGGCTGGTCGCGGCCCAGCAGTTCCGCGACGAGCGCAGCGCCGCTGTCGCTCACGTCACCGAGAGCCGCCTGCGTGCGGGCTGCGCGTGCACGGCGGGCCTCGTGGTGCGCGGCACCCTGCCCCAATTACGTGACCTCGCAACACAACCCGGCGTCAGAGCGGTGCAGGCGCTGCCGGCCGACGCCGTCGCGGGACGGTTCGCGGTGAGTCCCCTACTGCCCGGCAGCAGCGACACCGTCACATCGAGTCCCGACGACGGCCCGGTTCCCACCGAGTAGGTCCGCGCCGCTCGATCGCGTCGAGCCGCTGCGGCTACGGCCGATCACTGCCGCGACGTGTCTCGGCCAGCACCCACAGCTCGCGGGCCCGGTCGACATCTCCGGCCTGGTCATACGCGGCTGCCATCAATTCCAGCGCATCGACGTCGAGCCGATCCAACTGCCCGATGAGGTCGGCGAACAGATCGTCCAATTCGTCGGGGGTCACCGGGTGGTCCCGAGACGGTGCGACAGCGGCAGCAATACCTCCATAACCGGCAAAGGTACTCCAACACCGAATGTTCGTCCGGCACAAGGGTTCTCGAAACCACCCGACCCGGGTCAGCGGTCGGTCACGCCCCCTGCGCGCCCACCGGGGGAAAGAGCTTGCCCGCGCCGCCCGAGCGCCGCGCCTGCACCCACCATGCCAGCTCGACCAGCACGATGCCGATCACACCGCAGACCACCGCCGCCAGCGTCAGGCGCGGATTGGACGGGTCGAGTTTGAAGAACTCGCGGGTGAACGGGATCGTGAACAGTGCGACATAGGCCAGCACGGACACCGCGATCAGCACCACCTTCCACCACACGTAGGGCCGCGCGACCAGCACGAGCACCCACACCGCGATCATGATCAGCGTGATCAGCGCGGTGGTGCCCGCCTGCACCTTCTGCGTTTCCGTGGCTTCCGGCCCGGCGTAGGCGATGAGGTAGGCCACGAATGTCGCCACGCCGATCACCACGCCCGAGGGCACGGCCAGGCGCATCACCCGGCCGACGAAGCCGGTGCGTGCGCGCTCGTTGTTGGGCGCGAGCGAGAGCACGAACGCGGGGATGCCGATGGTGAACCAGGCCGCGATGGTGACATGACGCGGCAGGAACGGATACCCGATGGGGTCGTAGCCGAAGATCTGCGATCCGACACCGGCCAGGCCGACGAGGAAGGCCAGCAGCACCGAGTACACGGTCTTGGTGAGGAACAGGTTCGAGACGCGTTCGATATTGCCGATCACCCGGCGCCCCTCCCCCACCACATACGGCAGGGTCGCGAACTTGTTGTCCAGCAACACGATCTGCGCCACCGCGCGGGTGGCCGGGCTACCGGCGCCCATCGCGACACCGATATCGGCGTCCTTGAGCGCCAGCACGTCGTTGACACCGTCCCCGGTCATGGCGACGGTGTGCCCGCGCGATTGCAGAGCACCGACCATGGCGCGCTTCTGGTCGGGACGCACCCGGCCGAAGGTGGTTTCGTGATCGAGCACGTCGGCGAGCGCGGCCGGATCGTCGGGCAGGGTGCGCGCGTCGACGGCGTGGTCACCGCCGGGCAGGTCGAGCGAGGAGGCGACCGCGCCGACCGATACGGCGTTGTCGCCGGAGATCACCTTGATCGACACCTGCTGGCTCGCGAAATACTCCAGGGTCGCCTTGGCGTCGGGACGCACCTTCTGCTCGAGCACCACCAGCGCGGCCGGCTCGACCCGGCCGGGCGCGTCGTCGGCGTCGACCGAACGGTCGCTGCGCGCCAGCAGCAGCACGCGCAGGCCCGACGAGCCGAGCTGCTCGGCGTGGGCGGCGTCCTCGGAGGCGGGGTCGAGCAGCACGTCGGCGGCGCCGAGCAGCCAATCACCGTGGGCGCCATAGGAAATGCCGCTCCACTTCTTGGCCGAGGAGAAGGGTGCGACGGCGGTCTGCGACCAGCCGGGCGAGTCGGGCAGCGCTTCGGCGATGGCCTGGACGCTGGCATTGGGCCGCGGGTCGTCGCTCGCGAGCGCGGCCAGCGCGGCCTTCACCTGCGCCTCGTCGAACGCACCGAGCGGTTCGACCTGCGCCAGGCGCATGCCGTTCTCGGTAAGGGTGCCGGTCTTGTCGGCGCACACCACGTCGACCCTGGCCAGGCCCTCGATCGCGGGCAATTCCTGCACCAGGCACTGGCGTTTACCCAGGCGGACCACACCGACCGCGAAGGCGATCGACGTCATCAGGACCAGGCCCTCGGGGACCATCGGCACCAACGCCGCGACCATGCCGGTAACGGCCGGGCGCCACGATTCCCCACTCGAGACCAGCTGGTTGTAGATGCTGAGCAGGCCGGCGGGAATGAGCAGGTAGGTGATGAATTTCAGGATCTTGTCGATGCCCGAGCGCAATTCGGAGTGCACCAGCGTGAACTTGCTGGCCTCCTCGGCCAGTTTCGCCGCGTAGGCGTCTTTGCCGACCTTGGTCGCGCGGTAGGCGCCCGAACCCGACACCACGAAACTGCCCGACATCACCGGCGCGCCGACGCCCTTGTCGATCGGGTCGGCCTCGCCGGTCAGCAACGATTCGTCGACCTCGAGCGCGGCGGCCTCCTCGACCTCACCGTCGACCACGATCTGGTCGCCGGGGCCGAGCTCGATCAGATCGTCGAGCACCACCTCGCCGGGGGCGATCTGCTGGGCGACGCCGTCGCGGCGCACCGTCGGCTTGGCCTGGCTGACGATCGCCAGCTCGTCCAGGGTCCGCTTCGCCCTGACCTCCTGGATGATGCCGACCGCGCTGTTGGCCACGATGAGCAGCCCGAACATGCCGTCGATGATCGAGCCCGTCGACAGCACCAGCAGGAACAGCACACCGAGAATGGCATTGATGCGGGTGAACACATTCGCGCGGACGATCTCGCCGACCGACCGGCTCGCCCTGGCGGGGACATCGTTGGTGCGCCCGTCGCGGCGGCGCTCGTCGACCTGTGCGGCGGTGAGCCCGGCAGCCGCCGGTTCCTGCACGGAAATGGACATGCTCGCCAGATTAGCCGGTCGTAACATGGGATGAATGCAGCGCAGCTCATCCCCGCCCGGTGTCGTTTTCGGGGCGGGGGCCTACCTCATCTGGGGTTCGTTCGCCGCCTTCTTCGGGCTGTTGTCGTTCGCCTCCCCCGCCGAGGTGGTGGCGCAGCGGATCGTGTGGACGCTGGTCGTGGTCCTGCTGGTGCTCACGCTGACGGGACGGCTGGGGAACCTGCGCGGCATCGATGCCAGAACCTGGCGCCTGGCAGCCGCGGCCTCGGCGGCCTTGTCGCTGAACTGGGGCGTGTACGTCTTCGGCGTCACCACCGGGCACATCGTCGAATGCGCGCTCGGCTACTTCATCAATCCGCTGGTCACCGTCGCGATCGGCGTGTTGCTGTTCCGGGAGCGGCTCACCAGGGCGCAGTGGGTGGCGTTGGGGCTGGGCGCGCTGGCGGTGGTGGTGCTGACCGTCGACTACGGCAGGCCGCCGGTGATCGCACTGATCCTGGCCTGCTCGTTCGCCGCCTACGGGCTGGTGAAGAAGGTGATCCGGCTCGACGCGCTCCCCGGCATCGCGGCCGAGGGGATTGTCGCCGTGCCGTTCGCCCTGGCCTTTCTGATCGTCTTGATCGCCACCGGCCGCAGTGAGATGACCTCCAGCCCCGCTCATTTCGGTCTCATGCTGGCGACCGGGCCGGTCACGCTGCTGCCCCTGCTGCTGTTCGCCGTGGCGGCCAAACGGGTCCCGCTCTCGACCATGGGCATCCTGCAATACCTCACCCCCGCCCTGCAGATGGCCTGGGGCGTGGCGGTCATGCACGAACCCATGCCCGTGTCGCGCTGGGCCGGATTCGCCCTGATCTGGACGGCGCTGGCGGTGTTCACCACCGACGCCCTGCTGCGTGCGCGCCGCACCAGGCAGCTCTCGGTGGCCGAGACGGCGGACGCGGCCACGCACTAGCCCGTTCGGTGTCACACCCGAAGCTCGATTCGGTGTCACACCGGCATGAATCGCCGGTGGACCACAAGCCGACCGGTAGGCTTGCCCATCGGACAATCGGATAGTGGGCACACCCGAGAGGGGTGGATTCTGTGCACGATGCGGGGTACTCGGATCGGGTCGCCGGCGTGCTGGTCGGTACCGCCGCCGGCGACGCGCTGGGGGCAGGCTACGAGTTCACACATCCCGGACCGGACACGGTGATCGACATGATCGGCGGCGGGGTATTCGACTGGGCGCCGGGCGAGTGGACCGACGATACGTCGATGTCGGTCGCCGTGGCGGTAGCCGCGTCCAGTGGGCCGGGCATCGATCTCGACGCGGTCGCGGCCGGGTTCGTCTCCTGGTACGACTCGAAGCCGCCGGACATCGGGAACCAGACGCGAAACGTGTTGTCCGCCAGACCTTCCTCCGCACTGGACATGCAGGCGGTGGCGATGTCGCTCACCGGCCGAACCGGCGGCAACGGCTCGCTGATGCGGACCGCCCCGGTCGCGCTGGCCTATCTCGACGACGCCGCCGAATGCGTCGCGGCGGCGGGCCGGGTCGGGTTGCTCACGCACTACGACGACAACGCTGTCGAGGCGTGCAAGATGTGGACCTACGCGATCCGCCATGCGGTACTGAACGCCGATTTCGACGGCGTTCGCGAATACGTCAGCGGCTCACCGCAGTCCGCCTATTGGACCGACCGTCTCGACGAAGCGGAGAAGGGCACGCCCGCCGACTTCCCGAACAACGGCTGGGTCGTGCACGCCCTCCAGACCGCGTGGTGGGCGATCACGACCACCGATCAGTCGACGCCGGAGCACCTTCCGCTCGCCCTGGAGGCGTGTGTCCGTGCCGGAAACGACACCGACACCACCGCGGCCATCGCGGGGGGCCTCCTCGGCGCCCGCTGGGGCGCCTCGGCGGTCCCCGCCCGCTGGCGCGCCATCCTCCACGGCTACCCCGGCCTCACCGGCGCCGACCTCCCCGATCTGGCCCTGCGCATCGCCACCAACTCCCGCTGAAGGTGGGCAGCCGATCACCACACCGTGGTGGCGGACCGCGCTCGGCGATGCTCCCCTGACAGCGTGGTGATCAGCTGTCCACCGGTATGACTACCAGGCGGTGATGATCGGGCCGGGGGTCCAGGTGCCCCAGCGGTTTTCGGAGTCGACGGTGACCTTCGCGGGGCCGGCGGTGGCGTCGAGGGGAAGGTACTGCTCGAGGGAGCCCCAGTCCCTGTCCCAGTCGTTGTTCAGGTACGTCGGCAGGGTGCGGGCGGTGAAGAGGAGCTGGGTCCAGCCGAGCGGGCCACCACCGTCGTGGCCCTGCCAGAGGTTGGTGATGGTGGCGCCGTTGCGGTCGGGCAGGATGCGGTATTCGGGGAGCTCGGCGATGCCGTTGTAGGTGGGCATCTGGTTCTGGCACGGGAAGTGCAGTCCCACAGCCCAATCCAGCAGCACCGGCGCCTCACGGCCGACCAGCGAGCTGAGCGTGGTGGTCTGCGGCATGCGCGGCGGGGTGAGCGCGAGCCACTGGTCGGGGCCGAGGTCCTTGTCGGCGGCGACCAAGCGGACCACGCTGGTCTCGGACGGCAGCTGGTCCATCGGGACACGCAGATTGCGCCACATCGGCGCCGGGCCGATATCGGTCGGCGCGATCTGGCCGGTCACGGTGACAGTGCCGTCGGCTGCGGCGGTGCCGTATTCGAGGGCCAGTTCCTGGCCGGGGTGGACGATGCCGTCGGCGTCGACCGAGCGGATCCGGCCTGCCACCGACATCGCCAGCAGCGGGCCGCGCGGGCCGTCGGGCAGCCGGAACCAGCCGGTGGTCAGCGCCGCGGGCTCCTGGGTGCCGGGGCGGTAGCTGCCGAGAACCGGGGTCGCGGGGTCGAGACCGAAGGGCAGTTGCAGCGAGCCCTGTCGTGATTCCGAGCCCGCCGAGGTGGAGGCGTCGCGCAGCTTGTCGGGGTCGTCGGATACCGAATTCGCTTGGCCGGTGGTCGATTCCACCTCGTCGGAGGTGAGCACCGGCGCGACACCGCCGGCCCGGAAGCCGGTCGAGTCGGTGCCGTTCATCGTGCTGGTCAGGTCGCCGGACAGCGGCGCGAGCATCGAGGCGTTCGGGTCTGTTTCGACGAGCACCTCGTCGGCCATCCCACACCCACCGGCGAAGGCGGCGGAGAGGTTGGAACCGGCGAGGGAGTACGCGGGGTACTGGGCGACAGTGGCCTTGGCGAAGGACGCCACCTCGAACAGCACCATCAGCGCGGCGGCGACAGCGAGAACGGGTGCCCCCGCGAACCAGCCGACCTCGGCCTTCGGGTTCAGGTTCGGATGGACGTGGTACCACGCCGCCGCGGCGAGCGCGAGCAGGGTCAGACCGACGAACAAGGTCGAGACGCCGTATCCGGCGACGGTCGGCGGCTTGTCCCACCAGGGGATCCCCCACGAGGAGACATACCAGTAGCCGTTGGCGCCGACCCAGGTCATGGCGAGGGCGAAGAAGACACCCGCGGCGAACAGCGCGCGATTGCGCATCGGCCGCAGGACGTGCGCGCTCACCGCGACCGCCGTCACCGCGGCGACACAGGTGGCCAGGCCCGCGAACACGCCGAACTGGTGGGTCCACTTGGTGGGCGAGAACATCATCAGCACCATAGCGGCGAGGGTGATGCCGAGCATGCGCCGAGTCGGGCCGACGGCGATGCCGGGGATATGGCCGCCGCGCCGCAGCATGACGGCAGTGCACACGATCAGGCCGATCAGCATCGCGAAGACACCGAATCGCCTGGTCAGCCAGCCATCAGCATTGAGCTGCAGAAGATATTGATAACGCAGGAACTCGAAGAACCAGGACTCCCCCGGCCCGATCACGCTGTGCACGGCGAACATCTCCCGCACCCCGGCGAACGTCCGGTCGGCGAAGACGACGGTGAGCACCACCGTGCCCGCGGCCAGGATCGGCAGCAGTTGCGCGAGGTAGCCCACCGACTTCGACCGCGTCACGATCATCGCGGTGACGACGCGCGCACCGGCCACCAGCGCGCCGAGGCAGATCAGGCCCGAGGGTGCGCCGGTGAGGGTGAAGGCGGCCACGATCACCGCGACGGCGAACGGCACGAGCCGCCGGGTCGCGATCGCTCGTTCGACCGATACCCAGGTGACCAGAACGCCCAGCGCGACAACGAATTCCGCACGCAGCCCGTTGTTGTAGGGCAGCCAGAAGGCCAGGAAGACGAAGGCCGCGGTCCAGGTGGCGATGCGTTCACGGCGCACCGCGACGCCGAGGCGGGGCAGCACTTCGCGGCTGATCAACCACCAGGTGAGCACGCCCGCACCGAGGGCTGGCAGCCGGACCAGCGGGCTGACCGCGGAGATGTGGGTGAGCCAGCCGATGATGTCGACGTACGGGGTGTAGAACGGGCCCTCGTCGACGCTGAACCAGCGGTAGTAGTTGGACATGTTGCCCGAACTGCGCGCACCCCTCGCCATTCCGAGGATGTAGCCGTCGTCGGAGGTGTTGGCGCCGATGAAATGCCAGACGAGCAGCACCGCGAACACCAGCCAGTCGACCGGGCGCAGCCGCCACCAGCGTTGCGGCAGGAACCGGCGCGCGGAGCGGCCGTCGAGGGCGTCGAGACGGTGCAGGGCGAACAACGACACCGCGGTGGCCAGCAGGCACAGCACGATGGCGGCCAGTTTGAGCCAGGTCGGCGACGACGTGTAGCGGGCGTCGACATCGACGCGCACCGCGAGGTCGGCGGGGGCGGCGCCGGTGAGTTCACTGAAAACGCCCACGACCTGGGGACGCAGATCGGCGGCCACGGCGGCGCCCGCACCGAGACCTGTTGTGGTGACCGTGGATTCCTGCGGAGTGATCGCGATCGTCAGCGCGCAGGACCGGTCGAGCACGTCGGCGAGCGGTGCCGTCCACACCAGGGTCGAGCGCGAGACCACGTCCACCCGGCCGGGGCGTTCGGCGGTGTCGGCGACCACCTTCACGACGAAGCCGTACTTCTCCATATCGGCCGATTGCCGCGGCACAGTCGAGACCGCGACACCGCCGGTCGCGGCCAGCGAACTCAGCGCGGCACACGGCACCGTCGCCGAGAGGGCGGCGGGCGCGTAGGCGACGAGCGGCGATTCGACCGCGGCGGGCGACCCCTGCTGGGGCCAGGACACCGTCGCGGCGTCGACCCGCACGGGCAGGAACGGGATCACCGCGGCGCTGAGAATGCCGATCAGTCCCGCGACGATCGCGACGATGCGCGCCCACCCCGGGCGATCACGTCGCGCCGGCTCCGACACATCCTTGGGCGGATGCCCCTGCCGCACGATCGTCTCTACCACGGGGCCCGATAGTAGCCGCGCCACCGGCAGCAGGCGAAACACCGTCGCGACTCACACGCGAAAGCCCCGCCCGGAGACATCCGAACGGGGCTCGAGCGTGGCAGATCAGGGGCAGGCGACCGAGGTCTGGCCCAGGTTGGTCATCATGCCGCAGGCCCACGACTTCTGGACCTTCCACTTGCCGTCTTCGGCCACGAACGGCACGTCGACGACGTTGGTCTGGCCGTTGACGGTGAAGTTGGCCTTGGCGTTGACGCTGTCACCGAAGGAGGTCACCTCGGTGACCTGCACCTGGACATTGGCGTCCGAGGCGGCCTGGGCCAAGCGGTTCGGCAGCTCGGGGTCGGCCTCGCCGCCCTGCACGAAGTCCAGCTTCTGGTCGTTGGGGACCGAGGGATCCAGCGCGGTGGTGAGCTGCTGGTTGAGTTGTTCCACGGTCGGCACGGGGGGCAGGTCCGCGGCCGCCGAAGCCGAAGCCTTCGCGCTCGTGGTGGCTTTGGCGGCGGGCTTGTCACCCTTGTCGTCGCTGCACGCGCTCAGGCCGAGGGCGGCGACCACGGCCAGTCCGGCGATCGCTACACGTCCGGTCGTACGAAGCTTCAACTGCTCGTCCTTTGCGTTCGAGGTGGGAGTCGTTCCATCGCGGTAGCCGAGGCTACTCTTCACGCGAGACTGGCGAGCGGATCGGCCCGTGTCAGCCCCGTGTCGTCGGCTGGAAAGGTACGCGCCGCACCGGGACCTGTCGAGCTGGTCTCGAAACGCACGGTCACCACGCCGTAGCCCGCGCCCTGCACCCAGCCGTGCCCGAATTCCGGATGATGCACATCCATGCCTGGAAACCACAATCCCGCAGGCAGATTCGGCTCGTCCGGCGACGGCGGCGGCGGATCCTCGACGGTGCCGAGATCGGCGGGTACCGCCTGATCCAGTTCGGGGAACAGCGATTCCTGGCGCACCAGCGACAATCCCCCGTACCCGACGCCGACGAGCCGGATCGGGCCCAGCTCCGCGGGATCGATCGCCGAACGCTGCGCGGCCGCGGCCAGGGTGGTCAGGTCGGCTGTGGCGTACGGCAGAGTGAAGGACCTGGTCACGATGCCCATATCGGACTTCTTGAGCTTGAGGACCACGGTGCGGGCGGCACGGCCGTCGCGTTCGAGTCTGCGATGCGCCGACGCGGCCATCGCGGTGACGGCGGCCCGCAGGTCGGCCATCGTGACGATGTCGCGCTCGTAGGTGTTCTCGGCGCTGATCTGCTTGGCCTCGGCGCGTTCGGTGACCGGCCGGTCGTCGATCCCGCGCGCGAGCCGGTGCAGGGCGGCGCCCATGCTGCCCCCGAGGGTCGAGACCGCCTCCGATTCCGGCAGCGCGGCGAACGCGCCGACCGTCTCGATGCCGAGGCTGCGCAGCCTCGACTCGGCTACCGGGCCGATCCCCCACAGCTTGCGCACCGGCAGCGAGGCGAGCAGCTCGCCCTGTTCCGAGGGCGAGATGACCCGCATCCCGTCGGGTTTGGCGAGACCGGAGCCGATCTTGGCGAGTTGTTTCCCGGTCGCCGCGCCGATCGAGGCGGTGAGCCCGGTCTGCGCTCGGACGAGCGCACGCAGCATCGCGCAGTAGTCCTCGACCTGCGCGACACTCGCTCCCGCCAACTCGGCCGGTTCGGCGAAGGCCTCGTCGAACGACAGCGTCTCCAGCACCGGGACACAGCTGCGCAACGCGTCGAACACCTGCCCGCTCAGCACCGAGTACAGCGCGCCACGCGGCGGGACGACCACCGCCGACACGCCGATGAGCCGCCGGGCCTGGTGCATCGGCATGGCCGAACGCGCGCCGTAGACCCGAGCCTCGTAGCTGGCCCCCGCGACGACGCCACGCTGGCTCGCCCCACCCACGAGGACCGGACGGCCGCGCAGCGTGGGTCTGGTCAATTGTTCGACCGAGGCGAAGAAAGCGTCCATATCGATGTGCAGCACCCAGCGACGGGCGGTGACCGCCGCATCTGGCCTGGCCGGAGCCCCGGCGGCAGGAGTGTGAGTGCTCACGAGCGCAATCTACGCCGGGTCACCGACAATTCCTCGAGCCCGTTGCCAGCCGTCGCACACCGATCACACAGCCGAATATGTGATGATCGGGAGATGAAGATCCGCAAGGCTGTCATTCCGGCGGCGGGAATCGGCTCCCGGCTGCTTCCGCTGACCAAGGCGACGCCGAAGGAGATGCTGCCGGTCGGGGACAAACCGGTCATCGAGCACACCGTGCGTGAGTTGGTGGCCTCCGGGATCACCGACATCACCATCGTCGTGAGCAGCGGCAAGTCGTTGATCCAGGATCACTTCCGGCCGAATCCGGCACTGGTCGCGCAGCTGCGCGCCGACGGCAAGTCCGCCTACGCCGACGCCGTGGAGGAGGTCGGCGAGCTCTCCCGCGAGGGCCACATCACCTACCTCGACCAGCACGGCCCGTACGGCAACGGCACGCCGGTGCTCAACGCCGCACGTCATCTGGGCGACGAACCGATGCTGGTGCTGTGGCCCGACGACGTGTTCGTCGCCGAGGTACCGCGCGCTCAGCAGCTGATCACCGCCTACGAATCCACCGGATGCCCGGTGTTGGCGCTGCTGCCGATGTCGCCGGGCGAATCGCAGCGCTACGGCGTGCCCGTGGTGCGTGAGGACCTCGACGACGGGCTGCTGCGCATCTCCGGCCTGATGGAGAAGCCCAAGCCCGAAGACGCGCCGTCGGCCTTCGCGGCGATCGGTGGCTACGTGGTGACGCCGGGCATCATCGACGAGCTGCGCATCCAGACCGAGAACTGGTACACCCACCAGACCGGCGAGGTGTACCTGACCGACGCGATCAACAACTACGCCGCCGAGCACGCGGTGTACGGCCAGGTCATCCAGGGCCGCTGGTACGACACCGGCAACCCCGCCGACTACCTGGTGGCCCAGTTCGCCTCCGCACTGGCCCATCCCGAATACGGCCCGCTGTTGCGTCAGCTGGTGGACGAGAACTAGAACCGGCGAATCGCGAAGATATCGAATTCGCGCAACGGGTGCAGGCCGACCGGGACGCCCCAGTCGTGGGCGTCGAGCAGCTGGCCCATGCCCGCGTAGATGCCGACGTGGGAGCCGTCGCCGTTGAGGATGACGACATCGCCGGGTGCCAGGCCGCCGAAGGTCACCGGGAGGCCGACCTTCGCCTGCTCCCACGTGGTACGTGGCAAGGTGACGCCGACCTGCCGGAACGCCCATTGCACCAGCGCCGAGCAGTCCCAGGAGTGCGGCCCCATGGCGCCCCACTCGTAGGGTTTGCCGAGCTGGGTCATGGCGGCGGTGAGCGCGCCGATGCCGGTGGCGCTGGGCAGCGGAATCATGCCGGAGCCACTGGAACTACCCGATGAGGAACCTGACGTCCCCGAGCCCGACGAGCTGCCCGGCTGCGACCACGCGGGCCCAGCGAGGACGATGGTGGTGGTGACGGTGGCGACGAAGCCGAAGGCCAACCGTCCCAGGAGTTCTCGCTTCATGTGCGCGCCCTTCCTCACGGCCGGGAGCTGAGCTTCCGGCTGGTCGGCTATCGGGCGGCATCGCCTGATCCGGGTGAGCCACCCACTGATCCGGTGTCGCGCCGGGATGTCGCCATCATCGGCGCGGCACCGTTTCCACAGGACAAACGTCACGAGCAGTCACTGTCGCCTCAGCGGTTCCATGCGCATCAGCAGTAACGCCACAATTCTGCACGACTGTGCGGCCTCTCCCCGACTTCCGCCGGTCGTGACGGCGTGGCCAGGAGGTAGCCGGGCCGTATGGGCGCACCCGGCGAGTTCCCCGTCTTCTCGCGTGATCAGCCGATGAGTTTCAGCGCCGCCTCGATGCCGGCGCGCACGGTGTCGTTGTCGCCTACGCCGCCGCTGATGGTGACGCCGTCGCGGGTGAGCAGCAGGGCGCGGGCCGCGTCGTCGGGGGCGGAGTGACCGCCGGCGCGGAGGTGTTCGGCCATGAGTTCACGGAACCAGGTGCGGTAGTCGTCGACGACGCGGCGGACCGGGTGTTGCGGGTCGGTGAATTCGACGGCGGCGTTGAGGAAAGGGCAGCCACGGAAGCCGGGGCCGCAACTGATGTCACGGAGCGCGTCGAAGATGGTGGTGACCGCGGCGATGCCTTCACCCTCGACCGATTCCAGCGCCTCGCGCTGGCGCGCGTATTCGCGCTGCAAATAGGCGACTACCAGGTCGTCTTTGCTCTTGAAGTGCCGGTAGAACGTGGCCTTGGCGATGCCGGCCTCGGCGATGATCCGGTCGATGCCCACCGTGTGGACACCCTCGGTATAGAACAACCGGGTTGCCGTATCGAGCAGACGTTCACGAGCCGCACTCATCGCCTGACCTGTGTCCTTTCCGGGATTCAGCGCTTTCCCTTGACGATACCAGACAGGTCTGTCTACTCTGAGTACACAAGCGAACAGACAAGTCTGTCTAGGAGGACACCATGGCACCCATCTACACCGCAGTAGCCACCTCGGTCGGCCGCGACGGCCGTTCCTACACCGACGACGGCGTGCTCGATCTGACGCTCGCCCGCCCCAAGGCGATGGGCGGCGACGGCGCGGGCACCAACCCGGAGCAACTCTTCGCGGCGGGCTATTCGGCCTGTTTCGCCAGTGCCCTGCAGTTGGTCTCCAAGCGGATGAAGCTGGACGCCGACGACGCGTCGGTGACCGCCGAAGTCGGCCTGAACCCCCTCGACGGCGGCCGGTTCGGACTCTCGGTCGTGCTGCGCGTGGAACTGCCCGAGCACCTGCACAACGAGCAGGGGCAGCAGCTCATCGAGGCGACCCACCAGGTGTGCCCGTACTCCAACGCCACTCGGGGCAACATCCCGGTGGAACTGGTTGTCGAGTAACCGCATTCACGCGAAAAAGGGCGGGACCGGCAGGTCCCGCCCTTTCGCTGTCTCGAAGTACTAGACCTTCGTGACCGACACCTTCACGCCGCCCGTGATCTCGGCGGCATCGGCACCGGCATCACCGAAAGTCAGTGCGGTGGCGAGGATTTCCCCGGCGATCAGGTCGCGGTGGGTCGCGGCCCACTCGGCCCGCTCGGCGGGCACCTCCAGCACCACACTGATCCGGTCGGACACCTCCAGCCCCTGCGACTTGCGGGTTTCCTGCAGGTCGCGGATCAGGTCGCGGGCCCAGCCCTCGGCCTCCAGCTCCTCGGTGACCACCGAGTTCAGCACCACCAGGCCGGCATTGCCGGGCAGGGCGGCGGTGGACTCGGGTTCGGCGGCCACCAGACGCTGGGTGTACTCCTCGGGCAGCAGGGTGATCCCCGCGGCGGTGACGACACCGTCGGCGGACTCGCTCCACTCCCCCGCCTTCACGGCCTTGATCACCGTCTGGACCTGCTTGCCGATGCGCGGGCCCGCGGCGCGCGCGTTCACGACCAGCTCGAACCTGCCGTGCGCGGAGACGTCGGTGGTCAGGTCGACCTTCTTGACGTTGACCTCGTCGGCGATCAGCTCGGTGAACGGCGCGAGCCGCTCGGCATCGGCCGCGGCGATGGTGACCTCGGCCAGGGGCAACCGCACCCGCAGGTTCTGCGCCTTGCGCAGGCTCAGCACCGTCGAGCACACGACCCGCACCTCGTCCATGGCGGCGACGAGGTCGGGATCGTGCGGCAGCTCGGTCTCGGTCGGCCAGTCGGTGAGGTGCACCGAACGCTCGCCGGTGAGCCCCCGCCAGATCACCTCGGTGATCAGCGGCAGCAGCGGCGCGGCGAGACGGGTGACCACCTCCAGCACCGTGTGCAGGGTGTCGACCGCGTCGCGATCCTCGGACCAGAACCGCGAACGCGACCGGCGCACATACCAATTGGTGAGCGCGTCGGCGAACCCACGCAACTCGTCGGCGGCACCGGCGATGTCGTAGGTCTCCAGTGCCTCGGTGACCACGTCGCGGGTGACCGCGAGCTTGGCCAGGATGTAGCGATCGAGCACATTCGGCGAATCCGTGCGCCACACACCGGGCTTCGAGGCGTAGAGCTGCAGGAAGGTCCACGCGTTCCACAGCGGCCGCATCGCATGGCTCACGCCCTCGCGGATGCCACGCTCGGTGACGATGAGATTGCCACCGCGCAGGATGGGCGAGCTCATCAGGAACCAGCGCATGGCGTCGGAACCGTCGCGGTCGAAGACCTCGTTGACGTCGGGGTAGTTGCCCTTCGACTTCGACATCTTCAGGCCGTCCTCACCGAGCACGATGCCGTGCGCGGCCACGGTTTTGAACGACGGCGAGTCGAACAGCGCGGTCGAGAGCACGTGCAGCGTGTAGAACCAGCCGCGAGTCTGCCCGTTGTACTCGACGATGAAATCGCCGGGGAAGTGGCTGTCGAACCACTCCTTGTTCTCGAACGGGTAGTGCACCTGGGCGTAGGGCATCGAGCCCGACTCGAACCAGCAGTCGAGCACCTCGGGGACCCGGCGCATCGTCGAATTCCCGGTCGGGTCATCGGGATTGGGCCGGGTGAGGTCGTCGATGTGCGGGCGGTGCAGGTCGGTGGGGCGCACGCCGAAGTCGGCTTCGAGCTGGTCCAGCGAACCGTAGACGTCCACGCGCGGGTAGGCCGGATCGTCGGAGACCCAGACCGGGATCGGGCTGCCCCAGTAGCGATTTCGGCTGATGTTCCAGTCGCGCGCGCCTTCGAGCCACTTGCCGAACTGTCCGTCGCGGATGTGCTCGGGCACCCAGCTGATCTGCTGGTTGAGCTCCACCATCCGGTCGCGGAACTTGGTGACCGCGACGAACCAGGACGGCACGGCCATATAGATCAGCGGCTGACCGGAGCGCCAGCTGTGCGGGTACGAGTGCTCGATCGTCTCGTGCCGCAACAGCTTTCCGGCGGCCTTGAGGTCCTTGATGATCACCGGGTTGGCGTCGAAGACCATCAGGCCCTCGTACGGCGGCACCATCGAGGTGAACTTGCCCGCCGGGTCCAGTGGCTGGACGATCTCGATGCCGTTGGCCGAGGCCACGTCCATGTCCTCTTCACCGAAAGCCGGCGCGAGGTGGACGATGCCGGTGCCGGAGTCGGTGGTGACGTAGTCGGCGGTGAGCACGCGGTGCGAGTTCGGGTGGCCGACGAAGAAGTCGAACGGCGGGGCGTAGGACAGGTCGGCCAGGGCCGCACCGTCGTACTCGCCGAGCACCTCCGGCTCCTCGCCCAGTTCGCGGCTGTAGTGCGACAGACGTTCGGCGGCGAGCAGGTAGCGCTTGTCGTCGGCGCCGCGCACGTGCACATAGCGCACGTCGGGGTGCACCGCGATCGCGAGGTTGGACGGCAGGGTCCACGGCGTGGTGGTCCAGATCAGCGCGTTCGCGCCGTCCAGCGCGGCGAACGGGTGCTCGGCGGAGACGGACAGGCGCATGTCGACGGTGACCGCGGGGTCCTGGCGCATCTTGTACGCGTCGTCGAGGCGGGTCTCCTGGTTCGACAGCGGCGTCTGCTCGTACCAGCTGTAGGGCAGCACGCGGAAGCCCTGGTAGATCAGGCCCTTCTCGTGCAGTGACTTGAACGCCCACATGACCGACTCCATGAAGTCGAGGTCGAGGGTCTTGTAGTCGTTGTCGAAGTCGACCCAGCGGGCCTGCCGGGTGACGTAATCGCGCCACTCACCGGTGTAGCGCAGCACCGACGACTTACAGGCGGCGTTGAACTCGGCCAGCCCCATCTCGTCGATCTGGGCCTTGTCGGTGATGCCGAGCTGCTTCTCGGCTTCGATCTCGGCGGGCAGACCGTGGGTGTCCCAGCCGAAGCGGCGGTCGACCTTCTTGCCGCGCATGGTCTGGAAGCGCGGGATCAGGTCCTTGACGTAGCCGGTCAGCAGGTGCCCGTAGTGCGGCAGGCCGTTGGCGAACGGGGGCCCGTCGTAGAAGACGAACTCACCCTCACCGTCGCGATTGTCGATGCTGGCGCGGAAGGTGTCGTCGCGAGCCCAGTAGTCGAGCACCTGGGTTTCGAGCTCCGGGAACGTCGCGCCCGCAGCCGCGCCGAAATCGACCCGGGGGTATGCGCTACCGGTAGTTGTCTCGTCCGCCATCGCGGATCTGCTCCTCGTGCCGCCGCGCCGTGAGCGCGAGATGTGGGCACGGGGACGATGTCGGCGCCGGTGCGCCGTACCGCGGTACCACCCCGTTTGCCTGATCCACTCCCTGCGAAGGGTTCAGGCCTCTCGTTGTGTGAGCTGTGACGGGCTCACCCGTTCGGTTCTACTGAGCGCTGCGCGCCGTTCTTCCGAAAGCTCCCCGGTGATAGCCGGATCAGCGCTATGTGTAGTTCGATTCTAACCGGGCGCGTCCAGTGGATATTCCGCGCCCGTTCAGTTCCGCCGGGCGTGTCGGCCGGGTGAGGCCGGTTCGCTCTCGGGTTTTCGGGTGGCCAGCGCGCTCACGAGCAAACTCGCGGCACCGACTACGCAGATCAGAATGCATCCCCACGCCCACACCACCGAACCGGTGGCGAGCGCCGCGACGAGCAGTCCGAAGCCGATCGCCGCTAGAACAAGCGTCAAGACGAGCATGGTGACTCCCAAGCCAACCGAGCAGCCCGACGATAACTGGGCATTCCCGAATCACGCGACGCGCTGCGTCGCGCGACTCGGGAACCAGTTTACTTGCCGCCCTTGGCGAAGGAAGCCGGAGCCAGACTGTTGGCCGAACCGTTGGTTTCGCCCGCGAACTCGCCGCCGTCGACCGGCACGGCCGACCCACGGTTCTCGAGCTCTTCCAGCTGCGATTCCAGGTAGGACTTCAGGCGCACGCGGTACTCGCGCTCGAAGGTCTTCAGCTGCTCGATGCGGCTTTCCAGCACCGTGCGCTGCTGAGTGATCGTGGCCATGATCTCGGCGTGCTGACGCTCGGCGTCGGCGGTGAGCGCCTCTGCCTTGTCCTTGGCCTGCCGGATCTGGGTGTCGGAGCGGTTCTGCGCGTCGGCCAGCATCGCGTCGGACTTCTGACGCGCGTCGGCGATCATCGCTTCCGAACGGGTGCGGGCGTCGCCGACCAGTCGCTCGGAGTTTGCTCGCGCGTTCGAGAGCAGCCCCTCGGCCTCGGTCTTGGCGTCGGTGGTCAGGCGGTCGGCCATCTCCTGCGCCAGGGTGAGCACCTTCGCGGCCTGCATGTTCGCGTCCGGGCCGTTGTTCTGCGCCGGCGCCGCGACGGGCATCGGAGCGGGCGGCGCGACGGGAACCGGCTGCGGAACAGGTTCCGGCGCGGGAGGAGGTGCCTGCTGCACGGGCGCCTTCACGGCGCTGACCGGGGCAGGACCACGGTTCTTCTTGGCGTCGGCCAGCTCGGTGTCGAGTTCGGCGACCCGCTGACGCAGGTCGGCGTTCTCCTCGATCAGGCGCGAAAGCTCCTGTTCGACGAGATCCAGGAAGGCATCGACCTCGTCCTCGTTGTAGCCGCGCTTACCGATCGGCGGTTTGCTGAACGCGACGTTGTGCACATCGGCAGGAGTCAGCGGCATCGAAGGATCCCTTCACGCGTCTTTTGGAGAACTAGCAAGCGGTCTTCTCGATTCATTGTGTCACACGGAGGTCACGGGCTGACCGAGCCTACCCACGATCGACATCAGGATGAAGACGAGGAAGAGCAGGACCATTATCGAAAGATCGAGACGAATCCCCCCAAGATTCACAGGAGGTATCAACCGCCTCAGCAGTTTCACCGGGGGGTCGGTAACGGTGAAGATCACCTCGAGGACGATCACCACCACACCGGTCGGGCGCCAGTCGCGCGCGAAACTGCGAATGAACTCGACGATCACCCGACTGATGAGCAACAGCCAGAAGATGAAAAGCACGAGGTACAGAACCGCGAACAGGGCCACGGCTTCACTCTGCCGCAAAATCGGCATGGTGCAAAATGGCCGCGCCGCGCAGTGCGCGGGCGGCCATCTCGGTATCCGGTGTGCGTTCTCTATTTCTGGTTGTAGAAGCCGTTTTCGGCGATGCGGCGGCGTTCTTCCGCTGATACGTCGACATCGGCCGGTGAGAGCAGGAACACCTTCGTCGCCACCTTGTCGAACGAACCACGCAGCGCGAAAGCGAGTCCGGCCGCGAAATCGACCAGCCTTTTGGCATCGGCATTGCTCAGGTCGACCAGGTCCATGATGACCGGATTCCCTTCGCGGAACCGTTCACCGATGATCCTGGCCTCGCTGTAATCGCGCGGACGCAGCGTGGTGATCTTGGACAAGGGACCTCCGTCCTCGAAGATCCCAGGACGCCGCGCGGGGGCGGGCTCGGGGCGCAAGCGCTCCTCCAGCCTGCGCTCCTCGGCGTCGGGATCGACCGCGAGCGCACCACGAGTGGAGCCGCGCATACCGGGTGCGACACCGCCTGCCCGGAAGGACC
This sequence comes from Nocardia sp. NPDC057272, assembly GCF_042668615.1. Lineage (NCBI taxonomy): Bacteria > Bacillati > Actinomycetota > Actinomycetes > Mycobacteriales > Nocardiaceae > Nocardia > Nocardia sp. NPDC057272. Next base: position 83,183 of record NZ_JBHUYK010000020.1, on the reverse strand, counting down.
GGCCCGACGACGGCGCCGTTTCGATCCTGGTGGGGCGACGCGGCGTCTCGTAGCGATCGTCGGCGTAGGTGTCGGCGACATAGTCGTCGCGACGCGCCTGGTAGGCCGACTTGTACGCCGGCTGCGGGAAGTCGTCGGCCTCGTCCTCGAAACGGTCGGCGCCGTAGCGGTCTTCGGCATAACGGTCGTAGCTGCGCGGACGAACGCGACCCGCGCGCTCCTCGACGCCGCGAGGGGCATGATCGTCGACGTAGTCGTCTTCGTACTCATCGAGCGGAACCATGCCGAAGTACGCCTTGAACTTATGCAGGGTACTCATCTGGTCGACCTTCCTTCGGCCCCGGTGGCGGCCGGGTGTTGAAGTTCTTGCTCAGCGCCTCTTCAGCCCAATCGTATGTGTCGAATGTGACTGGTGAGGTTTCTTTGCTACGCCGAGGTTATCGGTCGCGCGCCCATCAGGGCGGTTCCGACACGCACACACGTCGAACCGTGTTCGACCGCAATCTCCAAATCACCCGACATACCTGCAGAAAGCTCGGTGGCTTCGGCGTGTTGCGCGAGCAGCGAAGTGTGCAATGTCGCAAGATTCGCAAACGACACATCACTCGGGGCGTCAAGGGGCGGAATCGCCATCAGACCGGCCAGATGCAGCCCGGGCGCCTTCGCTACCAGGTCGGCCAGGGCGAGCAGATCGGCCGGTGCGACACCCCCGCGTCCGGGGTCGGCGTCGAGGCTCACCTGTAGCAGCACCCGCAGCGGCGCGATACGCTCGCCGGCTGCGAGCGCGTCCTGCGCAGCCCTGTCCAGGGCGTTTGCCAGACGTTCGCTGTCAACCGAGGCCACGGTGTGCGCCCATCGCGCGACCGAGCGCGCCTTGTTGCGTTGTAAACGGCCGATCATGTGCCATTCGACATCGTCGTAGCCCAGCTTCTCGACCTTCGCCGAGGCTTCCTGCTCGCGCGACTCGCCGAATTCACGGCGGCCGAGCGCGTGCAGGATGGCGACATCGGTGGCGGGGAAGAACTTGGTCACCGGGAGCAAGCGGACCGAACCCGCCGGCCGTCGCGCGGCTTCGACGGCGGCGTCTACGCGCGCGAGCAAGCCGTCGAGGCGGGCCGAGAGCTCCGCGGTGCGGTCTGTGGCGGTATCCGTCGTCATGCGGCGGGGTCCATCCAGATCACGCCGGCGATGCGGCCGGTGGGGGCGCCGCGACGGTGGCTGAACAGGGTTTTGTCCTCGATGGTGCACCGTGGGTCAACGGCGATTCCGGCGACACCGGCTTCGGTGAGCTGGCGGCGGATACCCGCGCGCAGGTCGAGGCCGGGGGTTTTCCGGACGGTGGTGGTCGCGCTGCCGGGCAGGTGCGCTTCGACGTCGGCGCGCATCGCGGCGGGGACCTCGTACTGGCGGCCCGAGGCGGCGGGGCCGAGGAAAGCGCCGATGCGGTCGACGCGGGCGCCGACCGACACCATCGCCTCCAGCACGCGCGGCACGATGCCGATCCGGGCGCCGATGCGGCCCGCGTGCACGGCGGCGATGACGCCGGCCTCGTCGTCGGAGAGCAGGATCGGCACGCAGTCGGCGGTGAGCACCACCAGCGCCAGGCCCGGCACGGTCGTGACCAGCGCGTCGGTCACCGGCACCGGTTCGGCGCGCGGTCCGTCGACGATCTCGACGGTGCGCCCGTGCACCTGCTCCATCCACACCAGCCGGTCGGGAGTGAGGCCGATGCCCTCGGCCAGCCGAATCCTGTTACGGCGCACAGCTTCCGGATCGTCACCGACGTGGTCACCCAGGTTGAACGAGTCGTAGGGCGCGGCGGAGAAGCCACCGGCGCGGGTGGTGGTCACCCGGCGAACGGTCACGGTAGGAGGTGCGGAAGTCATGTGTTCGAGCGTAGTGCGGTCACCGGGTCGGGCGGTCATCGCGCGTAGTGACGTCGGTCAAGCCCGAAACGACAGGGCGGACAGGTGCCCGACCGCACCGAACGGACCGCCGCCGTCGACCGCTACGGCGATGAACGCGCGCCCGGTCACGCGGTGGACTCCGCGATGTCGAGCTCGCCGAGTTTGCGCGCGATGCCCGCGCGGCCGGCCAGACCCAGTTTGCGCAGCACTCGGCTGAGGTGGTCTTCGACGGTGCGGGGGCTGAGGCAGAGGTGCTCGGCGATGGCCTTGTTGGTGTGGCCGTTGGCGGCCAGGTCGGCGACTTCGCGTTCGCGCCTGGTCAGCGCGGCCGGGTGGCCGACCCGCTGGGCGCCTGCGAGACGACGTTGTTCGGTGGTCACCTCGTCGAGCAGCCGGGTGGCACCGGTGGCGAGGAAGACCGCGCGTGCGGAGGCGAATCGACTGGTCGCGCGACCGAAATCACCACCTCTGCCCGCGACGACACCGGCGATCAACTCGGCCTGTGCCCGGTTCACCACCATTCCGGCACGCGCGAACGCCGCGACCGCTATCTCGGCAGCCGCTGCCGCGACGGCCAGCTCGCCCGTGGTCGCGGCGTAGTCGGCCCGCGCCAGCGCGGCCGCGCCCACCTGACTGCCGAGGTCACCGCCCGGGGTGATCTGCACGGTCGCGACGGAATGCTCGCCGAGGTGGACGGCGTGCCTGGTCGCCGCGGCGGCCGCTTCGGCACGCGTGATCAGGTCCGCGGCGGCGGTGAGGTCGCCGGTGGCTATCGCGGCGCGGGCGGCCCTGGACAGGTGCGTCGGGGTGAGCGGGCCGGGGCGGCCGTTCGGGGGTGGGGGTGCGCAGGCGGGCAGATCCAGGGTGCGGGCGACTTCGGTGAGGGTTGTCTCCACAACCTGGCGCCACCAGCGCACGGTGGGGCGCGCGAGCGCGGAAACGGTGTGCCACTGGGTGGTTACCGCCGCCGGCGGGGCCGTCAGTTGGAGAGTGCGCAGTTTCAGCGCGCCCGCGAAGGAGAGCAGGTCGGGATAGCCGAAGGTGGTCGCGGCGTCGGTGGCTTCATCGGCGGCGGCGATGGCGTCGTGGAGACGGCCGAGTTTGGCCAGCGAGTAGGCGCGGACCGTGTGGAGCTCGGCGAGAGCGTAGGTGCGGCCGAAGCGGCGGCTCACCGCGATCGCGCGGTCCAGGTGGTGCAGACCGTCGGCGTCGCGGTCGAGGAAGTACGCGCACCAGCCGAACGCGGGGGCGGCGTGGACCACTTCACGCAGGACTGTGTCGGTGAGCACGCCGAACGCTCGGCCACAGGGGTCGTAGAGCTGGGCGGCCTCGGCGATGCGCGCGTCGGCCAGGAGACCGAGACAGCGCAGGGCCGTCGCGGCGGCGCGGACGGCCGGGTCGTCGATGGCGTCGGAGTCGAACAGCGCGGTGAGGCGGGCCTGGCCCTCGGAGTCCTGGCGGTCCTGCATTTCCAGGATCGCGAGTTCCAGTTGCACCGGTCCGTCGCCCGGGCGGCGCGGCAGCGTCGCACCGTGCGCGAGCAGCGTGCGCGCCTGGTCGATGCGACCGAGCATGCGCGCGCAACGGGCCGACAGCAGCAGCGCCTCCAACTGGTGCCGACCCGTGGTCGCGGCAGCCGGTTCGAGGGTCTCCACCGCGTGTGCGGCCGCACCGGACAGCAATTGCGCCCGGCCCAGCGCCAAGGCGTCGGCGAGCGGGTCGTCGGTCGCGGGCGCGATCCGCACGGCGGCCGAAAGCCAGCGGGCGCTCGCCGCCGGGGCGTCGGCGAGCACCTGTTCGGCGGCCAGTCGCAGTTCCGCGCCCGCGATCTCGTCGGCGCCGAGGAGCGTGTGCTCGAGATGACGTGCGCGCGAGGGCATCGACGCACCGCGTGCGCGCAGTGCGAGCGCGGCCCTGCGGTGCGCCATCGCTCGCCAGCCGTGGCCGGACAGCCGGTAGGCGGCCGTGCGAATCAGCGGATGCGCGAACGTCACCGCGCCGTCGCCGATGCTGACCACTCCGCGCCGAACCAGCCCATCCACCGCCGCGACCACCGCACCCTCCGCGAGATCGGCCGTCGAGCACAACAGTTCGAGGTCAGGGGGCAGTCCGCACACCGCGACGGCCTGCGCCACGAGCCGCTCGGTATCCGGAAGCTGGGCCAGTTCGGCGCGGATCGTCCGGTCCAGCGCCGCGAAATCGTTCGACGCGGGGTCGGGTTCCTCCCCGTGCAATGCCCGGTCCAATTCGCGGTCGGGCAGATCGGCGAGCAGCGTCAGGTACAGCGGATTGCCATGGGACGCGGCGAACAATCTGGCCCGCCGACCCGGGTCCTCCCCCGGCAGCAACCCGTCGACATCGGCCTCGGTGAACGGTGGAACCCGCACGTGCACCGTCCGCACCTGCGGCGCGCGCACCGATCGGGCGATCGACGGTGGGCAACCGCCGTCGCGGAAGGAGAGCAGCAGGCGGAATCCTCGCGCGGGCCGGTTCCGGATCAGAAAGGCCAGCAGCCGCACCGATTCCAGGTCTGCCCACTGCGCGTCGTCGACAACGAGCAGGGTCTCGACCGCGCCGAGCGCACGCCGCACGTGGCGAACCAGGTCGGCATGGTCGCGTGAATCCGGCGTCACTCCCGAGTCCTTCGGTGCCGCCACGGACGCATCGCCCGCGCCCCCGCCCACCTGTTCGACGATGTCATCGGCGAGATAGTGCGGCTGCGACTGGGCGTCCTCGGCGCTGGTGACCACCAGGACCCGGCAGCGGGCCGCGCCGACGAACTCGGCGATCAAGCGGGACTTGCCGATTCCGGCCGGTCCGTCGACCAGCAGCAACCAGGGCGCGTCCGGGCCGGTGAAAGTCGTGGTCAGCGCGGCGAGTTCGGCGGTGCGGCCGACGAATGCGCGTTCGAACATGACACTCCGTACCTCACTGGCGAGATCGGCCGTGGACGGCCGGATCAGAGCATAACGGTGCCACCGCGGCGGAATTACCGTGGTTTCCCGGATGCTCGCCGGCGCCGGGTGAGGTTGGGTGATCGGGGCCTACACCGCCGAAGGGTCCGCGGTGAGGTTCTGCAGAAAGAAGGTTCGCATGACGTTCACCGGCAAGGGAATGGTTTCGCGGTTCTCGCTCGCACTGCTGGCGGTCGCGGCACTCGGTGCCGCGAGTTGCTCGGCCGTCGACAAGGTCACCGAGGTCGCCAAGGACGCGAGCAAGTCCGACACCGCCCGTTCGAAGGTCGGTGAGTGCATCAACGTGATCTCGGCGTCGGTGATCGACTCCAAGACCGAGCCGGTCCCGTGCTCGGCCGAGAACGCCGTCTACCAGGTCGTGCAGGTCCACGACAAGAAGGTCGAGTGCCACGAGGACTACACGTCCTACGAGGAGACCTTCGGCAGCGGCGGTACGGTCGCGTTCCTCTGTCTGGCCCCGAATTTCAAGGAGGGCAGCTGCTACAACGAGGGCATGATGACCGGCTACAAGTTCGTGCCGTGCACCGCGTCCGACGCCAGCTTCAAGGTCGTCACCCGCGTCGACGGTCAGGTCGACGAGCAGCTGTGCGGCGAGGACGCCGACCAGGTGCTCGTGGTCAATGATCCGAAGATCACTTACTGCCTCGGCAGCGCCAAGGGCTGATCCCCTCCCACCACGCGAAAGCGCCCGAACTCGACAGGAGTTCGGGCGCTTTTTCGTGTCTGCGAACGCTTACCGACGCATGAAGTCCGGGACGTTGATCTCGTCGTCGTCGTCGCCTTCGCGCACTTCCGGGTTGTTGACCTGGTTCATCGCGCGTTCGGTGACCCGCTGACGTTCCGACTCCCGGTACCGCTCGGTATCGCGGTAGTTCGGCGCGGCGGCCCGGCCACCGGACACCCCGGCCGTGGCGGGCTCGGTGGGACGTGACGGCGCCTCCGACGGACGTCCCTGGCCGATCTCCCCCGCGCGGCCGGAACCGATCGGGTTCGTCCCGGTCCGGCTGGTCGTGACCGCGCTGGGCTCCGAACTCCGCCGAGACGGGCCGCCACCGTCGAATCCCGCGGCGATGACGGTGACCCGCACCTCGTCGCCGAGCGAATCGTCGATGACCGTACCGAAGATGATGTTGGCCTCGATGTGGGCCGCCTCCTGCACCAGCGAGGCCGCCTCGTTGATCTCGAACAGCCCGAGGTCGGAACCGCCCGCGATCGAGAGCAGCACACCGTGCGCGCCGTCCATGGAGGCTTCGAGCAGCGGCGAGTTGATCGCCGTCTCGGCCGCCTTCACCGAACGACCCTCGCCCCGCGCCGAGCCGATGCCCATGAGTGCCGAGCCGGCACCCGACATCACGCTCTTGACGTCGGCGAAGTCGACGTTGATCAGGCCGGGGGTGGTGATCAGGTCGGTAATACCCTGAACACCGTTGAGTAGCACCTCATCCGCGGAGCGGAAGGCGTCCATCAGACTCACCGCGGCGTCGCCCAGCTGCAGCAACCGGTCGTTCGGAATGACGATGAGGGTGTCGCACGACTCGCGAAGCAGGTTGATCCCTACTTCGGCCTGGTTCCCGCGCCGTTTTCCTTCGAAGGAGAACGGCCGGGTGACGACCCCTATAGTCAGGGCGCCCAACTTGCGGGCGATGCTGGCGACGACAGGGGCGCCACCGGTACCGGTGCCACCACCCTCGCCCGCCGTGACGAAGACCATGTCGGCGCCCTTGAGCACCTCTTCGATCTCGTCCTTGTGGTCCTCTGCGGCCTTGCGGCCGACTTCCGGATCGGCTCCGGCACCGAGGCCTCGGGTGAGCTCACGACCGACATCGAGTTTGACGTCGGCATCACTCATCAGCAGGGCTTGCGCGTCGGTATTGACCGCGATGAACTCGACTCCCTTGAGTCCCTGTTCGATCATTCGGTTGACGGCGTTCACGCCGCCGCCGCCGATACCGACGACCTTGATCACTGCAAGGTAGTTGTGCGGGGGCGTCATGGGCTCTCGCCTTCCTTCGATCTTAAACCCTCAACCTCAACCATAGGGTTGGCGTTATGTCAAGTATCCGACTGCTGCGGAACGCTATTCGCAGCCACTGCGATCCCGGCGCAGGCGCGCCGAGATGAGAGCCAGAATCTTGTGCCACAAAGAATGTCGCTCACTTTACCGTGGCCAGATTCGGACTCGAAACGTCGAACACGGTCCCCTCACGGGTCAGTAGTGGCAACACGACAGCAGCTTTGCGCTCACCGTCGCCCGTGCCGCCCCACACTACCTTCCTGCCATCACGAAGGCTCAGCGAGACGTCCGAAATCGACCGTGCGACAACCTCGCCCACCTGCACCGACAAGGCGGGTGGCAGGGTGACCAGCACATCCACCGCAGCCCTGGCCGCCGCCAGCCCGGTGAACGAGCCCTCGGTGAGCAGTTTCGGCACCCCGATGGGTGGTTCGGGCTCGATCGCGAATTCGACGCTCTCGGCGTCGACCAGATGGGCGCCGTCCGGAGCGTCGAAGTACACCACCGGTGTTCGCTCCACGACGGTGACCAGCACTGTCGAGGGGAATTTACGCTGCACCCGGACCGAACGTACCTTCGGGATCGCAGCGACGCGCTGGGCGATCGCGGTGGTATCGATCCGTAACATCGAACGCCCGTCCGGAATTTCGAGCCGACCACGCACGTCGGCCTCCGGTACCGCCGTCAGCCCGTCGATGCGTACCGTGCGCACCGACAACGCCGGGGTGAACCAGGCCAGCACCACCAGCAAACTCACCACGACCACCCCGACCACCGTCCAGAGACGGTAGCCGTGCCACCCGCGCGCGGCGGGCATCGGCAATCTCACCGGCCGCCCTGCTGCGGCCTGGCCCGCAGGCCGTCGAGGATCTGGCTGCCGAGCATCGTCACATCGCCCGCGCCCATGGTGATCACGACGTCACCGTCGCCCGCGAGCGCGGCAACCTGCTTGCCGACCTTGGACATATCCGGCTGGTAGTGCACGGGTGTGGTCACCGACTGGGCGACCAGCGCGCCGTTGACGCCGGGCAGCGGGTCTTCCCTCGCGCCGTAGACGTCGAGGACGACCACCTCGTCGGCCAGGCTCAACGCGGTGCCGAACTCCGTGGCGAAAGTGGCGGTGCGGCTGTACAGATGCGGCTGGAACACCACGATCACCCGGCCGCGCTGCGGGCGAGCGCCGTCCCGCGCTTCCTGGGCGACCAGTTGCGCGGCGGCTTCCAGCACCGCACGGACCTCGGTGGGGTGGTGGGCGTAATCGTCGAAGACGCGCACCCCGTTCTCCCGGCCGGTGAACTGGAACCGGCGGTGCACGCCGCCGAATCCCTCCAGACCCTGCACGATCTCGTCGATGTCGGCGCCGGTGGCACGGGCGGCGAGCAGCGCGGCCAGCGCGTTGAGGGCCATGTGCCTGCCGGGCACCGACAGGCGCAACGACCGCGGGATCGTCTCGCCGTCGAGCTGGAACTCCACGATGCCGCCGACATCGCGAGGCTGCCAGTCGAGCAGCCGCGCGCCGACGGGCACGGGCGCGTCATCGAGATCGCCCGATCCGTAACCGAGGACCTCGATCCCGCGTTCGGCCATGCGCGGTGCGACGCGCTGGGCCAAGGCGAGCGAACCGGGATCGTCGAGACACACCACCAGCAGGCCGCCGGGGGCGAGCCGGTCGGCGAAGTCGTCGAAGACCTGGATGTAGGCCTCGTCGGTGCCGAAGTAGTCCAGATGGTCGGATTCGATATTGGTGACCACCGCGACGTCCGGGTCGTATTGCAGCAGTGAGCCGTCGGACTCGTCGGCTTCGGCGACGAAGATGTCACCGCTGCCGTGGTGGGCGTTGGTGCCCGCCTCGTTGAGCTCTCCACCGACCGCGAACGACGGGTCGGCACCGCAGTGCTGCAGCGTGACGATGAGCATCGAGGTAGTCGAGGTCTTGCCGTGGGTGCCCGAGACCAGCAGGGTCCTGTGCCCGCGCATCAGCGCGGCGAGCACGGTCGGGCGCATCAGCACGGGGATGTCGCGCCGATTCGCTTCGACCAGTTCGGGATTGGTCTTCGGAATGGCGGCGTAGGTGGTGACCACGACCGTCGGGCCGCCGGGCAGCAGGTCGAGCGCGTCGGCGGCGTGCCCGATGCGCACCTCGGCGCCACGGGCCCGCAGCGACAGCACGCCACGGCTCTCGCGGGCATCGGAGCCGGAGACCTTGCCCCCGCGCGAGAGCAGGATGCGCGCGATACCGGACATGCCCGCACCGCCGATGCCGACCATGTGCACGCGTTCGAGTTCGGGTGGCAGTGCCGCGCCCGCGGACTCCCCGATCTGCTGGTCCGGCTCGCTCATCGGGCGACCTCGGTGACGATCCTGGCCACCGTGTCGGCAGCGTCGCGATGGCCTGCGCCTGCGGCGGCGCGGCTCATCTGCGCGAGTCGAGCGGGGTCGAGCAGCAGCGGAATCACCTCATCGATCACGTATTTCGGGGTCAGCTCGGCGTCGGCCACAATTGTGCCACCACCGTGCGCGACCACTGGTCGGGCGTTGAATTCCTGTTCACCGTTGCCGTGCGGCAGCGGTACGTAGAAGGCGGGCAGGCCGACCGCCGACACCTCGGCCACGGTCATCGCACCGGATCGGCACACCACCGCGTCGGCGGCGGCGTAGGCCAGGTCCATCCGCGACAGGTAGGGCACCGCCACATAGGGGGCGGGCGCGTCGGCGGTGCTCACCTCGACGCTGTTCTTGGGGCCGTGCGCGTGCAGCACCGAGACGCCCGCGGCCGCGAGTTGCGGTGCGGCGCCGGAGACTGCCTCGTTGAGGCTGCGCGCACCCTGCGAACCACCGAACACCAGCAGCACCGGCCCCTCGGCGGGCAGGCCGAAGTGCGCGCGAGCTTCCGCGCGCAAGGCCGCCCGGTCGAGTTCGGTGATGGACGCACGCACCGGAATGCCGACGACCTGCGCGCCCGCCAGTCCGGAATCCGGAACGGCGGCGAGCACTTTCGCCGCGAGTTTCGCGCCGACCTTGTTGGCGATACCGGCCTTCGCGTTGGCCTCGTGCACGATCACCGGCACCTTGCGCTTGCGACCGAACAGCCCGCCGCGCGCGGCGAGATACGCGGGCAGCGCGACGTAGCCGCCGAACCCGATGATCACGTCGGCCTGCACGTCGTCGATCACCGCCCTGGTCGCCTTGACCGAGGCGAGCACCCGGCCGGGCAGCCGCAGCAGGTCGGCGGAGGGCTTGCGCGGCAACGGCACCGGCGGGATCAGCTCCAGGGGGTACCCACGTTCGGGCACCAGTTTCGTCTCGAGTCCACGCTCGGTACCCAAGGCGGTCACCCGGATCGAGTCGTCGAGTCTGCGCAGCGCGTCGGCGACAGCCAGCGCGGGTTCGATGTGGCCTGCGGTTCCTCCGCCTGCGACGATCACCGACAACCCGGATCGCGGGTTACTCACCTGGATCTACCTCGTTCTCTCTGTATCGAATTCGATCTCGCGAAAGCCTGCGTGGTCATGCGCCGCCGCCTCCGCCGGTCCGCCGTTTCACCGGGCGGTGTGGCATCGGGTAGGTCGGCTCCCATGCTCTTGTCGACCGTAGCGAACTCGTGCCGCGGCTTTCCGGCACCCGTCGCCTGCGGTCGGCGGGCGGCTGGCGGCGAGGGGCCTGACGTGGTCGTTCGGTGCGGGCGCGCGGCGCGACTTTGCGTGGCGCCGGCGGGGTGTACAGCTCGGGCACCGGTAGTCGGAGCAGCCTGCTGAGCCTGCCGTCCTGACCTGCCTTCAACGCCGACACCGCTTCGGGTTCGTGCCGGGCGGCGCTGGCGATGATGCCGAACATGAACAGCGTGATCGCCAGCGACGAACCACCGGCCGAGACGAGCGGCAACTGCAGACCGGTCACCGGCAGCAGCCCGACGACATAGCCGATGTTGATCAGCGCCTGCGCGGTGATCCAGGTGGTGGCGGTAGCGGTGAGCAGGCGCAGGAACGGGTCGACCGAGCGCAGTGCGATGCGGATACCCGCGTAGACGAACAGGGCGAGCAGCGCCAAGACCAGCATGCAGCCCAGGAAGCCGAGTTCCTCGCCGATGATGGCGAAGATGAAGTCGTTGTGCGAGTTGGGCAGGTAGCTCCACTTCGCGCGGCTCTGCCCGAGGCCGCGGCCCCAGATACCGCCGTCGGCGAGGGAGTACTTGGCTTGACGCGCCTGGTAGTTGACCCCCTGCGGATCGTCACCGGGATTGAAGAACGCGCGCACACGGTCGGAGCGGTACCCGGCCGAGAGTGCCAGCACGGAAGCGGCGACCAGGCCGGTCACCATGATCCCGACGAACAGTCGCGCCGGCAGCCCGCCGAACCACAGCAGCGCCATCAGCACGATGCCGAGGGCGATGGTGGTCGACAGGTTCGGCTCGAGCACCACCAGCAGGCACACCAGCAGACCGGCGGGCACCAGCGGCACCAGGATGTCCTTGAGCTGGGCGCCCCGGCGCGAGGCGAGCAGATGCGCACCCCACACGATCAGGGTCACCTTGACGACCTCGGAGGGCTGGATCGACAGCGGGCCGATGTCGAACCAGCGTCGCGCGCCGCCGTGGATCGAGCCGATGCCCGGGATGAGCACCAGCACCAACGCGAGCACCGAGATGCTGAAGATCGGGAACGACCACTGGCGCAGGAACCGCAGCGGCAACCGCAACGCCACATAGAAGGCGATGGCACCGAGCCCGGCGAACATGGCCTGCTGGATGAACAATGCGTAGGCCGAACCACCACCGGCGTAGGCCTCGACGCTCGACGCCGACAGCACCATCACCAGACCCAGGACGGTGAGCAGGGTCGCGATGGTGACGATCAGATGGAACGACGCGAGCGGCCGGGCCAACCACGCGCCGAAGCGCTCCCCCGCCCAATTCGGCTGCCCCGAACTCTTCCGGCGAGTACTCGCGCCCGCCTGGCCCTTACCGACCCGGCTGTCGTCCACGCTGCCCCGGCTCTTAACCACGCTGCCCCCTCTTGGGCGGTGACTGTTCGGCCGGGCGCGCCTTCGTCACAGCGCCCGCCCGATGTCACCATCTTCCAGTGCCGTCACCGCATCCACGAAACAGCGTCCGCGATGGGTGTAGTCGTCGTACATGTCGAGGGAAGCGGCCGCGGGCGCGAGCAGGACAGTGTCTCCGGCGCGAGCCAGACCCGCCGCGGCGCGCACCGCGCGGCCCATGACCGCCTCGGCTCGCTGCGATCTCGACGACTCCATGTCTGCATCGTCTCCCGCATCCAGCTCGATGACCGGGACTTCGGGTGCGTGTCGCGTCATCGCGGCGGCGATCACCGGCGCGTCGGCCCCGAACAGCACCGCGCCGACCAGCCGGTCACCGATCTCTTCGATCAGATCGTCGACACTTGCGCCCTTGAGCAGACCGCCCGCCACCCAGACCACCTGCGGGTGCGCCATGATCGCGGCGCGCGCGGCGTGCGGGTTGGTGGCCTTGGAGTCGTCGATGAACTCCACACCGCCGAGTTCGCGTACGAACGCGGTGCGGTGCGGGCCCACCTTGTGCTCGGCGAGACCTTCCTTGACGAACTGCGGCGCCACGTCGATGGCCCTGGTCAGCGCGGACGCGGCCAGCGCGTCGGCGATGCCCGCGGGTCCCGGCGGGCTGATGTCGCTGGTCTCGGCGAGGATCGCGGCCTTGGTGAAGGCGCGGTCGAGGAGCTTGCCGTCGACCACACCCAGCTCACCGTCGGCGGGGACACCGATCCGGAAGCCGACGGTGCGCCGCGCCTTGGCCTTGCGGGCCAGTGCGCCGGCGACCGGGTCGTCGAGGCCGACGACGCCGACACGACCGGTCAGCGCGCGGGCCTTCGCGGCGGCGTAGGCATCGAGACCGCCGTGCCAGTCCAGGTGATCCTCGGCGACATTGAGCACGACGCCCGCCTCGGGCCGCACCGACGGCGCCCAGTGCAGCTGGAACGAGGACAGCTCGACGGCGAGAACCTGCGGGCCGGGGTTGCGGCGCAGTGCGTCCAGGATCGGCAGGCCGATATTGCCGCAGGCCACGCTGGAGATGCCGGCGGCGCGCAGGATCGAGTGCGTCATCTGGGTGGTGGTGGTCTTGCCGTTGGTGCCGGTGATCACCAGCCATTTGCGGACCGGGCCGTAGATGCGGGCCTGATCGACCCACCAGGCGAATTCGACGTCGCCCCAGACGGGCACGCCCTCGGTGACCGCCGAGACCAGCACCGGCGAATCCGGCCGCCAGCCCGGGCTGGTGATCACGAGCGCGAACCGGCTCAGGTCGGCGCTTTCGAGTTCGACGCTGGTGGCGATCTCGAGGCCGAGTTCGGCGGCCTCGGCGAGCGCCTTCGCGCCGTTGTCGGTGACGACGGGGTGGGCGCCGATATCGCGCAGCGGTTCGATCAGCGAGCGCCCGGAGACGCCCCAGCCGGCGACGAGAACGTCACGGCCACGCAGGAATTCGAGCATGGGGCCCGGGGAACGCAGGGCGCGGGGCGAGTGTTCGACCATGTCTCTACTCACCCGACCTGTGACAGATATTCGCTGTAGAACAGGCCGAGGCCCACTGCGGCGGAGATGCCCGCCAAAATCCAGAACCGGATGATCACCGTGGTTTCGGCCCACTTACTCAACTCGAAGTGATGGTGGAACGGCGCCATCTTGAACAACCGATTGCGCGTGGTGCGGTACACCGCCACCTGCAGCATGACCGATGCCGCCTCGGCGACGAACAGCGCGCCGATCACGGCCATCAGCAGCTCGGTGCGGGTGGTGATCGACAGACCGGCGATCAGGCCGCCGAGTGCCAGCGAACCGGTGTCGCCCATGAAGATTCGCGCGGGCGCGGCGTTCCACCACAGGAATCCGATACACGCGGCGGCCGCGGCGGCACAGACCAAGGCCAGGTCCAGCGGGTCACGCACGTTGTAGCACCCGGCTTCGGGGCTGGTGGAGCAGGAGTTGCGGTACTGCCAGAAGGTGATGATCACGTACGCGCCGAGCAGCAGGCTCATCGAACCGGCCGCGAGACCGTCGAGGCCGTCGGTCAGGTTGACCGCGTTGGACCAGGCCACGACCAGGAACAGCACCCAGACGACGAAGATGATCGCGCCCATCGACACCGTGTTCCAGTCGCGCACGTACGACAGGTGCTTGCTGGCGGGGCTGAGCCCGTCGGTGCTGCGGAACTGCAGGGCCAGCACCGCGAAGATGACCGCCGCGGCGGTCTGCCCGATGTACTTGCCCGCGGCCGAGAGCCCGAGGTTGCGCTGCTTGCGCAGCTTGATGAAGTCGTCGAGGAAACCGACGACGCCGAGCGCGGTGGTGAGCCCGAGCACGAGCAGACCCGACGCCGTCGGGCCCTCCGCGTCGTAGCCGATGCCGATCAGGTGCGAGCCGAGATAACCCGCCCACATGCCGATCAGGATCGCGACACCGCCCATGGTCGGGGTGCCGCGCTTGGCCTGGTGACTGGCCGGGCCGTCGACCCGGATCTCCTGGCCGAAGCCCTGTCTGGCGAACACCCGAACCAGCAACGGCGTCAGCAGGATCGACACCGCCAGTGCGATCCCCGCCGCGAACAGAATTTGCCTCATCGAGCTGTATTACCTTCCGCTGCCCCGGTCAGGTGCTCGGCGACGGCCCACAGGCCCACCGCCTTCGACGCCTTGACCAGTACCACATCGCCTGCGGCGATCTCGTCGTCGAGCAGCGCGATCGCCGCGTCGATATCGGGAACGAGGATCGATTCCTCGCCCCATGAGCCTTCCATCACCGCTCCCTGGTGCATGCCGTGGGAGGGTCGTCCGGTGCCGACCACGATCAACCGGTCGACGTCGAGGCGCACGGCCAGGCGTCCGATCGCGTCGTGTTCGATCACCGAGGTGTCGCCGAGTTCGCCCATTTCACCGAGCACGGCCCAGCTGCGCCGGGGCTCGTCGGCCGATTTCGCCAGGGTGACCAGCGCTTTGAGCGCCGCGCGCACCGAGTCGGGGTTGGCGTTGTAGGAGTCGTTGATCACGGTGACGCCCGCGGGGGTGGTGGTCACGTCCATCCGGCGGACCGAGGCCGCGGTGGCGCCGGACAGCGCCTGGGCGACGGTGGCCAGATCGGCGCCGCATTCGAGAGCGACGGCAGCGGCGGCCAGGGCGTTGCCGACCTGGTGTTCGCCGTGCACAGCGAGTCGCACCGGGATCGATTCGCCGCCCACGCGCAGGGTGAAGTGGGCGCGGGCCTGGTCGTCGGTGACCACGTCGGTGGCGCGGATGTCGGCGTCACCGGACAGGCCGACCTTCACGACGCGCGCCTTGGTTCGCGACGCCATGGCCGCGACATTGGGGTCGTCGGCGTTGAGCACGGCCAGCCCCTCGGCGGGCAGTGCCTCGACGAGCTCGCCCTTGGCTTGCGCGATCGCCTCGCGGCTACCGAATTCGCCGAGATGGGCGGTGCCGACATTGAGCACGACACCGATCCGCGGCGGCGCGATGCGGGCCGCGGCGGCGATGTGGCCGACACCGCGAGCCGACAGTTCGAGCGCGAGGAACTTGGTGTCCAGGCCGGCGCGCAGAGCCGTCCACGGGTGGCCGAGTTCGCTGTTGAACGAGCCGGGCGGGGCGATGACCGAACCCAGCGGCGCCAGCACGGCGGCCAGCAGATCCTTGGTCGAGGTCTTGCCGGAGGACCCGGTGACGCCGATGACGGTGAGACCGGTGCGCTCGGCCAGCCTCTCGGTGCTGACCCGCGCCAGCTCGGCCAGCGCGGCCAGCACGGCCGCGCCGGAACCGACGCTGTCATCGTGGCTCAGCGCCACCGACGTCCCCGGAACCGCACCGAGGTCGGGGGCCACCACAATGGCGGGCACGCCGACCGGGCGGGCAGCGAGTACCGCGACCGCCCCGGCGGCGACCGCCTTCGCGGCGAAGTCGTGTCCGTCGGAGTTGGCGCCGGGTAGGGCGAGGAACAGATCGCCGGAACCGATTCGGCGCGAATCGAATTCGACCGAACCGGTCACCAGTGCCTGGGGGTCGGGTACGTCGTGCAGCTCGCCGCCGACGACGTCCGCGATCTCCCGCAGTGTCATCTCGATCATGAAACTGTCAAGTCCTCCGAGTCCGTGTGCGGACTGTGTCGTATCCGCAGGGCATCCAGCGCCGCCGCGACCACCTCGCGGTCGTCGAAGGGATGCTTGACGCCCTTGATCTCCTGGCCCGCCTCGTGGCCCTTGCCCGCGACGAGCACCACATCGCCCGCGCGCGCCCAGGCGATGGCCGCGGCGATGGCCGCCGCGCGGTCACCGATCTCACGGATCTCGCCGCGGTCGGTGGCCGGGAGTTCGTGCGCACCGGCCACCACGGCGGACCTGATGGCCGCCGGGTCCTCGGTGCGTGGGTTGTCGTCGGTGACGATCACCAGGTCGGCGCGGGCCGCCGCGGCGCCCATGAGCGGGCGTTTGGCCACGTCACGGTCGCCACCGGCGCCGAGCACGACAGCCAGCCTGCCCGTACCCGCTTCGACGAGGTGGCCGCGCAGGGTGGTGACCACGGACTCGATGGCGGCGGGCTTGTGCGCGTAGTCGACGACGGCGAGGAAGTCCTGGCCGCGCTCGACGCGCTGCATCCGGCCCGGCACGTCCACGACGGCCAGCGCCGGAGCTGCGATCGCCGGATCGACGCCTGCCGCGGCGCACGTGGCGACGGCCAGCAGCGCGTTGGCGACGTTGTAGCGGCCGGGCAGGCGCAGGGACACCGTCAGTTCGCCGTCGGGTCCGGCAGCGGTGAATTCCTGCTCGCCACCGGTGGTCTTGATGTCACCGCTGACCTGCCAGGTCGCCGCGCCGGTGGTCGACACGGTGACCGGCTCGACCAGATCACCGGCCAGGCGGGTGCCCCATTCGTCGTCGACGCAGATCACCGCGGTGCGCGCGGCAACCGGCGAATCCGCGTCGAACAGCCGACGTTTCGCGGCGAAGTAGTCCTCGAAGTCCTTGTGGAAGTCGAGATGGTCCTGCGACAGGTTGGTGAACGCGCCGACCGCGAACCGCACGCCGTCGACCCGGCCCAGCGCGAGCGCGTGGCTCGACACCTCCATCACGACCGCGTCGACACCCTGCTCGACCATCGCGGCGAACATCGCGTGCAGCTGCGGCGCCTCGGGCGTGGTGAGCGCACTCGGCACCCGCTGCCCGCCGATCCGCGTTTCGATGGTGCCGATCAGCCCGGTGGACAGTCCGGCCGCGGCCAGACCGGCTTCCACCAGATACGAAGTGGTCGTCTTACCCGAGGTGCCGGTGATGCCGACGATGCGCAGCCGATCGCTGGGGTGGCCGTAGATTTCGGCGGACAGCTCGCCGAGTACCGCACGGGGCTGCTCGCGCACCAGCACAGGCACCGCGACGTCACCGATCAGCTCGGCGCCCGCGGCATCGGTGAACACGGCGACCGCGCCGTTCGCGATCGCGTCGGCGGCGAATCGGGCGCCGTGCGAGTTCGCGCCGGGGAGCGCGGCGAACAGGTCTCCGGCGCGCACCGCGTTGGATCGTTGCTCGATGCCGGTGACCATCACCTCGGCGGACGCCGGGGGCACCGACGTGGCACCGGTGAGGTCCGCCACGGCCTGCAGCGACGTCGACAGCGGAGTGGTTGGCCGGAGCGCGTGCGGGCTGGACTGCGCGGGCACAAGGCTCCTCTCTGAGAGTGATCGAGCGCGTGGGCGAGACGAGCAGTCAGGTTACCGACGCGCGGTGTCGGTCGGACAACGCGGGTTGAGTTAATCGGTGTTCTCGGCCCGCCCGCCGCCGGACTGAGCGGAAGGTGCGACGAAGGGGCCGAGAACTGCGGCACCAGCCGTTATGACACCGCCTCCAGCACCAGTCGCTTGGCCTCCGGGGAGGGCGGCACCCGGTCGCGCTGCAACGCCCAGGAGGCGATGCTGTGGAACAGCGGTGCGGCCGAGCCGCCCCCGGTGCCGTCGGAGCTGCGCACGGGCGCGTCGAGCATCATGCCGATCACGTAACGGGGGTTGTCGGCGGGCGCCATCCCGGCGAACGTGCTGTAGAACGACGAGGTCGAATAGCAACGGCACGCGGGGTCGACCTTCTGCGCGGTGCCGGTCTTGCCCGCCACCTGGTACCCCTCGATCGAGGCGGGCGCGCCGGTGCCCATCTGGACGCCCATCGGGTCCTTCTGCACGGTCGCCTGGAACAGCTCACGCAGGGTGTGCGCGGTCTGCGGGCTGACCACGCGCACGCCGTCGGGCTGCAACTCCTCGGTGCGGGTGCCGTCGGGGGCGACCTTGGCCTTGACGATGCGCGGCGGGATCCGCAGGCCGTCGTTGGCGATGGCCTGGTACATGGCCGTCATCTGCAGGGTCGTCATCGAGAGCCCCTGACCGATGGGCAGATTCGCGAAGGAACCGCCGGACCACTGGTCGCGGGCGGGTACCTGGCCGCCGCTCTCGCCGGGCAGGCCGACGCCGGTGCGCTGGCCGAGCCCGAAGCGGGTGACCATGTCGGCGAAGCGGTCCTCGCCCACGCGCTGGGCCAGCATGAGAGTGCCGACGTTGGAGGACTTTCCGAAGATGCCGGTGGTCGTATAGGGCGCGACGTCGTGCTGCCACGCGTCGTTCACCGTGACGCCCGACATCCGGATCGAGCCCGGCACCTGGAGTACTTCGTCAGGGGTGGTCACGCCGTATTCGATGGCGGCCGCCGCGGTGATGATCTTGTTCACCGAGCCGGGTTCGAAGGGTTCGGAGACCGAGGGGTTGCCCATCTTGCCCGAGGCCCAATGGTTCGGGCCCAGTGCGGGGTTGAAGGTACCGTCGTTGGCCATCGCGAGCACCTGGCCGGTCTTGGCGTCGAGCACAACGGCCGAGGCGGAGGACGCGCCGGACACCTGTTTGGCCTGTTGCACCTGCTGCTGCACGTAGTACTGCAGGTCCGCGTCGAGAGTCAGCTCGACGCCGTAGCCGTTCACCGCCGGCTGCAGATCCCGGTAACTGCCGGGGATCACCGCACCGTCGGAACCCTGGTCGTAGGTGCGCGAACCGTCGGTACCCGACAGCACCGAGTCCAGCGCCGATTCCAGCCCCATCTGACCGTGCCGATCGCCGCCGATCGCGCCGACGACATTGGACGCCAGCGAGCCACCCGGGTACTCGCGCAGGTCCTGCCGTTCGGCACCGACCTCCGGGAACTTGGCGGTGATCTCGGCAGCCACGCGCGGATCGACGTTCTTGGCCAGATAGTGGAACTTCTTGTCGCTCTTGAGCTTGTCGAGCAGTTCCTGCTCGGTGGGCGCGCCGAGCTTCTCGTGGATGAACTTCGCGATGTCCTTCAGCCGCTGTTCGGGGTCCGGCGCACTGGGCTTCAGCTTCTTGGCTTCGACCATTTTCTCGCGCTCCGTCACCGGCTGGAAGGTCAGAGCTTTCACGGTGAGGGTGAAGGCGAGCTGGTTGCCGTGCCGGTCGGTAATGGGGCCGCGCACGGCCGCCTCGGTGGCCTTGATGGTGCGCTGCGAGGCCGCCTGCGCCGACAGCGCGGGAGCGGCGAGACTCTGAATGTAGAGCAGCTGCAACGCGACCACGGCCAACGTGGCCAGCAGGGTGACCCGGCCGACGCCGAGGCGCAGGCGGATCGGCCGGTCCGGCGAGAGCGAGCCTGCGCGGCGGGCCCTCGACGAGACCGGCCCGCGTCGCTGCTGCGACGCGGGCCCGCTCTGCTTCATCGAGGACCATCCTGCGATTCGACAACCTGCGGCTGTTCACTAGGCGGTCCGGCCGAAGGGGCCCGTAGTCCGGGGGCCGGAGCCACCGCACCCGGTAACGGCGCACCGGCGGGAATCGGCGGGTCGGCCACGACACCCGGTGCGAGCGCGGGCGTGTCGGCCGAGACCAGTGGTTCACCCTGACCCGCGACGTCGATGCGATCGGGCACCGTCGCCGGGGCGAGCGGGGCCGGGGCAGCGCCGTCCACCGGAGCGGGGGCTTCACCGTTCGCCGCCGGTGCCTGACCGTTCGCCGGAGCGGGGACGGCCGCGTCGACCGGGGCCGGAGCGACCGCGGGCTGCGGCGCGTTCACGGTGGGGGCCGTCGGCGCGGGCGGAGACGCGAGCACGTTCGCCGGAACGCTGTTGGGCGCGGCACCGTTGGGCGCGCTCGGACTCGCGGTGGCCGCACCCGGCTGCACCGGGACGACCCGCTCGCCCTGCGCCTGGGCGTGTCCCGGCGCCGGGGTGTTCGGGGCGGTGGTGGGCGGACCGTTGAGCGGCGGCACCGGCGCACCCTGCGCGGGCGTCGGGTTACCGATCACGGTGACCTCGCCGTCGGCGCCGATCACCAGCCGGGCCGGATCCTTCGCGGGGATCATGCCGAGCTCACGTGCACGGGCGGCCAATTCGGGAGCGGAGTCGGCGGCGGCGACCTCGCGCTGCAGCGCGGCCCGCTCGTCGTCGAGCTTGCGGTTGACCGCCCTGGCGTCACCGAGCTGGTAGCTGTCCTCGGCGGCACGGGTGGTGAGCAACAGGGTCAGGGCGAGGCCGCAGCCGAGCAGTCCGATGATCGCGGTGACGAACGGGATCCGCCCCGCCATCGTCGAGGACGGTTCGGGCAGTTCGATGCCGTCGAGCAGCTGTTCCCTGGTGCGCTTGCGGGCATAGGCCCGCTGTGCCGCACCGGACTTCACCCGTTCGGCCGCCTCCACGCGCCGGGCCGCTTTGCTCGGCACCGCGACTGTGCTCGTCCGCACGCTCATCGTGTCCCCTCCTGTGTCCTCCCTGACCTCTCCGCGATTCGTTCGGCCGCGCGCATCCGCACCGGCGCGGATCGCGGATTGACCTCGATCTCGGACTCGGTCGCTTTTTCCGCTCCACGGGTCAGCATCCGGAATTCCGGTCCCATGCCGGGCAGTTCGACCGGCAGGTCCATCGGCGACCGGGACACGATCCGTGGCGCGAGTTCGTGCTTGACCAGCCGGTCTTCGAGCGACTGGTACGACATGACGCAGATCCGTCCGCCCACACGCAGTGAATCCAGTGCCGCGGGCAGGGCCGCCCGCAGCGAGTCGAGCTCACCGTTGACCTCCACCCGCAGCGCCTGGAACGAGCGCTTGGCCGGATGCCCGCCGGTGCGGCGCGCCGCGGCCGGAATGGTCGCGTAGAGCACCTCGACGAGTTCGGCGCTGGTGGCGAACGGCTTGACCGCCCGCCTGCGCAGCACCTCCGAGGCGATCTTGCCCGCGAACCGTTCGTCGCCATAGGTTTTCAGCACCCTGGCCAGGTCGCCGTGGCTGTAGGTGTTGAGCACGTCGGCCGCGGTGATCCCGGTGGTCGGGTCCATGCGCATGTCCAGCGGTGCGTCGACGGAGTACGCGAAGCCGCGTTCGGCCTCGTCGAGCTGCATCGAGGACACGCCCAAATCCATGAGGATGGCTGAGACGGAACCGGTTTCGTCGAGCCCCGCTTCGGCCAGGGCCGCGGGGATGCCGTCGTATCGGGTGTGTACCAGCGTGATCCGGTCGGCGTAGGGCGCCAGGCGCTCGCCTGCCATGCGCAACGCGGTGGTGTCGCGGTCGAGACCGACCAGCCGCGCTTGCGGGTAGGTGCGCAGGAAATGCTCGGCGTGCCCGCCCAATCCGAGGGTCGCGTCGATGTAGACGGCGCCCGGTTCGCTCAGCGCGGGGCCGAGCAGATCGTCGGCGCGCTCGAGCAGAACCGGCACATGACGGGGGTTCTCGGCGTCATGGTTCACCTCGACCTCCCGGGATACTGCCTCGCGTCGCAGACGGATCGCCGTGCCACACAGTGCTTTTCGAATGAGTGCTTGTCGAACGAGTTGATGCGAATGCTTCGAGGTCTCTGACCGGGGCAAGGCACCTGGCGTCGGGGAAGTACGTCAGGGTCCACGCCCGGGCAGAGGCCTCGCAGCACTCGCGTGCTCCGGGTCAGAAGATTCCGCCCAGCGACTCGTCTCCGGCTTGCGCGTAGTCCTCCTCGTGTTCTTCGAGGTAGGTCTCCCACGCCTGCTTATCCCATATTTCGAGGAAGTCGACCGAACCGATCACCACGCAATCCCGCGAGAGGTTCGCATAGCGCCGATGGTCCGGCGACAGCGTGATCCGGCCCTGCGCGTCCGGACGTTGCTCGTCGGTGCCCGCCGCCAGCGCTCGGACGAAAGCCCTTGCCTGCGGGTTACTTCGGGACGCCGACGCGGCTCGCCGCGCGAGCGCGGTGAACTCGTCTTTCGGATACACGGCCAGGCTGTGGTCTTGGCCTTTCGTGACCATCAACCCTCCCGCCAGATCGTCTCGAAACTTCGCAGGCAACGTCAGCCGCCCTTTGTCGTCCAATCGGGGGGTGTAGGTACCGAGGAACATCTCGGCCACCTCCCTACTGGATTCACCTCGCCGTACGGCCTCTCCTGTAGTGCGCGACCCACATTACCCCACTTTCCCCCACTTTCAATCGAAACCCTGAGTGATCCTGCTCCCCGCCAACACAATTCCGCAGGTCATCCCAGCTATCACTGAGATTCGCGGTTATCCCGTGTTCGGGCAACCCGCGCGGGTCGGCAACCCCTCGTTCCGACAACGTTCAGCAAACATCGCAGGTGCGACGTCGGCCGAGTGACCGGGTGGGGGAAGTGTGGGGAGCGGTGGGGAAGGTGGGGGAACCGCCCTGGCCTGCCGTTCTGACAGTCAGCACGCCCGTAGACGCACGAAAGCGGCGCCACACCCGTACTGGATGTGGCGCCGCCAACGTAGTCGGCTAGGTCTGAGCTATTCCTGCTCGAACCGTCGCCGGAATCGGTCTTCCATTCGCTCGGAGAAGCCGCCGGACTTGCGCTGGCGACCACCACGGGCCGGGTGCCCCGTGGTCGGGCCGCTGCCCGCCGCGGGAGGCTCGGTCGCGTCCGGTCGGGCGGCGCGACGCGAGTTGCCGATCATCAACAGGACACCAGCGCCGAACATGGCGATGAATCCGACGAGACTGATGATCGGGAAACCGCCCGGCTTGAACGGGGCGGCGATGCCGGCGACGAGCAGAAAAAGGCCGACGGCGAACAACGCCGCAGCTTGGAGTCTGCGTCGACTCGACGTGGAGCGAAGACGTCCGCCGCGGACGGACGAGGCGAACTTCGGATCCTCAGCATAGAGAGCGCTCTCGATCTGTTCGAGCATGCGCTGCTCGTGCTCGGAGAGTGGCACGGTACCTCCCCCGGCACTAGGCGTGGCTGGTCGCCTCCGGGTAGGCGACGGGTAGCCGACCTTGGCGGCTATCTGCTCCCCATGATACGAGTTCGATCGGTGGCGTACCACCTACTCGGTCATAACTAAGCGGTCATGTCGCGGCCACGACTCGGCTGCGGGAGGCTCTTAGCCGCGGCTACCAGCGCATCGTCGACGTCGTAGAGGAATGCGCCCACCCGTGAGCAGAACTCGTCAGCTTGTGTGTCGGTGATCGCTCGGTCCAATCCGGCCTCCAACGCGGCCCGTAATTGCGAGTGCGCCTCGAAGTAGTCGGCCCACATCACGAACTCCGGGCTGGCGCGTCTCAGTAACACCCAGGCGCTACGCGACCGTGCTCGCGGCGCGCGATCGGCGCCGGTGAGCGCGATCATCGAGCCGGCGCCGCGCAGCGCGGCCAGGTACGCGGTACGGAACCGCTCCCCCGGTTCGTGCTCCCAGGCGGAATCGGTGAGCAGCGCATCGGCCTGGCGTAGTAGTCCGCCGGCGCGCCCGTCGTGGCCCGCGCGCGCTCGACCATCGTTGTGACCAGCCATCTGCTGCCCCTTTCGCCCCTCGCACTGATCGAACTAACATTCGAACGTTTGAATTGAGATTGAATATAGGGACACCCACCGACAACTTTCCGCGTCCGCGCGCCATCGACGAGAGCCATGACAGCCGTCAAGCCGAATCACACCCCCGCACCCGTCATCGTCGACCTCAGCGTCGCCGCCCTGCGCGCACGCCTGCACGACGCCCTGTCGGTCTATGTCGCCGCCATGGACTACCCCCGTGGCACCGAACATCACCGCGCCCCGATGTGGACCGAACACACCACCAGGGCCGGCTGGCGGGCGGTGGCCGCGGTGCTGCCCGACGACGCGGGCGGCGTCGACCTGCGCACCGCGCCGATCCTGGCGATCGCCTACGGGTACAGCGGTGCGCCGCGGCAGTGGTGGCACCAGCAGGTACAGACCGGCATGCGGCGCTGCGGATGGCCCGATGCCGCAGCCCGTGACCTGCTCGCCGACTATTTCGAACTCACCGAGCTGCACGTCCACCCGGCGGCGCAGGGCCGTGGGATCGGCGCGCGCCTGCTCGAGCGGCTGCTGGCCGACCGCGCCGAGGCCGCGGTGCTGCTGTCGACCCCGGAAGTCCCGGAGGAGGCGAACCGGGCCTGGAAGTTGTACCGGCGGGCCGGATTCACCGATGTGATCCGCAATTTCGTGTTCGCGGGCGATACCCGGCCGTTCGCCATCCTCGGGCGCAGGCTGCCGATGCCGCCCACGCGCCCATGACGACGGTGGTGGTCGGATCCGGCCACAACGCGCTGGTCGCGGCCTGTTATCTGGCCCGGGCCGGGCACCGGGTGCAGGTGCTGGAGCGCGACGAGGTGCCCGGTGGCGCGGTGTCGACGGTGGCACGATTCCCCGGCCATCTCGTTGATCGTGGATCTTCGGCGCACATCATGATCCGGCACACCGGGATCATCGAGGAGCTCGAGCTCGAACGGTTCGGGTTGCGCTATCTCGACTGTGATCCATGGGGCTTCACACCGTCCGACGGTGCGCGCCCGCCGATCGTGTTCCACCGTGATCTCGACGAGACGTGCGCCTCGATCGCGGCCGCCTGCGGTGTCAAGGACGCTGACGCATATCGCCGCTTCGTCGAGGTGTGGGGCGAGCGCAGCGCACGGGTGATGCGGTCGTTCGGCGGGCCGCCGACGCCGGGCAGGCTCGTTCGCTCGTTCTGGGGGCTGGACGCGCGGGCCGGCGGATCGGCGTTGTCACGGGAGTTCCTGCAGTCCGGTGACGCGCTACTGGACTTCTGGTTCGACGACGAACGGCTCAAGGCGTCGCTCGCGTGGTTCGGCGCGCAGTCGGGTCCGCCGATGTCGGAGCCGGGGACGGCGCCGATGGCCGGGTTCGCCGCGCTCATGCACACACTGCCGCCCGGGCGTGCGGTGGGTGGGAGTGGGGCGCTCAGCGCGGCGTTGATCGCGCGCCTGCGGGCCGACGGTGGCGAGCTGCACACCGGCGACGCCGTCACCTCGCTGCGCCGATCCGGCACCGGGTGGCAGGTGACGACCGAATCGGGCCGGACACTGCACGCCGACACGGTGATCGCGGGCTCCCATATCCTGTCCACGCTCGACCTGTTGCGCGCGGGCGATTTCGACCCCCGGGTCCTCGACGACTGGCAGCGCCGCATCCGGGTCGGCCCCGGCATCGGCATGGTGGTGCGCCTGGCCACCGACCGGCTACCCGAATACCCCGGCGCCTCCCCCGCCGAATCCGCCCGTGGTCTGCAGTTTCTCGTCTCCGACCGCCGACAGCTTCGACTGGCTCACGGCGCCGCCATGGCCGGTTCGCTGCCGCCACGCCCGGTGGTGCTGGCGATGAGTTTCAGCGCGCTCGACCCGTCCATCGCACCCGCGGGCGAACATCAGCTGTCGCTGTGGGCGCAGTGGCATCCCTACGAACTCGCCGACGGCGGCGACTGGGCAGCACACGCCGAGCACGAGGCGGACCGGATCATCGCCGAGGTCGAGCGGTACGCCCCGGGTTTCACTTCGTCGGTGCTCCAGCGATTCGTGCAGACGCCGGTCGATCTCGAGCGGGAGATGGGACTGCGCGGCGGCAACGTCATGCATGTGGAGATGTCCCTCGATCAGATGATGCTGTGGCGGCCGCTGCCCGAGCTGTCGGACCAGCGCGTCCCCGGCGCTCCCGGCCTGTACCTCACCGGCGCATCCACCCATCCGGGCGGCGGAGTCTCCGGAGCCAGCGGGCGCAGCGCGGCCCGCCTGGTCCTCGGCGACGGGCGCAAGCGCCGGTTCACGCCGCTGCGCAAGCGATGAAGGCATGCCCGCCACACCGCCGGAGTCGGCATCACGGCAGCTCCGGCCCGGCAGTTCGGCAGCATCGATGACCGGCACGGTCCTCGACACAGGTCGTCGTACCCTCGCCGCGATCCGCGCCTGGTTACGCGCCGACCCACGCCGCGCGATACCGGCCGTGGCCGCGCTGGCACTGGTGCTCGTGCAGATTACGTACCCGTTGAGCGCGGGGGTGGCGCGCGACCGGATCACCGTCGCGGTCGTGGTGCTGTCCGCCTCGACCGCCCTGCTGCACGCGGCGACCACTCGCGGATTGCGGTGGGCCGCCGGGTTCTTCGTCGTCGTGTCCGGGCTGGGGCTCACCGCCGAAATCGTCGGCACCGCGACCGGATTCCCGTTCGGCAGCTACGCCTACGCCGTCGATCGGCTCGGGCCCGCGTTCGCCGATGTGCCGCTGGCCGTGCCGTTGGCGTGGACCGGCGGGCTGTACCCGATCTGGATCGTCGCGGGCATGCTCGTGTCCCGTGCGCACCTGTCGGGCGCCTCCATCACGCACAGCCCCGGTCGGTCCGCATCCACGCATGCCCAGCCACCCAGCGCGTCGGGCGCTCGGCTGCTCAGCGGGTCGAATGCCGGGCGCCTGGGGCTGTTCGTCCTCGGCGCGGTCGGCTGGGATCTGTTCCTCGATCCGCAGATGGTGGCCGACGGCCAATGGACCTGGTCGGTCACCGACGCGGGCCTGCCCGGCATCCCCGAGATCCCGTACACCAACTACCTGGGCTGGGCGCTCGTCGCTGTGGTCATGGCAGTGATTCTCACCCTGCTCGATCATTTCCTGCCGCCGCCGCGCGACCCGTCGGTGGCGGTCCCGGTCGCGGTGTTCGCGTGGACCTGGCTCGGCTCGGCCCTCGCGCACGCGGTGTTCCTCGGCCTTCCCGCGTCGGCCATCTGGGGTTTCCTCGGTCTCGGTGTGCTCGGAATCCCGTTGTTTCTGCGTGCGCGGGCCGCACGACGCGCGTTCTGAGCGGCCGACCCCGCCGCGACACACCCCGATTCGGGGCGAAAATGCCTGATGGGCGCGGGTGGGCGGTGAGTGCTGGGCCCGTCGTGTGGGCTCTCGGGCCTGAGCCTGGCACGATGTCAACCGTGCAGCCGAGTCCCGTCGCCGACATGCCCGCTCCTTCGCCGCGTCGTTCCGTGCCCGCGCGGCGCGTCGCGGCCGTTGCCGTCCTGCTGGCACTGCTCGTGCCCGCGCTGGCCGGGTGCCTGCGCGTGCAGGTGTCGATGGGGGTGTCGTCGAACGATCGCGTGTCGGGGCGGATCGTCGCCGCGGTGGTGCCGACGGGGCCCGACGACAAGGGGCCGCAGCTGAAGGCGCCGGAGCAGCTGGCGGCGAAGGTGCGGGTGGAGAACTACAACCAGGACGGGTACGTCGGCACCCAGGTGTTCTTCGACGATCTGTCCTTCGGCGAGGTCGGCCAGCTCGGTGGCCTGTCGGATCAGACACAGGGCATGTTCACGCTCGAATTCCAGCGCAGCGGCGATCTGGTGAGTCTCACCGGGCGGGTCGATCTGGAATCGGTGCCGCCGCACGGGTCGGACGTGCAGTTCTCCGTTGCGTTCCCGGCCCGCGTCGCCAAGACCAACGGCACCCGTGAGACCACCGACAGCGAGAACACGGTGTCGTGGAAGCTGCCCGCGGGCGAGGTGTCGACCCTGCGTGCCGAGGTGAAGTACGCCGACCCCAACACCCGCTCGTTCGCGGGCTGGGCGGGCATCGTCGGCGGCATCACCCTCGCGGTGGCCGCGCTGATCGCGGGCCTGGCGTTCCGCGATCGCAACCCCGGCCCGCCCAACGCACCGCGCGGCGGTTTCTCCCCCTCGGAGATGTGGCGCGAAATCTCCAGTCGCAGACTGGGCCGCTGACATGAGCGCGGCGGCCCGCTACCTGACCTGGGCGGGCACCGGTCTGGCCGCGCTCGGCGCGGCCACCGCCGCCTACAACCTGGTCACCTTGCGCACCCTGCCACGCGGGGTCGCCGGCGTGATCGAACCGGTCACGGTGTGCGTCCCCGCCCGCGACGAATCGCAGCGCCTGCCCGCGCTGATCGCCGACCTGCGCGCGCAGATCGGCGTCCCCCGCCTGAGCGTGCTGATTCTCGACGACGCGTCCACCGACGGCACCTACGAAGCCGCACTCGACGCGATCGCCGACGACGAGCGCTTCACCGTCCTGCGCTCGGCCGCCCACCCCGCCCCCGGCTGGACCGGCAAGGCCGCCGCGTGCGCGCGCCTGGCCGCCCGCACCGACGCGGCCGCCCTGGTGTTCATCGACGCGGACGTACGCTTGGCCCCCCACGCGATCGCCGCGGCGGTAACCGAATTACGCAGGCGCGGAGCAGGTCTGGTCTCGGCCTGGCCGAGACAGGACGCCGGTTCGACCGCCGAGCGCCTGATCCAGCCCCTGCTCGCCTGGTCCTGGGCTTCGACCCTGCCCGTCGGCCCCGCCAACCACAGCCTGCGCCCGTCCACCGCCGTAGCGTGCGGCCAGTTCCTGGCCGTCGACGCCGCGGCCTACCGCGCCGGCGGCGGCCACGCGGCCGTAGCGGCCAGCGCCACCGAGGACCTGGACCTGGCCCGCGCCATCCGCCGAGCAGGCCATCGCACCGCCCTGGTGACCGCGGGCCCCGCCGCGAGCACCCGAATGTATACCGGCACCACCGAACTCACCGACGGCTACACCCGCTGGCTGTGGTCGGCCTACGGCGGCCGCCGCGACACCGGCGCAGCCATCGGAATTCTCGCCGCCCTCGCCTACTGGATTCCCCCGCTGGCCGCGATCCTCGGCCGAGGCCGAACCCGCCGCGCGGGCCTGCTCGGCTACCTTGCTGCCGTCACCAGCCGCCTCACCGCCCGCACCATCGAAACCCGCAAGCCCCCCACCGGAACCGACCTCGCCTCAGCCGTGGCCCACCCCCTGTCAGTGGCCCACTACCTCAGCCTGTGGACCCGCTCCCACCACCGCCACCGCACCGGCCGCCTGCACTGGAAACAGCGCCCCCTGGTAACCCCCGAAGACCCGATAGCCCACCACGCCTGACCCGCAGTTCCGCGACGGCGCAGGCGCATCAG
The DNA here is from genome assembly GCF_042668615.1 of Nocardia sp. NPDC057272. Lineage (NCBI taxonomy): Bacteria > Bacillati > Actinomycetota > Actinomycetes > Mycobacteriales > Nocardiaceae > Nocardia > Nocardia sp. NPDC057272. The sequence goes on along the minus strand of NZ_JBHUYK010000020.1, from coordinate 54,082 downwards.
GGCCGCCGAGCGGGTGAGGGGCAGCCGCGCACCCGCTCGACACCGAGTCGAGCAACCACCTTCAAGCCACCTCGGTGATCCCCACCGTCGGAAAGAAAAAGCACGACCGCCCACCATTGTCAGTAGTACCGAAAACAGCAGCCAGCACAGTCCCCCGCCCCGTATCCACAGGCACAGCCCGCACACCCCCCACAGGAATAGCGGCGAAGAGAAAATCCCGAATAGCCGTCTCAGCAAGAGGCCGCAATTCACCAGGAACCTCAGCAGGCACCATCGCCCGCACAATGTCGGCAATCGACCCCATCGAGGCCATCCCCCCACGCCCGGTACTCACATTGAGCCACGCCACCTGCATCCCGGACGTCTTCGTAGCAGCGGTATCGGCCGCAAGCCCATAGGGCAGGAACGTGAACAGAGTCTGCCCGGATTTCACCGCGGACAGGTCGAGCCCGGGTATCGGCAGTGTGTTGGCCGGCCACGGCCCCGGCACCGCCCCCGCAACAGCCGGAACAAGCCCCGCTCCGTCACCGCTACAGTTCGCCGCCACCGTCGGGTAGAGGAACGGCTGGATACCCAGCGCCTTCAGCGTCTCGACAACACTCTGATAGGCACCGAGAAGATCCCCCGCCCCCGCGGCGGGCGTGACACCGGGTGCGTCCCGAGTGACAGCGGGCGCCACCGGCACGGCCGGTTCGGCAACGGCCGACGGCACAGCCGACAGCAACGCAGCGGCGCAAACCGTCAGGGCGGTCAGTGCGGTGGAACGACGCGGCATGATCACGACGTACTCCTCATCGACGCAGAGAACCCCGACGCTACCGCCTGCGATGCGGGATTCCGGACAGGTGAAGTAACCGCCCGTTCGGCGCGTCGCAATTTCCCAGCGAACCCACCGATCGCCGCTCGCCCCCGGTCCGCGGGTCCCCCACCACGCCGAACCGGGGCAATTGTGCCCGTGCTCGCGTCCGGTTCCAACCTCTGTGCTCACGCTGATTTCTACCGTTGTGGGTACCGCACATGTGCCACATGCTGATTCAGCTCGGGTCACAAAACCGGGGCGCAACCATCCAGAGCGACCGAGAGACCTGGCTCGATGACGTCGCAGCAACCCGCCCGTTTCGGGGTGTGGGTGCTTCTGCCGGGTTCGATGGAGGAGATTTTCGTGCTGTCTACCTGTCCGGCCTGAGCGCCGCCAGATCGCGAACCCGTTGCTGGCCGGGTGGAGGTCACTGTGCCTCGTTCCACTGTTTTCCGAAGGATTCCCATGACCGCGTCTGCCGTTTCCGGCGCCGAGACCGCGCCCGCACCGCCCGGCGACGCTCTCCCCGCCGATCCGGAATCCGGCGGCAAGGCGCCCGCCGGCGACCTGCCCCGGATCGCCGGGTCGTGGCACCCGTGGCGCTGGCTCGTCGCGGCGATCGCTCTGCTGCTGGTGGCCCAGTTCGCGCACGGCCTGATCACCAATCCGGGGTGGGACTGGGGCACTTTCGCCCAGTACTTCACCGCGAAGTCGGTGCTGGCCGCGCTCCGGGTGACCATCGAGCTCACCCTGTGGGGCACTGCCCTCGGTTTCGTGTTCGGCACCCTGCTGGCGATCGGGCGGGTGTCGAACAATCCCGTGCTGCGGGTGATCGCCTGGACCTATATCTGGGCTTTCCGTTCGATCCCGCTGATCGTGCAGCTGCTGTTCTGGTTCAACATCGCCTACCTGTATCCCCGCCTGTCCGTGGGCATTCCGTTCGGCCCCGGCTTCTACGAGTTCGATGTCAATGGTGTGATCAGCGGTTTCACCGCGGCGGTGATCGGATTGGCCCTGCATCAGGCGGCGTATTCGGCCGAACTGATCCGGGCGGGTCTGCTCGCCGTCGACGACGGTCAGCTCGAAGCGGCGGCGGCGCTGGGGATTCCGCGCTGGCGCCAGTTCCGCACGATCGTGTTGCCGCAGGCGATGCGCTCGATTCTGCCGAACGCGGCCAATGAGGTGATCAGCCTGTTCAAGGGCACCTCGATCGTGTCGGTGATGGCGATCGCCGAGCTGTTCTACCAGGTGCAGGTGATCTTCGGCCGCAACGGCCGGGTGGTTCCGCTGCTGATGGTGGCGACCGTCTGGTACATCGTGCTCACCACGGCGCTGTCGATCCTGCAGTACTACATCGAACGGCACTACGCCAAGGGCGCGCAGCGTGCGCTGCCGCCGACACCGTGGCACCGGGTCCGCGCCAAGGTCACCGAGATCGCCGCCGGTGCGGCCGCACCCCGAGGAGCAACCCGATGACCGCAGCGGTGCTGGCGCGCGGAATCCGCAAGTCCTACAGCGGCACCGAGGTACTGCGTGGCGTGGATCTGGCGGTACGCGCCGGTGAGGTGGTCGCCGTGATCGGGCCCTCCGGCTCCGGCAAGTCCACGCTGCTGCGGGTGCTCAACCATCTGGAAGCGCAGGACGCGGGCACCGTGCACATCGACGGTGAGCTGATCGGTTACCGGCAGCGCGGCAACATCTTGCGTTCGCTGCCCGACCACGCGGTGCGCGCCCAGCGCAGCCGCATCGGCTTCGTGTTCCAGCAGTTCAATCTGTTCCCGCATCTCACGGTGCTCGACAATGTGGCGCTCGCCCCGGTCTCTGCGCAGCGGCGCCCGCGTGGCGAGGTGGTCGCCGAGGCGAAACAGCTCCTGGAACGGGTAGGACTGGCCGATTTCGTCGACGCCTATCCCCGGCGGCTGTCCGGTGGTCAGCAGCAGCGCGTGGCCATCGCGCGGGCCCTGGCCTTGAAACCACGGCTGATCCTGTTCGACGAGCCCACCTCCGCACTCGACCCGGAGCTGGTCGGCGAGGTCCTCGCGGTGATCCGCGATCTCGCGCACAGCGGCACCGCGCTGGTGATCGTCACCCACGAGATCGGTTTCGCCCGCGAGGTCGCCGACACGGTCGTGTTCCTCGACGAGGGCGTGATCGTCGAACAGGGCGAGGCCGCCAGCGTTCTCGACCACCCCGAACACCCGCGCACGCAGGCGTTCCTGTCCCGCGTCCGCTGAACATCCCTTCCCACGAACAGGTTTCGACACTGATGAAGCTCTCCACCCTGATCGGCATCGTCGCGGCGGCCACGCTGTTGACGGCAGGCTGCACCGCCGAGCCCGAGGCCGCCGACACCGTGCAGGCCGGTGCGATCACCTACGACCTGTCCCCCGCCCAGGAGGGCAGGGTGCGGGCCGCCAAGGTCGACGCGATCGCCGCCGAGGTGCCCCAGGCCATCCGTAACCGCGGCACGCTGGTGGTGACCGGTCCCGCCGGTTCCGTGCCGCCGCTGCGGTTCTATGCCACCGACGACCGGACCGTGATCGGCTCCGAGGTCGACTTCGCCACCCTGGTGGCCGACATCTTGGGCCTGAAGCTCGATATCCAGGTGGCGGACTGGTCGCAGAACTTCGTGCGGGTGGATTCCGGTGAGGTGGACGCGTTCATCTCGAATGTGACCGTCACCGAGGAGCGCAAGGAGAAGTACGACTTCGCTACCTACCGCACCGACACCGTCGCTCTCGAGGTCCCGAAGGACAGTCCGCTCACCTACACCGACCGCAAGAGCCTGGCGGGCAAGCGGATCGGTATCGGCGCGGGCACCAATCAGGAACAGCTGCTGGTGAGCTGGAACGAGCAGAACGTCGCCGAGGGTCTGCCCCCGGTCGACATCGCCTACTACCAGCAGAGCACCGACTACTACCTGGCGCTGGCTTCCAAGCGCATCGACGGCTACATCGGCCCGAACCCCGCGGCCGTGTACCACTCCGCCACCAGCGACGGCAAGATCATCGCCACCTTCTCCGGCGCGGGTGAGCAGCTGCAGGGCGAGATCGCGGCGCTCACCAAGAAGGACAACGGCCTGATCGGCCCGATCCACAAGGCGCTACAGCACGCGATCGCCGACGGCAGCTACCAGAAGATCCTCGACCGCTGGGGCCTGAATTCGGAGAAGGTCACCGAGTCGCGGATCAACCCGCCCGGTCTGCCGAAGAAGCCCGCCGCATGAGGTCGTTCGACGAGCTGGGAGACCACGCATGAAGTTCCTGCTGATGACGCTGATCACCCGGGTACCCGATCCGGTCACCGGTGTGGTCCCGACGACACGTGATCGCCTGCACGAGGTGGTCGAACAGGCCAGGCGCGCCGAGGAATTCGGCTACGACGGGTTCGCTGTCGGTGAGCGGCACGAGGATCCGTTCCTGTCGGCCGCTCCCCCGGTGGTGTTGAGCCATATCGCGGCCCTCACCTCGCGGATCAGCCTGTTCACCGCGGTCACCACCTTGAGCCTGCTCGATCCGGTGCGCGCGTTCGAGGACTATTCCACCCTCGACAACCTGTCCGAGGGCCGGCTCGAGTTGATCATCGGCAAGGGCAACGGCGCGGCGCAGGCGCAGCTCTACCACGTCACCACCGAGGATCAGTGGGAGCGCAATCGGGAAGGGTACGAACTGTTCCGGGCGCTGTGGGACAGCGAGGAAGTGACGTGGTCGGGACAGTTCCGGCCCTCGCTCGCCGCGGCCAAGGCGTTGCCCCGACCGTTGCAGCCGCGGGTGCGGATCTGGCACGGGAGTGCAACGAGCAAGGAGTCGGTGGAACTGGCCGCGCGCCACGGTGATCCGGTGTTCTCGGCAAATGTCACCAATCCGATCGAACCGTACGCCGCGCTGATCCGCCACTATCGCGAGCGCTGGGCGCACTACGGTCACGACCCGGCCGACGCGCTGGTCGGCGCGGGCACCGCGGGCTTCCATGTCGCGCGGACCTCGCAGGAGGCCGTCGAGGTGTTCCGTCCGCTGTACGAGGCGCGGACCTCGCTGCAGCGCAAGGTCGGCAATCCGGTCGTGTTCGAGACCGTCGAAGACTTCGTCACCCGCTCGTCGGCGCTGGTCGGCAGCCCGGAGCAGGTGATCGACAAGGTCGGCCGCTATCACGAACAGTTCGGGCACGAGGTGATCCACCTGTCCGCCGAACGTGACGGCCGCACCGAATCCGAGTACCTGGGCAGTCTCGAACTGTTCCAGGCCGAGGTGGCGCCCGAGCTGCGCCGCCGCATTCCGAGTCGTCCTCTGGCCGCTGGCCGCCAATTATCTGGAGTTATCTCGTGATCCGTCCTCGTCATCGCATCGCCGCCGCCGTCGGCGCCCTGGCCGCCGTCACCACGGTGGTCGCCTGTGGCAGCGACACCGGCGGCTCGGGTGGTCAGGCCGGACCGCCGCAGCCCGGTGGCACGTTGCGCTACGGTCTCTCCCAGGCCCCGACCTGCTCGGATCCGGCTCAGTCGGCCAGTAATCAGACCATCTACGTCGCCCGCCAGATCGTCGACTCGCTCACCGATCAGGACCCGAAGACCGGCGCGATCACACCCTGGTTGGCCAAGAGCTGGGAGGTCAGCCCGGACGCGAAGGTGTTCACCTTCAAGCTCGCCGACGGCGTGACCTTCAGCGACGGCACCGCGCTCACCGCGGACTCGGTGCGCGATACCTTCGACGCGACGATCAAGCTCGGCGGGGCGAAGGCAGCACTCGGGGTCAGCTATCTCACCAACTATGTCGGCACCACCGCGGTCGACAAGCTCACCGCCCGTGTCGAATTCAGCCAGCCGAACGCCCAGTTCCTGCAGGCCACCTCGACCCCGCAGCTGGGCATCCTCGCCCAGTCCACCAACGCCAAGCCCGCCGAGGCTCGGTGCGCGGGCGACAACATCGGCAGCGGACCGTTCACCTACACCAGCTGGAAGCAGGACTCCTCGGCCACGCTGGCCAAGCGTGCCGGATACAACTGGGGCTCGGCCGTTTTCGGGCACAAGGGCGAGGCGTATCTGGACAGGATCGAGTTCACCGTGGTCCCGGAATCGGGTGTGCGGACCGGCAGCCTGGCCTCGGGTCAGCTCGACGCGATCAGTGACGCGCTGCCGCAGGACGCGCCGCAGATCGAGGCCGCGGGCGGCGGGGTGCTGTCCACCTCCAACCCGGGGACCCCGTTCGGCCTCCAGCTCAATGTGACTCGTGGTCCGCTGCGTGACCAGGCCGTGCGTCAGGCGCTGCTGCCCGCACTGGATCGCAAGCAGCTCGTCGACACCGTGCTCGGCCCGCAGTTCAAGTACGCGACCGGCAGCTTGGCCTCGGCCACCCCGGCGTACCTGGATCAGTCGGCCCGGCTCGCCTACGACCCGGCCAAGGCCAAGGCCGCCCTCGACCAGGCGGGCTGGCTGCCCGGCGCCGACGGCATCCGTACCAAGAACGGTGAGCGCCTGAGCTTCTCGGTGACGTTCAGCCAGGTGTTCGCGGGCAACCAGGCGATTCTGGAACTGACCCAGCAGCAGCTGCGCCAGATCGGGGTGGATCTGAAGCTCGACCTGGTCTCCGGACCGGAGAGCACCGCGAAGATGAACACCAAGGACTACGACTCCTTCTACGGCAACTCCACCCGCGCCGATGGTGACATCCTGCGGACCTCGTTCTCGCTGACCGGTCGCAATCTCAGTGCCCGTGGCCCGATCCCGGCCCTGGACGAGGCGCTGGACAAGCAGCTGGCCACCAACGACCCGGCGGCGCGCGCGGAACTGCTCGCGACCGTGCAGAAGCTGGTGCTCGACAACGGCCTGTACCTGCCGACGATCGAACTGTCGCAGGCGATCGGCGTGGCCGGACACACCCAGGACGTGAAGTTCGAGGCCTCGGCCCGACTGCAGTTCTTCGACACCTGGCTGAGCGGGCACTGATCATGGGCCGATACGTGGGTTCGCGCGTACTGCAGGCGATCTGGGTGCTGTGGGCGGCGTTCACGATCTCCTTCCTCGTGCTGTACGCGCTGCCCTCGGATCCGGTCTCGATGGCGGCCGACGGCGCCGGGCTCGGCACCCCGGTCGACAAGGCGGCCGTAGCGGAGATGCAAGCCCGGTACGGGTTGGACAAGCCGCTGTGGGAGCAGTACCTGACCGCGCTCGGCAACGCCCTGCGCGGCGATCTGGGCCGCTCCATCAACACCGGCCAGCCGGTCACCGAAGCCATCGGTGACGCGGTCCCGCCCACTCTCGGACTGGCCGCTCTCGCACTGCTCTTGGCGATCATCGGCGGGACGATCCTCGCGTTCGCCGCTACCTACACGCAACGGCTTTGGCTGCGCAACGCCCTGAGTGCGCTACCACCGCTGGGCGTTTCGGTGCCGACATTCTGGACCGGCCTGCTCCTGTTGCAGCTGTTCTCCTTCCGGCTGCACTGGTTCCCCGCCTTCGGCGGGACCGGGCTGCGCGGGACGCTACTGCCCGCGCTGACGCTGGCGCTACCGATCGGGGCGGTGCTCGCCCAGGTTCTCGCCGCCGGGCTGCAACAGACCTGGCGTCAGCCGTTCACCGATGTGGCGCTGGCCAAGGGCGCGTCCCGCTGGTGGGTGCAGCGCCGTCATATCGCCCGGCTGGCCAGCGTGCCCGCGTTCACCATCGCGGGGGTGCTGGTCGGCACGATGCTGGCCGGGTCGGTGGTGGTGGAGTCGGTGTTCGCCCGCGCGGGCGTCGGCCGGCTCACCCAGACCTCCGTGCTCAACCAGGACATCCCCGTGGTCCAGGGCGTGGTGCTGCTCTCGGCGCTGATCTTCGTCGGCGTGAATCTGGCGGTCGACCTGCTCTATCCGCTGCTCGATCCGCGCATCACCGGGACGCGGCGCAGTCGTGCCGTACCCATCGCGGGCACCCCCGCCGAAGCCGTGTCCGTCGCTGGGAAGTCCAGCGAATCGGACGGCTCGAACACCGACACCGAAAGGAGTGAACGTGGTTGACATCCTCGTGCGCCGACCGGCGCCGACCGCACGGCCCGAATCGGTGACCGATCACGGCGTCGCGCGCGTGCACCGAGCGGCCCGAACTGCCCGATGGGCCCGCGCACACCTGGGCCTGGTGGTGTCGGGCGTGGTGCTGGCCGTCGCGGTCGGCTGGGCGGTGGCGCCCTCGGTGTTCGCCTCCGGCGATCCGCTGATCGGAGTGCCCGCGGAGAAGTTCCAGGCCCCCAGCGCGACGCACTGGTTCGGCACCGACAATCTCGGGCGCGACCTGTACACGCGGATGGTGCACGGTGCGGGGCTCTCGCTCACCGCCACGCTCACCGCGGTCGGGATCGCGTTGGTGGTCGGGTCGGTACTCGGGCTGCTGTCGGGCGCCGCGGGCGGCATCGTCGACACCGCGATCATGCGGATCGTCGATGTGCTGCTGTCCATCCCGTCGCTGCTGCTCGCGCTGGCCCTGGTCACCGCGCTCGGCTTCGGCACCCGCAATGTGGCTGTCGCCGTGGGTGTCTCGCTGATCGCGAACTTCGCCAGGGTGATGCGCTCGGAGGTGCTGCGGGTGCGGCACGCGCCCTATGTCGAGGCCGCGCACGCGTCCGGCGTGCGCTGGTACGCGGTGCTCGTCCGGCATGTGCTACCCAATGCGTTCCAGCCGGTCCTGGCCTTGGCCGCGGTCGAATTCGGCATGGCGGTGCTGGCTGTGTCCTCGCTCAGCTTCCTCGGCTACGGCACCAAACCACCCACCCCCGAATGGGGTTCGCTGATCTCGGAGGGCCGCAACTTCCTCGCCTCCGCCTGGTGGCTGACGACGCTGCCCGGCCTGGTCATCATCGCCGTCGTGTTGTCGGCTCAGCGGGTGGGTCGATTCGCTGGAAGGACCGAAACACGATGAGCGACAGGACGAACGGAACGCGCCCCACGCTGAGCTCGGCCGGAACGGACCAGCCGTTGCTCCGGGTCGAAGATCTGCATATCGAGTATCGGACCAGTGCGGGGCCGGTGTCCGCGCTGCGCGGTGTGTCGATCGAGGTGGCGCGAGGAGAGGTCCTCGCCCTCGTCGGCGAGTCGGGGTCGGGAAAATCGACCTTGGCGCACGCGGTGATCGGGCTGCTCGGGGATTCGGCGGGGATCGTGGCGGGCAAGGTCGAGTTCGCCGGTGAGCGGGTCGATCCGGGCGACGAGAAGGCGCTACGGCGGCTGCGCGGGGCACGGGTGGGATTCGTGCCACAGGATCCGGGTCTGTCGCTCAATCCGGTGCTGCGGGTGGGTGATCAGGTCGCCGAGGCGCTGCTGGTGCATCGGCTGGCCGACCGGCGCGGGGCGGCACTCCAGGCGCTCGACCTGCTGGAAGAGGTCGGGCTGGATCGCCCGGAGGTGCGGGCGCGGCAGTATCCGCACGAGCTGTCCGGCGGGCAGCGTCAGCGCGTGCTGATCGCGATCGCGCTGGCGTGCGGGCCGGAGCTGATCATCGCGGACGAGCCGACGAGCGCACTCGACGCGACGGTGGCGCGGCAGGTGCTCGATCGGCTGGCCGAGCGGATCGCGGCCCGTGGGACGGCTGTCCTGCTGATCACCCACGACCTGGCCGTTGCCGCGGAACGGGCCGATCGACTGGTGGTGCTCGAGCAGGGCAAGGTCGTCGAATCCGGCACTACCGCACAGGTTCTGCACCACCCGGCACAGCCGTACACGCAGCGCCTGCTCGCCGCGTCCCCGGCCCTGTCGCCCACCGAATTCCGGCCCCTGCGACCCCGAGCGGAAAAACCGTTGCTGTCGGTTCACGCCCTGCACAAGCGCTTCCACGCGGGAGCGGGCTCCATCACCGCCGTCGACGATGTGGAGTTCAGTCTCGATCGTGGGGAAACGCTCGCGCTGGTCGGCGAATCCGGTTCGGGCAAGTCGACGACGGCGCGTATCGCTCTGCGACTCACCGACGCCGACAGCGGGACGGTCACCTTCGACGGCCACGACCTCACCCGCGCCCGCCGAAACCGCCTGCGCACGCTGCGTCGACGGTTCCAGGTGGTGTATCAGAACCCGTACTCCTCGCTGGATCCACGCTGGGAGGTCGCCGACATCATCGCCGAACCCCTGCGCGCCTACGGGATCGGCGACCGGACGAAACGCGTCGCCGAGCTGCTCGAACAGGTCGCGCTACCGGCGGATTTCACGAAACGCAGGCCCGCGGAACTGTCGGGCGGACAACGACAGCGCGTGGCGATCGCCCGCGCGCTGGCCCTGCACCCCGACCTGCTGGTGCTCGACGAACCGGTCTCCGCGCTCGACGCCTCGGTGCAGGCGCAGATCCTCGACCTGCTCGACACCCTCCAGCACGAACTCGCCCTCGGCTACCTGTTCATCTCCCACGACCTGGCCGTGGTGCGCCGGATCAGCGACCGGGTCGCGGTGATGCGCCACGGTCGCGTCGTCGAAACCGGTCCCACCGCAACCCTGTTCACCGATCCGCGACACCCGTACACGAGGGAGCTGCTCGCGGCGATTCCCGCGCCGGGCGCCCGGATCGATCCCCTCGACGGAAAGGACCTCACCCGATGAGCCAGCCCAGACTGTTCCTCGGCATCGAAACAGTGGGCACCGGAACGCATCCCGCGTCCTGGCGGCGCACCGATTCCGGCGCCGAAGACCTGTTCACCGCCGGCTACTGGACCGCCGTGATCGCCTCGGCCGAGCAGCTCGGGTTCGACGCCGTCTTCCTGCCCGACTCGTTCGGCATCCAGTCCGGGGGCGCGGCCGTGACCCGCGGCAGGCTCGACGCCGTCGCGATCGCCGCCCGCACCGCTCCGCTGACCAGCCGGATCGGCTTGATTCCGCAGGTGCCGGTCACCCACACCGAACCGTTCCACGCGTCCAAGGCCGTGACCGCGCTCGACTTCGCGAGCCTGGGCCGCGCGGGGTGGGAGGTGACCGTGTCCACCACCGAGGTCGAGGCGAAGGCCTTCGGGCGCAAAGCGGTACAAGATCCGAAGTCGCTGTGGCACGAGGCCGACGAAGCGATCGAGGTGGTGACCCGGTTGTGGGACAGCTGGGAGGACGGCGCCGAGATCCGCGACGTACCCACCGGCCGGTTCATCGACCGTGACCGCCTGCACTACATCGACTTCGCCGGCGACAACTTCTCGGTCAAGGGCCCGTCGATCACCCCGCGTTCGCCGCAGGGCCAACCCGTCATCACGGTCCGCGCCGACACCCCCGAGTCGACCGAGGTAGCCGTTCGCCGCGCCGACATCATCCGCATCAGCGCCCCCGATCTCGCGGCCGCCGCCGCGCATCGCGTGGCCTTGCGCGCGGCGATCGCCGCCGAGGGCCGCGATCCCGACACGGTGCAGATCCTGCTTGATCTGCCTGTGCACCTGGCAGATTCGGCAGACGCCGCACTCGCCGAGGTGCGCGAGCTCGATCACTGGGCAGCCGACCACCCGCCGCTCGGATTCCACCACGTCGGTACCGCCGCCGCGCTCGACGATCTCCTCGCCGAGATCACGCGCGCCGACGCCGTCGACGGCGTGGTCCTGCGACCGCTGGCCCTGCACGCCTCGCTGGCCGAGCTCACCACCCATCGGTCCGCTGTCGCGCCGAGCACCACCACCGTGACCCTGCGTGAGCGCCTCGGTCTCCCCCGTCCACTCAGCCGATACGCCACGACAGGAGCAGCGCGGTGACCTCGAAACCACGCAAGCAAGTCCACCTCGCCGCGCACTTCCCCGGCGTGAACAACACCACCGTCTGGGCCGATCCCGCCTCGAAATCGCAGGTCGATTTCGTGTCCTTCGAGCATCTGGCGCGCACCGCCGAGCGCGGCCTCTTCGACTTCTTCTTCCTGGCCGAGGGGTTGCGGCTGCGCGAGCATCGCGGGCAGATCCACGACCTGGATGTGGTCGGCAGGCCGGACACCTTCACCGTGCTCAACGCGGTGGCGGCGGTGACCGAGCGGCTCGGGCTGGCGGGCACCATCAACAGCACCTACAACGAACCCTTCGAGGTCGCCAAGCAGTTCGCCTCGCTCGATCACCTCTCCGGCGGTCGGGCCGCGTGGAATGTGGTCACTTCCTCGGACGCGTTCACCGGCGAGAACTTCCGGCGCGGTGGTTACCTCGAACACGGTGAGCGGTATCGGCGAGCGGAACAGGTGGTCGCCGCGACCAGGGCACTGTGGGACAGCTGGCCCACCGACTCACTGGTGATCGATCGCGAGCGGGGAATCTTCGCCCGCGACATTCCTGACACCGCCTTCCGCAGTTCACAATTCGACTTCGCGGCGCCGTTCGTCGTTCCGCCGAGTCCGCAGGGGCATCCGGTGCTGTTGCAGGCGGGCGATTCCGACGAGGGCCGCGAGTTCGGTGCGAAGACCGCCGATGCGATCTTCACCGGGCACGGCACCCTGGAGGCGGGCCAGAAATTCTACGCCGACGTCAAGGGCCGGCTGGCGAAATACGGTCGCGCACACGGTGATCTGCTGGTGCTGCCGGCGGCCACGTTCGTCCTCGGCGACACCACCGACGAGGCGCACGAACGGGCTCGCGACATCCGCTACCAGCAGGTGAGCCCGCAGACCGCGATCGCCTTCCTCGAACAGGTTTGGGGCCGTGACCTTTCCGGTTACGACCCCGACGGCCCGCTGCCCGATGTCGAGCCCGACGCCGCCGCCGAGATCACCCGCGGCCGGGTCCGGCACACGAAAGATCCACTGGCCGTGGCGAAGGCGTGGCGTGAACAGGCCGAGGCGGGCGACCTCAGCATCCGCGAACTCATCATCGAGGTCACCGCCCGCCAGCAGTTCATCGGCACACCCGCCCAGGTCGCCGAGCAGATCGACCAGTACGTGCAGTCCGACGCGTCCGACGGTTTCATCCTCGTCCCGCACCTGACACCCGGCGGGCTCGACGAATTCGTCGACACCGTGGTCCCCGAACTGCAGGAACGCGGCAGCTTCCGCACTGAATACACCGGCACTACCTTGCGCGACCATCTCGGTCTGCGTCACCCCCACCACCACACCGTCGCCGAAGGAGCACGCGCGTCATGACGATCACCGTCGAGAACCCGACCCCCACCACGACATTCGCCGACGACTGGGCGCGCTGGCATCACGCCCGCGAGGACGGCCTGCGCGATCCCCTCGGCTGGCTCAGCCTGGCGGGGTTGCACTGGCTCACCGACAGCCCGGCGCGCCTGGACGGCGTCCCCGGCACCTGGTGGGTCACCGACGACAAGGTGTTCATCACCGCCCAGCCCGCCGACCGGCTCGATGTGGACGGCGAGCGGATCGGCGGCGTGCAGATCGTGACGCCCGTGGAGGGCGCGCCGGGGGTGAGCGTGCTCAACGAGGACAGGGTCCTCGAGGTGATCCGGCGCTCCGGTCAGTACGCGGTGCGCGTGCACGATCCGGCCGCGCCGACACTGACCGCGTTCACCGGGGTCGCGGCCTACCCGGCCGACCCCCGCTGGGTGGTGACCGGGCGTTTCACCGCGTTCGGCGAAGCACGCACCGTCACCACCGGCGCCGTGGTCGACGGGCTCGAGCACCACCACAGCGCCGCGGGAATCATCGAGTTCCGCATCGGCGACAGCCACGAGGCGCTGCTCGCCTTCGGCACCCCCGACGACCTGAAGGTGCTGTTCACCGACGCCACCAGCGGCGTCACCACCTACCCGGCCGCCCGCTCGCTCGCCGTCGGCGCGGTCGAGGCCGACGGCACCGTCACCCTCGACTTCAACCGGGCGGTGAACCTGCCGTGCGCGTTCACCGACTTCGCCACCTGCCCGGTCGCACCGCGCGAGAACCGGCTGCGCGTGGCGATCGAAGCGGGAGAACAGGATCCGAAGCTATGAGCGTCGCGCTGTCGATTCTCGATCTGTCACCGATCAGCGAAGGCTCCAGTGCCGCACAGGCACTGCGCAATACCGTCGACCTCGCCCGGCAGGCCGAGCAGTGGGGGTATCGCCGATACTGGCTGGCCGAACACCATTTCGTGTCGGTGGCGAGTTCGTCGTCGCTGACGCTGCTCGGGTTGGTCGCCGCGGCGACCTCGCGCATCCGGGTGGGGACCGGCGCGGTACAGGTGGGCCATCACACCTCGGCCTCGATCGTGGAGGCCTTCGGCACCGTCGACGCGCTGTACCCGGGACGACTCGATCTGGGTCTGGGCCGGTCGGGGCATCGGCGCAGCCAGTTCGGCGCCGCGGCCACGACCACCAAGGGCGGGCACCCGATCTTGGACACGGTCACCGGCCGGACCGAGGTGCGTGACGGTGTGGTGGTGCCGCCACCGTTCGATCCACGCCGCGTCACCGACCGCACGAAGTTCCTCGCCTCGGCCGAGGCGCTGCAGCAGCCCGGCGCGGAGTCGTTGGACTTCGCCGACCAGGTGGCCGAGGTGCAAGCGCTCCTCGACGGCCGCTACTTCACCGCAGGCGGTGTCGAGCTGCACGCCGTTCCCGGCGAGGGCATCGACACCGAGCTGTGGCTGTTCGGCAGTTCGGCGGGCGAAAGCGCCGAGCTGGCAGGCAAGTCGGGGTTGCCGTTTGCGGCCGCCTACCACGTCGCGCCGGGGTCCGCACTGGACGCGGTCGAGGCGTACCGGGCGGCGTTCCGGCCGTCGGCTCAGCTGGCCGAACCGCACGTGATCGTCTCGGCGGACGTCGTCGCCGCGGCCGACGACGACACCGCCCGCCACCTCGCGAGCACGTACGGACATTGGGTTCACAGCATCCGCAGCGGCGGCGCGGCCGAATACCCCGATCCCGCAACAGCGTCCCCGCTCACCCCGGATCAACTCCGCCTCGTCGACGATCGCCTGGCTTCGCAGATCGTCGGCTCGCCCACCACCGTGGTCGAACGGCTCGAGGCCCTCCAAAGGGTTACCGGCGCAGACGAATTGCTGATCACCACCATCACCCACGACCACGCCGACCGGCTCGAATCACACCGCCTGCTGGCCGACGCGTGGGGATTGCGGGCCGCCCGCGCGGCTTGATCGGCCGACCACCCTTGGGCGCCCCGCAACGTCGACTCGACTACGGGGCGCCCTTCGGCTGTCCGGGGTCCATCGCCGTGCGCAACCGCTCGAGCAACCGCTCGAACTGCGCGAGCTGGTCGGGCTCGTATTCGGCGAGGATCGCGTCCTGCTCGGCGTTGATCGGGTGGAAGAACTCGTCGGCCAGCTGTCGAGCGTTCGCGCTGCACCGCAACGTCACGACCCGGCGATCGGCGTGCTCGCGGCTGCGGGTGATGTATCCCGCCTGCTCCAGCCGGTTGAGCAGGGTGGTCATCGCCCCCGAGGTCAGGGTGATCCGCTTGCTCAGCAGCGCGGGAGACAGCGGTTCTTCGGCGTGTTCGGCGGCCGCGATCTCCATCAGCGCGAAGGCGTCGGTGGAGTGCACGCCGAGCGTTTCCGCGAATCGGCGGCCCAGTTCGGTGAAGCTCGCGCCGTAGTCGATGAGCCCCGCGGCGAGCCGCTGCCGCCGCATCGCGACATCGCCGGATGTCTGCTCCACCATCTCTTCCTCTCGTCGACCACCGATTGACAACTTACCGGCCCGCCATTTACCTTCATTGTAAAGTAACTTTACGACGGAGGTATAGTGCGGACAGAAACCGAGACTCCACCGCTGCGCTTGTGGCTGGGGCTGATCGCCGTCTCACTCGGCGTCGCGTTGATCGTGGTCGACCTGACGATCGTGAACGTGATCCTCGCGCCGATCGTCGAGGACCTGGCGATCACCTCGATTCAGGCGCAATGGATCCAGGAGTCGTACGCGATCGTTTTCGCCGCGCTCCTCCTGGTCGCCGGCCGACTCAGCGATCTCTACGGCGCACGCAGGCTGTTCCTGATCGGGCTGGCCGTCTTCGGCGCCACCAGCCTGCTCGCCGCGCTCGCGCCCAGTGGCGGCCTGCTCATCGCGGCCCGCTTCCTGCAGGGCGTCGGCGGGGCGATGATCCTGCCGACCTCGCTGGCTCTGGTGAACGCGGCATTCACCGGAAAGGCTCGCGGACAGGCCTTCGCGATCTGGGGATCCACGATCGGCGCGGCCGCGGCGCTCGGCCCGCTGCTCGGCGGCTGGCTTGCCGACTTCTCCTGGCGGTGGGCTTTCGGCATCAACATCCCCGCGGTCGCGCTGATCATGGTGGCCGTGCTGATCCATCTCCCCGCCGCACCGAAGAACGCCGGTCGCGTCGATTGGCTCGGAGCGGCCCAGTCCGCACTCGGCCTCGGGCTGCTCGCCTTCGCCATGATCGAGGGTCGGCACTACGGATGGCTGGTCGTCACCGAGCCGCTGAGCATCGGCGGGTTCGCTTGGCGCAGTGGGCCTTCACCAGTTCTCGTCGCGTTCGTCGGCGCCGCCCTCGCCCTCGGGCTCTTCTGGCGCCGACAGGCGCTACTCGGACGTACCGACGGGGAACCGCTGCTCGACGTGCGGCTGTTCTCGATCGATTCGTTCCGCAGGGGCAATGTGGTGACACTGATCGTCGGCGTCGGCGAGTTCGGCATCATCGCGGTCCTGCCGCTGTGGATGCAATTCGCCCTCGACTACACCGCGCTGCAGGCCGGGCTCGCCCTCCTGCCGCTCGCGATCGGCAGTTTCGTCGCCAGCGGCGCGAGTTTCTCGCTGACGGCCTCGGTCTCGGCCTTGGGCCAGGTCAGGATCGGCTTGCTGCTCGAAGCGGCCGGACTGGCGCTGCTCGGATTGTTCGCCGCGGCGGACAGCAGCTGGTGGTCGATCGCGCTCGCGCTGTTCGTCTACGGCATCGGCGTCGGCTTCGCTACCGCCCAGGTCACCAATATCGTGCTCGCCGACGTGCCGGGCGAGAGCGCGGGACAGGGCTCGGGAATCCAAAGCGCGGCACGCGAACTCGGCTCAGCACTGGGCATCGCCGTCCTCACCACCATCTACTTCAGCACCGTCGGCACCGGCCTGCGCGACCGCCTGACCGACGCGGGCCTGCCCGAACCCGAAGTGCGGCAACTGGAGTCGACCGTCACCGACAGCGCCGGTTCGGCGATCGGAGCGTTCGCCGAAAACCCGGACACAGTGCCCATCGCGGAAGCGGCGCGCGCGGCCATGGCCGCAGGCATCGAGGTGGCGAGCTACCTGTGCGCCGGCCTGCTCGTGCTCGCCTTGGCCACTACGGCATTCGTCAAACCCGAACGACACGAGTAGCACCAGTTCACCGGGGGCCCGGACTCGTTTCGCGGCCCCCACGCTCTCGTCAAGCCCGCATCAATCACACCCCCCTTCTATACGTAGGCGTATATCAGCGCTACTCTCGACTTATACGCCGCCGTACACATGGAGGTTCCAGCTATGCGACTACCCGAATCGGCCCACACCGGCCAACCCTGGCGCATCCACGAGATCGCTCCCGACTTCCATGTCGAGGACATCTGGAAATTCCGGACCCCCGGTGGCGGTCCCGACGACTTCCCCGCCCTGCTCGCCGCCCTCCAGGCCGAACGCGCCTCCGAGTCCACCGGCATCAGCGGCCTGCTGTTCAAGATCCGCTGGAAGCTGGGCGAACTGTTCGGCTGGGACCGCGAAGACGCAGGCACCGGCACCCGGGTCGCCTCCCTCCGCGACCGCCTCCCCGCCGACCTGCGCGACACCGACGTCCCGACCGACGACAGCCCCCTCACTGCCCTCTACGTCCTGGACAACGAATACGCCGCCGAAATCGCCAACGGCACGATGCACGGCATCATGCACCTGGGCTGGGTCCCCGACAACACCGGCTACCACCTACAAATGGCCGTCCTGGTGAAGCCCAACGGCTGGTTCGGCCGCTTCTACATGGCCTTGATCAAGCCCTTCCGCTACGGCATCGTCTACCCGGCGATGACCCGCAGCTGGGAACGCACCTGGAACGACCTGGCCGTCACGCGGTAAGCCCTGTTCCTAGGCGCTGAGGGGGGCGGCGGATACTCCGTAGCCGAGGTTGGTGAGGACTTCGCTGGTGGCCTTGGCGAAGTTCAAGGTGATGAAGTGGAGGCAGGGGGCGCCTTCTTCGGTGAGGCGCTGGGCCATTTCGGTGGCGATCTGGATGCCTTCGGCGCGGACGGCGGCACGGTCTTCCTCCGGGCCGGTGCCTGCCGCGCGGGTGAGGCGGGCTACCACGTCGGCGGGGACGGGGCGGCCGCTGAGTTCTTCGGCGCGGGCGACCGTGCGCAGGGAGGTGATGGGCATCAGCTCGGGGATGATCGGCTTGGCGCCCTCGATGGGGTCCATGGCGATGACGCGGTCGCGCAGACGCAGATAGTGCTCGACGTCGAAGAACATCTGGGTGATCGAATACTCCGCTCCCGCACGGAGTTTCGCCGCCAGGTGGTGGGTGTCGTGGTCGAGGTCGGGCGAGCGGTGGTGGCCCTGGGGGAACGAGGCAACGCCGACGTGGAAGTCCCCGAGATCGCGCACGATGCGGACCAGTTCCTCTGCGTATTCGACCCCGCCGGGATGCTTGGCCCATTCGCCCAGCGGGTCACCGGGCGGGTCACCGCGCAGGACCAGGACATTGCAGATGCCGGAGTCGGCGTACGAGCCGATCAGGGAGCGCAGTTCGGCGATGCTGTGCCCGACCGCAGTGAGGTGGGCGACCGGGAGCAGGGTGGTTTCCTGCGCGAGCGCACCGGTGATACGCACGGTGCGGTCGCGGGTGGAACCGCCCGCGCCGTAGGTCATCGACACGAAGGCGGGATGCATGCGTTCGAACTCGCGAACCGCGCGCCACAGCCGAGCCTCGCCCGCTTCGTCGCGCGGAGGGTTGAACTCCACGGAGAACGGCACGCCGTTGCCCGAATGGGTGCGCAGACTCTGCACCACCGAGGGGGTGTTCGAGACGATCGACGGCCGCTGGGCGGGTCGATCTGGGGTCGAACTTCCCCGTCCATTGTCGAAATCCACCGGCCCAGTCTAGTGGGAGGCGATGACGCCCCGGCACCGACTGGGAAACCGGGCGCCGAACACCGGACAATGCGTCAAGGCCGATGGACATGCCCGCGGGCGGCAGCACCGCGGAAACCCGGATGTGGGCTGCGTCGCAGCGGCCCTGTGCGCCGCGAGCGCGCCCGGTCCGCCCGCGTATCGTTCGAGACAACGCTGGTGACCGCACCACCGAGTGCCCAACCGGTCCCGCTGTTCGCCCACTTCGCCCCTGGAGGCCGCCCTGTCCGCCGGAATCGGTACCCCGCTATCCCGGTCCGCCGCCGACGCTCTGACCTCGGTCGATCTCGTCGCGCTGACCCCGGGCACACCGGCCTTCGTCGCCGCTGTCGAACAGGTGCTGACCAGTTTCTTCGCCACCCGGCGTGAGATCGTCGAGCCGCTGGGGCCCGTCTTCCTCGACGCCGTCGAAGCGCTCGGACAGTTCGTGGTTCGTGGCGGCAAGCGCACGAGACCGGGATTCGCGTGGACCGGCTGGCTGGGCGCCGGTGGCGATCCCGCCGGGCCGGATGCCGCCGCCGTACTCACCGCCTGTTCGGCCCTGGAATTGGTGCAGGCGTGCGCGCTCGTGCACGACGACATCATCGACTCCTCGCGTACTCGGCGCGGGTTCCCGACCGTGCACATCGAGTTCGAGGATCGGCACGCGGCGGCGGGCTGGCCCGGCGACGGCGCCGCCTACGGCTCGGCGGTCGCGATTCTGATCGGCGATCTCGCGCTGGCCTGGGCGGACGATCTGGTGCACGAGGCCGGTTTGAGCCCGCGAGCGCTTGCCCGGTTCGCGCCGGTGTGGGCCCGGATGCGGACCGAGGTGCTCGGTGGGCAACTCCTCGACATCAACGGCGAGGCGGGCGGCGACGAGTCGGTCGAGGCCGCGTTGCGGATCAACCGGTACAAAACCGCCGCGTACACGATCGAACGCCCGTTGCATCTGGGCGCGGCGCTGGCGGGTGCCGACGAGGCGCTGGTGGACGCGCTGCGGATCTACGGAACCGACGTGGGGATCGCGTTCCAGCTGCGTGACGACCTGCTCGGCGTGTTCGGCGACCCGGCGGTGACCGGGAAGCCGTCGGGCGACGACCTGCGGGAGGGCAAGCGGACCGTGTTGATCGCCGAGGCGCTGCGCCGGGCCGATCCGGCCTCCGCCGCGCTGATCCGGACCGGCCTCGGCACGGACCTCGACGACGGCGCCGTCGACCGGCTGCGCGCAGTGCTCACCGACCTGGGCGCGGTCGACGAGGTGGAGCGCCGGATCACCGAGCTCACCGACACCGGGCTCGCCGCCATCGCGACCAGTTCCGCGACACCGGAGGCCAAGCAGTTGCTCCACACCATGGCACTGGCTGCCACTCGCCGCGCAGCCTGATAGGAAAAGTGTTGTGGGACAAGGGAATCACGTCGTCGTAGTCGGAGCCGGGCTGGCAGGTCTAGCCGCCGCGCTGCACCTGCGGGGCGCGGGTCGCGAGGTGACGGTGCTGGAACGGGCCGATCATCCGGGCGGCCGGGTGGGTCGATACCGGTTCGACGACTACGAGATCGACAGCGGCGCAACGGTACTCACCTTGCCGGAGGTGATCGACGACGCGCTGGCCGCCGTCGGGCACACCAGGCAGAGCGTGGGCCTGCGCATCCACCACCTCGCGCCCGCTTATCACGCACGCTTCGCCGACGGCAGCGACATCCGCGTCTTCGACGACGCCGATCTGATGGCCGCCGAGGTCGAAAGTGCTTGTGGGCCTACCGAAGCGCGCAACTACCGCCGACTGCGCGACTGGCTCGGCCGCGTCTACGACGCCGAGTTCGACGAGTTCATGAACGCCGATTTCGATTCGCCGCTCGATATGGTGCGCACCCCGCGCTCCAGGGCCGCGCTCACCGCGCTCGCCAAGCTCGGCGGCTTCGGAAAACTCGGGCCGCGCGTACGGTCCTTTCTGGGCGACGAACGACTGACCAGGCTGTTCACCTTTCAGGCGCTGTACGCGGGCATGTCGCCGGACGACGCGCTCGCCGTCTACGGCGCGATCCCGAACATGGACACCTGCCTGGGTGTCTACTTCCCCGAAGGCGGAATGCGCGCGATCACGGCGGCGCTCGCCGAGGCGTTCACGGCCGCGGGTGGTCAGCTCGTACTGAATGCCGAGGTCGACGGCATCGACTATCGCCCCGGACGGACACCGAACGGACAGGGGCAGAAGGGCCGTGGCCGACGCGCCGAAGCGGTGCGCACCGCCGACGGGCGCACCTACCCCTGCGACGCGGTGGTCCTCACCGCCGACATCGGCTCACTGCCGACATTCGGCCTGCGCCACCGTCGCGGCCTGCGCGCCTCTCCCTCGGCCGTCGTCGCCCACGGCACCATCCCGGCCGAAGTCGCCGCATGCTGGCCCGTACAGGCCCATCACACCATCGAGTTCGGCGCCGCCTGGGCACAGACCTTCGCCGAGATCGCCGCGCGCAAGGGCCGCGGCCGGCTCATGAGCGATCCGTCGCTGCTGCTCACCCGGCCCGCGCTCACCGACGCCGACCAGTTCGTCGACCGGGCCACCGGGCGCTTCGAACCGCTGTCGGTGCTCGCGCCGTGCCCCAACCTGACCGCCGCCCCGCTCGACTGGGACCGGCTCGCCCCCGCCTACCTACGCGAACTGCTCGGGGTACTGGAGCAGCGGGGCTACACCGGCATCGCCGAATATTTCCACGTCGACCACCTCGACACACCCGCCACGTGGGCCGCCCAGGGCATGATCGCGGGCACACCGTTCTCCCTCGCCCATGTATTCCGGCAAACCGGGCCCTTCCGGCCACGCAATCTGCCAAGGGGCGTGGACAACGTCGTTCTCGCAGGTTGCGGCACCACTCCGGGGGTGGGTGTGCCCACCACACTGCTGTCCGGCAAGCTGGCGGCGGCACGAATCACCGGCAGCCGGGCACACGCCGGTACCGACCACCGGGTTAGTGTTCCAACTTGAAGCCGTAAACTGACGGCCGACTTATCAGCTCGCGGTTGCGACCGCCGACCATCCGGGGGGACCGACCGAACATGCCGCCCTCCGAGACGACCGTAGGCACCATGGACAACACGCGCACCCTCGAGCGCCAGCGTCACCTACCCGCCGGGAGCGACCCGGGCGTCCGGACCTGGCTGCGCACCGCAGGCGAGTTCGCCAGGAGCCCCGAGGGCCACGCTGCTCTGATGGGTTTCTTCGGCGCCATGATGATCACCTTCGGTGGCTTCGGTGCGGGGGCTGTTCGCAAGCGCGATCCGCTGCTCGAAGCGCTGCACCTGTCGTGGCTGCGATTCGGCCACGGATACGTGCTGTCGACGATCGTGATCTGGATCGGCGTGCTGCTGATGATCACGGCGTGGGTCCGGCTGGGTCGCACCACCATCGGCAAGGGCGAATCGACGGTCACGCTCAACGAGTTGCGGGCGATCGTCGGAATCTGGATCACGCCCCTGCTGTTCGCGGCGCCGATGTTCAGCCGTGACTCCTACTCCTACCTCGCCCAGGGTGCCCTGTTGCGTGACGGTTTCGACCCCTATCAGGTGGGTCCCGTCGCCAATCCCGGCGTGCTGCTGGACAACGTGAGCCCGGTCTGGACCACCACCACCGCCCCGTACGGCCCCGTCTTCTTGTTGATGGGCCGTGCGATCACCTCGCTCACCGGCGAGAACGTCATCGCCGGGACCATCGCGCTGCGCGTCGTCATGCTGCCCGGACTGGCGCTGATGATGTGGGCGGTGCCGTATCTGACCAAGCATCTGGGCGGAAAGCCGACGGTCGCGCTGTGGCTGGCCGTGCTCAACCCGCTGGTGCTGGTGCATCTGATCGGTGGCGTGCACAACGAGATGCTGATGGTCGGGCTGATGTGCGCGGGCGTCGCGCTCGTGCTCGAACGCCATCATGTGGCCGGCATCGTGGTGGTCGCCATCGGCGTGGCGATCAAGGCGACGGCAGGCGTGGCACTGCCGTTCCTGGTGTGGATCTGGATTCTGCACGAGAAGGAACGGCGAGCCGCCGAGCGGCGAGCCGCGGTGGATTCCGACGCCGCACTCGCCGAAGAACAGAAACACCCCGACGCTGCCAGACCGTCCGCGGATATGCCGCACCCGCTGTTCGTCTTCGCCAAGATCGCCGGTATCGGCGTGGGCGTGTTCGCGCTGGTGTTCGGCGCGGCGTCGGTGATCGCGGGAGTCGGCTTCGGCTGGGTCACCGCGTTGCAGGGCTCGAACAAGATCATCAACTGGCTGTCGCTGCCGACGATTCTCGCGCACATGGTCACCTGGGTGACCCCGCTCGATTTCAACTCCGTCCTGGACGTGACCCGCCTGCTGTGCCAGATCGCCATGGTCGCGCTGCTCGTCGCAACCTGGTGGCGGTTCCGGCACAGTGAGCGTGAGGCAGTGATGGGCATCATCATCGCGTTCGTCGCGATCGTGCTGCTCTCCCCCGCCGCGCTGCCCTGGTACTACTCGTGGCCGCTCGCGCTGGCCGCCGGGTTCGCGATGTCGACCCGCACGTTGATGTGGCTGGTCGGGATCTGCACATGGCTGATGCTGGTGTTCCAGCCCGACGGGTCGATCGGCCTCTACAACTTCTGGCATGTCGCGCTCGCGACCTTCGCCGCCGTGGTCGCGGCGGTGTCGCTGCGCACCGTCGATCCGCTGCATCTGCGTTCGGCCGGTTCGAAGGCCGTTGCCACGGAATCGGCGCCGCCAGTTCGAGCATGAGCCCTCGCGCGCAGAGGCCTCGACGCGACACCGTGAACGCGCCCGGCGATGCCCGACCGCTGACCGCCGATCTGGATGCGGCCTACGCGAGCTGCCGGCGGATCGCCGCCGAGCACGGGCGCACCTACTACCTGGCCACCACACTGCTCTCACCGGAACGTCGGCGGGCCGTACACGCGCTGTACGCGTTCGCCCGGATGGTCGACGACATCGTCGACCATGCCGACAACCCAGCCCGCGTCCTCGACCCCCGCGACGGCACCCGGCACAGCCTCGCTCCGACCGAACTCATCGCTGGTCGACGCGCCCCAGCGCGGCTCGCCGGAACCGCGGCCCAGCCGCACGCTCCCGTACCGAGTGAACCTCCGCAGGTCGTCGACGTCTCCCCCGCCCAGCACCTCGACCTCGTCGAGAAACACCTGCGACTGGCCCTCGAACACGGCGACCTCGACACCACCGACCCGCGCCGCCATCAGATCATCACCGCGGCCGCGGACACCATCAGCCGCTACGACATCGCGCACACCCACATCTGGACTTTCCTCGACGCCATGCGCATGGACGTCCCCGGTACGGCCACCCACCGCACCCGCTACGCCACGATGAGCGAGCTCCGCGAGTACATGCGCGGATCCGCCGCGGCCATCGGCCTGCAACTACTGCCGGTCCTCGGCACCGTCGTCCCCGTCACCGAGGCCGAACCGGCCGCCGCGGCCCTCGGCGAGGCCTTCCAGCTCACCAATTTCCTGCGCGATGTCGCCGAAGACCTCGACCGCGACCGCGTCTACCTGCCCCTCGACGAGCTGACGGCGTTCGGCGTGGACGAAGCCCACCTGCGCGACTGCCGTCATCGGGGCCACACCGACGCACCGCTGCGGCGCGCGCTGGCCCACCTGATCGCCGTCAACCGCGACATCTACCGGCAAGCCGTCCCCGGCATCGCCCTGCTCGCCCCCCGCGTACGCCCGGCGATCACCACCGCCGCCATCCTCTACGCCGAAATCCTCGACCGCATCGAAGCGGCCGACTACCAGGTCTTCACCACCCGGGCCACGGTCCCCCGCCGTCGCCGAATCCTGGTCGCCGCCAAGGGTTTCACGACCCCCAGCGGCGACCGCCAGTCACTGCGGTTCGCCGGCAACGGCCACTGATCGTGGTCGCGCGCGATCCTGCGGTGTGACGGTCAGAAGGGTTCGGCGTGCGCGCGGCGAACCACCTCGCGGGCCAATTGCCCGTGCAGAGCGTCCACCGGGCGACCGGGCAGGGAGGGGTCGTCGGTGTAGAGCCAGCCGAGGATGTCCTCGTCGGTGTACTTCGCGTCGCGCATGACGGTGATCACGCCCGGAAGCATGCGGACGATCTCGTCCTCGGAATCGAAGAAGCGGGACGGAATGCCCGCGACGCCGTCGCGGCGGATCGCGAGGATCTGGTGGTCACGCAGCAATTGGTGCACCGAGGTGACCGGGATGCCGAGAATATCGGCCGCCTCGGGAAGCGAGACGATGGTTTCGGTGTCGGGCAGCACGTCGTCGCTGCAGGGGAAGGCACTCACTCCCACAACGGTAGTACGTGTCGGCGCGCACGCATCGTCTGGCATGCCCACACCACCCGGTTACCATCGTGGTGGCCGCACACGGCGGCCGGTTGAATGCCGGAGGACATCACTTGATCGGCCAGATGCTGGAAGGGCGCTATCGCATCGATGCGCCGATCGCTCGCGGCGGGATGTCGATGGTCTTCCGCGGGACCGACACCCGGCTCGATCGCCCCGTCGCGATCAAGGTGATGGACCCGAAGTTCGCCGGTGACCCCCAGTTCCTCAGCCGTTTCGAGTTCGAGGCACGGGCGGTGGCCAAGCTCAAGCATCCATCGCTGGTCGCCGTGTACGACCAGGGCGTCGATGGCGAATACCCGTTCCTGATCATGGAATTGGTCGAGGGCGGCACGCTGCGTGAGCTGCTGCGCGAACGCGGGCCGATGCCGCCACACGCCGTGCGCGCCGTGGCCGAGCCGGTGCTGCGCGCGATCGGCACCGCCCACGACGCGGGCCTGGTCCACCGCGATGTGAAGCCGGAGAACGTGCTGATCTCCGACGCGGGCGAGGTGAAGATCGCCGACTTCGGCCTGGTCCGTGCCGTGGCCGCCGCCAACACCACCTCCGCGAGCGTGATCCTCGGCACGGCCGCCTACCTCTCCCCCGAGCAGGTCACCACCGGCACCGCCGATGCCCGCAGCGACGTGTACTCCTTCGGCGTCCTGATCTTCGAACTGCTCACCGGGCGGGTGCCGTTCACCGGCGACAACTCGCTGTCGGTGGCGTATCAGCGGGTCGAGAACGATGTGCCCGCCCCGAGCAACTTCATCGGTGGCGTACCGCCCGAATTCGACGCGTTGGTCGCCAAGGCCACCTCCCGCGACCCCGCGCAGCGCTTCGCCGACGCCAACGAGATGGCGGCGAAACTGCAGACGATCGCGATGGAGCTGAATCTGCCGCCCTACCGGGTGCCCGCACCGCGCGATTCGGCCGAACATCTCAGCGAGAGCTATCAGACCGGCGCCGCGCATCATCCCGGCGAGCGCCCGGCAACCCCGCCGCCGATGGCCGCGCACCATTCCCCCGCGCCCGAACCACACCACACCCGGGTGGTTACCGCACCGCGCCCGCGCCCGGAGGAGTACGCCCCCGCACCGGCGGCGAGCGCGTTCGGCGGTGGCGACGATCATTCGCGCCGAACAGGTTTGGTGTGGGTGGGCATCGTCACCGCGCTGACCCTGCTGGTCGGTATCGGCGGCTGGTGGATCGGCGTCGGCCGCTACACCGCGGTGCCGCCGATCGCGGGCATGGACTCCGAGCGGGCCGTCGCGGTCCTGCAGGAAGCCGGTTTCGAGACGGAGTTACGGCAGAAGGCCTCCGACACGGTCCCGGTGGGCGGGGTCGTCGGCTCCGATCCGTCGGCCGGGTCGCGGGTGACCAAGAGTTCCACGGTCGCGGTGCTGATCTCCAACGGCAAACCGCGGGTGCCCGACATCAAGCCCGGCGACCAGCTCAGCGCCACCAACCAGGCGATCCGCGATGCCGGTTTGCAGCCCATCGACAGCGGCGAGGCGGCCAGTACCGCACCGAAGGGTTCGCTGGCCAAGGTGGAGCCCGCGCCGGGCACGATCCTGCCGATGGGCGCGCAGGTGAAGGTGTACCGCAGCAAGGGTTCCCAGCCGGTGAACGTGCCCGATGTCCGCGGCAAGACCGCCGAGGAGGCAGCGAGTGCGCTGACCACCGCGGGCCTGGTCGTTCGCGAGACACGCGTGCAGTTCGACAAGAGCGTCGAGGGCGACAAGGCCATCGCCACCGAGCCGGCCGTCGGCACCACCCTGCAATCGGGCGATACCGTGACGCTGATCGTGTCGAATGCGGTCAAGGTCCCCAATGTGATGGGTCAAAGCGTCGGCAGTGCCCGGTCCAAACTGCAACAGCTCGGTCTACGGGTCGAGGTCAAATCCCTCACCGATTCGGACAGTTCCCTGGTCATCGGCCAGGTACCCGGCTTCAACTCGAATGTGGAGGCGGGCAGCGTCGTCACGCTCACCGCCCTGCCTTGAAGGGGCAAGGATCCCGAGAAGGACAAAGAAAAGCCCGGGCGCGGTCCCCGCTGACCGCCCCGGGCTCGTCCCGCTGGTTCAGCGCAGCATTTCCGCGACCAGGAACGACAGTTCCAGGGACTGCTGGGTGTTCAGGCGCGGGTCGCAGGCCGTTTCGTAGCGGCCGCCGAGGTCGAGATCGGAGATGTCCTGGGCGCCGCCGAGGCACTCGGTGACGTTCTCGCCGGTCAGCTCGATGTGCAGCCCGCCGGGGTGGGTGCCGAGGGCGTGGTGCACCTCGAAGAAGCCCTGGACCTCGTCGACGATGCGGTCGAAGTGGCGGGTCTTGAAACCGGTGGACGACTCGTGGGTGTTGCCGTGCATGGGGTCGCACTGCCAGATGACCTGGTGGCCGGTGGCCTGCACCTTCTCGATGATCGGGGGCAGCACATCGCGCACCTTGCCGTTGCCCATGCGGGCGACCAGGGTGAGCCGGCCGGGCTCGTTGTTCGGGTCGAGCCGCTCGACGTATTCCACGGCCAGTTCCGGCGTGGTGGTGGGCCCGATCTTGAGCCCGATCGGGTTCGCGAGGAGTTCGGCCAGCGCGATGTGGGCGCCGTCGAGCTGACGGGTGCGCTCACCGATCCACAGGAAGTGCGCGGACAGGTCGTAGAGCAGCGGTTCACCGGTCTCGGACTCGCTCAGCCGCAGCATCGCGCGCTCGTAGTCGAGGACCAGCGCCTCGTGTGAGGCGTAGATACGCGCGGTCTTCAGGCTCGGGTCGTTGACCTGACAGGCGGCCATGAAGCGCAGACCGCGGTCGATCTCCTCGGCGAGGGTCTCGTAGCGCGCGCCCGCGGGCGACTGGGCGACGAAGTCGCGGTTCCAGTCGTGCAGGCGGTGCAGGTCGGCCGTGCCCGCGCTGGTCAGGGCACGAACCAGGTTCATCGCGGCGCTGGCGTTGGCGTAAGCACGGACCAGACGCGACGGGTCGTGGCGACGCAGAGCCTCGTCGGCGACGAGCGAGTTCACCATGTCGCCGCGGTAGGACTTCAGGCCCAGCGCATCGGTGTCGGACGAGCGCGGCTTGGCGTACTGGCCCGCGATCCGCGCCACCTTCACCACCGGCATGCTCGCGCCGTAGGTGAGCACCACGGCCATCTGCAGCAGCGTGCGGATATTGCCGCGGATGTGGGGCTCGGTGTTGTCGGCGAAGGTCTCCGCGCAGTCACCGCCCTGCATGAGGAACGCCTCACCGCGCGCGACAGCGGCCAGCTGCGCCTTGAGGTCCTCCACCTCGGCGGGCAGGCAGATCGGTGGCACGCTCTCCAGCACAGTGCGCATGGTGGCGGCCTCGTCGGCGTCCCAGGACGGCTGCTGCAGGGCGGGCCGGGCCAGCGCGGCATCGAGGCGACCACGCAGCTCTTCGGGCAGCGGCGGCAGTTCCGGCAGGCGGTCAATGGGTACGTCGACGGTCCAGGTCACCAGATCAGAATACGACCCGCGCGCACGGGCGACTATCCGGCGTACCCGCGAAGCCACCGCCGACCCGTGCGAAACACGCACAGAGCGCCCACATAGGGTTTCGTCGACCCATCGTGGGGTCCATCGCCCGTCGCGCCGGAGCCCACGAGCAACCCACCGGCACGAAGAGGCGATCTCCCTGCGATATTTCTACGATTCGGAATTCATCGAGGATGGGGTGACGATCGACCTGATCTCGATCGGCGTCGTCTGTGAGGACGGGCGCGAGTACTACGCGGTCTCCACCGAATTCGACGCCGGGCGGGCCGGGCCGTGGGTGCGCAAGCATGTGCTGCCGAAGCTGCCGGCCGCCGGGTCGCCGCTGTATCGCACCAGGGAACAGATCCGCGACGACCTGTTCAAGTTCTTCCTGCCCCGGCCCAGCGTGCAGCCGGAGCTGTGGGCCTGGGTCGGCGCGTACGACCACGTGGCGCTGTGCCAGCTGTGGGGTGACATGACAGCGTTGCCCAAGGGCATGCCGCGCTACACCAACGAACTGCGCCAGCACTGGGCCGTCAACGGCAGCCCCGCCCTGCCGCCCATCCCCGATGACGCGCACGACGCACTCGCCGACGCCCGCCACAACCTGGCCAAGTTCGAGGCCATCGAGACATATCGGCGCACTCCGCGCCTGTAGAACACCGCGCCTGTAGAACACCGCGCCGGTAGGACAAAAGCGAAGGCCCCGAGTCGAATTCGACTCGGGGCCTTCGTTGTTCGCGATGCTCGATCAGTGACCGAACGGCTCGCTGTTGTTCGCGATCGCCTGCTGCTCGGCGAGAACGGTGAGCATCCGGTGCTCCTCGTTCTCCTCGATCTCGGCCCAGGACTCGCCCTCGGCCTTGGGATCGGCCTTGAGGAAGCTACCGGTGCCGGGCTTGCCCGCCGAACCCAGCTTGTTCATCTTCTTGGGCACCGGGGCGCCCTGGTATTCCAGCGGGATGGCGTGGCCGTGTGCGTCGACCCCGCCCAGCGGCTGGTGCACCTCGATGTACTCACCGTGCGGCAGACGCTTGATCACACCGGTCTCGATGCCGTGCTCGAGCACCGCCCGGTCACTGCGCTGCAGACCGATGCAGAACCGGTAGGTGATGAAGTACGCGATCGGCGGCAGCAACAGCACGCCGATACGACCGATCCAGGTGGTCGCGTTCAGCGAGATGTCGAACTTCAGCGCGATGATGTCGTTGACACACGACAGCGTGAGCACCACGTAGAACGCGATGGACATCGCGCCGATCGCGGTACGCACCGGCACGTCGCGCGGACGCTGGAGCAGGTTGTGATGCGCCGAGTGGTCGTTGGTGAGGCGCTTCTCGATCCACGGGTAAGCGATCAGCAGCGTGAACACCAGACCCATGATGAGCGCGACCCAGAACACCGCCGGGATCGTGTACCGACCCAGGTAGAGCTCCCACGGGGGCATCAGACGCGCCATACCGTCGGTCCACATCATGTAGAAGTCGGGCTGCGAACCCGCCGACACCTGGGACGGGTTGTACGGACCGAGGTTCCAGATCGGGTTGATCTGCAGGACGCCACCCATGATGCCGACGATGCCGAGGGTGAACGCGAAGAACGCGCCCTGGTCGGCGGCGAACACCGGGATGATGCGCGCGCCGACGACGTTGTGCTCGGTGCGGGCCGGTCCGGGGAACTGGGTGTGCTTCTGGTACCAGACCAGCGCGACGTGCGCGCCGATCAGCGCCAGGATGATGCCGGGCAGCAGCAGCACGTGCGCGATGTAGAGGCGCGGGATGATGATGTCGCCGGGGAAGTCGCCGCCGAACATCAGCCAGTGCAGCCAGGTACCGACGACCGGGACACCGATGGTGATACCCGAGAACGCGGCGCGCAGACCCGTACCGGAGAGCAGATCGTCGGGCAGCGAGTAGCCGAAGAAGCCTTCGAACATCGCCAGGATCAGCAGCAGCGAGCCGATCACCCAGTTCGCCTCACGCGGCTTGCGGAACGCGCCGGTGAAGAAGATGCGGAACAGGTGGATGATGATCGACGCCGCGAACAGCAGGGCCGCCCAGTGGTGGATCTGCCGGACGAACAGACCGCCGCGCACCTCGAAGGAGATGTTCAGCGCGGTCTCGTAGGCCCGCGACATGCCGACGCCGCGCAGCGGCTGGTAGGCGCCGTCGTAGACCACGTGGGTCATCGACGGGTCGAAGAACAGCGTCAGGTACACACCCGACAGCAGCAGGATGATGAACGCGTAGAGCGCGATCTCACCCAGCAGGAACGACCAGTGGGTCGGGAAGACCTTGTTGATCGAACGCTTCATGAACGCGGCGGCGCGATACCGCTCGTCCATCTCATTTGCCTGATTGGCCACAACGCTCATGAACGACGCTCCCAGAAGGCCGGGCCGAGCGGCTCGATGAAGTCGCCCGCGGCGACCAGAAAGCCCTCGGAGTTGACGGTGATCGGCAGCTGAGGCAGTGCGCGGGCGGCAGGACCGAAGACCGGCTTTGCCCACTCGGTCGCGAGGAACTGCGACTGGTGGCAGGGGCACAGGATCCGGTTGGTCTGCTGCTCGAACAGCGAGGTGGGGCAGCCGAGATGGGTGCAGATCTTCGAGTAGGCGAAGTAGTCGCCGAAGTTGAAGCTCTCCTGGCCCTTGCGCTTGATCGCCTTCTCGGCGTCTTCGGTGCGCAACCGGATCATCATGACCGCGTTGCGGATACCGCGCAGCGACTCGAGCGTGGCGTGCTCATCGCCGCGCCACTTCTCTTTCCACGGGAACACGGTTTCCATCGAGCCGGCGTCCAGGTCTTCGGGACGCACCAGCACGATGTCGCCGGGGCGACCGGTGTCGCGGCGGATGTAGACGGTCTCGCCCGGGTAGTCCGGGGTCCAGCCCGAGACCCACAGCGGCGACTTGTCGCCCTTGGCCCACGGGTTCTTCACCATGCCGCCGACGAACACCAGCAGTGCGCCGATACCGAGCACACCGACACCGGCGCCCGCGGTACCGAGCATCATCTTGCGACGACCGAGGGTGGAGGTGTCGAGCGCGTCCTGCAGCTCGGCCGCCAGGGTGCGCCGCTCGACCTCGTCGGAGGGGCCGTCGTGGCGCTGCTGGATCGAGATCTCGGCGGGGATGAACCGCTTGCGGATCAGCACCACCGCGACACCGATGACCAGCACCGAGATGCCGAAGGTCAGGCCGACGAGCGGGGTGAACAGCGAGTAGGCGCTGTGGCCCTCGTCGCCGTAGCCCTTCCACTCCCACGGCCAGAACAGGAAGACACCGATGAGCGCGGCGGCGGCGAGGCCGGAGACGGCGAACCAGAACGTGACCGCACGTTCGGCGCGCTTCTCGGCCTTGGTGCCCGGCACCGGCCACCGCTCGTTGCGGTAGACGACATCGACGTCGTCGCGATTGGTGCCGAGCTCGACCAGCTCGTCACGCGACATCGCGTCCAGTTCGTCTTCGGTGGGTTCGCGACCCATGTCGCTGTGCTCCTGTCCACTCATGGCTGCATCCAATTCGTCATGCTCGGGCGCGCTGCGTGGTTACGCTGCGCTGCCGCCTCCGCGCGCTGACCGATCATGACCGCGATCCGATCCACATCGCGGCGCCGACCACGGCGGTGATGCCGATGACCCAGATCGCCAAACCTTCGGTCGCCGGACCGAACCCGCCGAGATCCCAGCCGCCGGGTGACTTCTCCTCGGCGGAGTTCTTGACGTAGGCGACGATGTCGCGCTTCTCCTCCGACGTCAGCTGCCGGTCGGAGAACTTGGGCATGTTCTGCGGGCCGGTGACCATCGCCTGGTAGATCTGCTGCTCACTGGCCTCGGCCAGCGGCGGCGCGAACTTGCCGCCGGAGAGCGCGCCACCGCGACCGGTGAAGTTGTGGCAGGAGGCGCAGTTCATGCGGAACAGCTCCGAGCCACGGGCGATATCGTCGCCGCGCAGCGACTCCTGGGCGATCTCACCGTTGGCGTCGCGGATCACCGAGGGGCCACCGCCGTTGGCGGCGACGTACGCGCCGAGCGCGTCGGTCTGGTGCGCGTCGAACTTCTCCGGCTTGCGCAGCGCCTGGGCGCCGTTGGCGGCCATCGGCATGCGACCGGAGGAGACCTGGAAGTAGACCGCGGCCTCGCCGACGCCGATCAGGCTCGGACCACGGTCGGCGACACCCTGCAGGTTCGCGCCGTGGCACGTCACGCAGGAGGTGTCGTAGAGCTGCTTGCCCTCGCGGATGAGCGCGGACTGGTCCTCGTGCGCGGTCGCGACCTGCGCCTGCGGGGTGAGCGCGGTAGCCAGGAAGCCGGCTCCGACCAAGCCGATCATCAGCGCGAGAGCACCCGCGATACGACGACGGGCGCGGCGCTGCTTACGCGCCTTGGCGGCCTGTGCGTCCTGCCCGGCGCCGTGGCCGGCGGGCTCTGGGGCCGACGGGGGAGATGAACTCATCTGTGTCCCTTTGGAGTAGACGGAACCGACTTGTGCAAATGCTGTGTGCGCCGCGCGCTATCGGACGAAGTAGATCGTGGCGAACAGCCCGATCCAGACGATGTCGACGAAGTGCCAGTAGTAGGACACCACGATCGCGGCGGTGGCCTGGGCGGGGGTGAACTTGCTCAATGTGGTGCGGACGAGCAGGAACACGAACGCGATCAGACCGCCGATCACGTGCAGACCGTGGAAGCCGGTGGTGATGTAGAAAACCGAGCCGTACGAGCTGCCGGCGATCGAAGTTCCCTCCTCCACCAGGTGGTAGTACTCGTAGCCCTGCCCGGCGACGAAGAACGCGCCCATCAGCAGGGTGATGGTGTACCAGCGACGAAGGCCGAACACGTCGCCCTTCTCCGCGGCGAACACACCCATCTGGCAGGTGAACGAGGAGGCGATCAGCACGGCCGTCACCGGAATCGCGAGCTTCATGTTCAGCTCGGTCGGCTCCGGGGGCCAGTTCCCGTGCGCCTGCGCGCGAGCAACGAAATACATGGCGAACAGTCCGGCGAAGAACATCAGCTCGCTCGACAGCCAGATGATGGTTCCGACGCTGACCATGTTGGGCCGGTTCAGCGAATGCACACGCTGAGTAATGGCCGATCCTGGGGTGCCTACTGCGGTCGTCACGGGGTAAGTATGACTCTTCGTAGTACGACACATGTACCCGGGTACGAAAGTTTGTGGCGCCAGTCGGAAAACCCACGCACAGAGGGGGTCCACGACATCCGTCGGCGTGTTGGCGACGACCGCGCGACAACCCATTGTGACAGCGTTGGATGTGGATAGGCTGAGACGAGGAGGCGGCGATGGTCGTGGTGCGGATGTGGCGGCGGCTGTTCGGTGGGTCGGCGCGGGAGTTGGACCCGGGGCGCGACGATCTCGTGGTGGTCGCGTCGAGTTTCGACGATGTCGAGGCGTGTTCGACCGCGCTGGATCGGGCGAGCGAGCTGGATCGGGAGGCCGATGCGGTGTTGCGCCACCATCTGCGGCTGCCCGCCGGGCAGATCGAGGCCGCGTGCGAGATCGCCGGGTACGACGGATACGAACGCGCCGAGGCCGCCGCTCCGGCCGAGGACCTGGTCCCGATCATCCTGCAGCGGGTGCAACGGCTCGATCCGCTGACCTGCTCGCAGGAACGCTCGCGGATGGCCGGGCTCGCCCAGCGCCACGACGGGGTCGCCGACGGCTGGGACGCGCTGCAACCCCCGCGCACCGCCCCGTAAACTTGCCCGACGGCGCAAAAGACCTTGCGCCACCTCCGCGCGCCCGATCTACAGTGGCGCAACGGTGTCGTCGAAGGAGAAGCAGAGCAGATGAGCGTGCGCAGCTGGGCCCAGGTGCTCGGAACCCTCGCCGACGGTGGCGACCTGGCCGCGGACGACACCACCTGGGTGATCGACGAGATCTTCACCGATAACGCCACCGCGGCCCAGATCGCGGCGTTCGGCGTCGCCATGAAGATCAAGGGCCCCACGCCGACCGAACTGGCGGGCATGGTGGCCGGGATGCTCGGGCACGCGCGGCTGGTCCACGTCGACGGCGACGCGGTCGATGTCGTCGGCACCGGCGGCGATCGTTCGGGGTCGGTGAACATCTCGACCATGTCCGCGGTGGTCGTGGCCGCGGCCGGGGTCCCCGTGGTCAAGCACGGGAACAGGGCGGCCTCGTCGAAGTCCGGCGGCGCCGATGTGCTCGAAGCGCTCGGTGTGAAGCTCGCGCTCGGACCCGAGTCGGTGGCGCGATCGGTGCGCGAGGCGGGGATCGGGTTCTGTTTCGCGCCGCTGTTCCACTCGGGGCTGCGTTTCGCCGGGGCCGCGCGCAAGGAGATCGGCATCCCGACCGTGTTCAACGTGTTGGGCCCGCTGACCAATCCGGCCCAGCCGCGCGCTGGGCTGATCGGGTGCGCGTTCGCCGATCTCGCACCCGTGATCGCGGGGGTGTTCGAGGCGCGTGGGTCGAGTGCGCTGGTCGTGCGTGGGCGTGACGGGCTCGACGAGATCACCACCTCGGATCTGACCGATGTGTGGGTGGTCAGTGGGGGGCGGATCCGACAAACGCTGATCGATCCGACGCGGCTCGGCATCGCGAGGGTGGATCTGGACGACCTGCGTGGCGGGGATGCCGAGGTCAACGCCCAGGTCGCGCGCGATGTGTTCGCGGGGACGGCCGGACCGGTTCGTGACGCGGTGCTGTTGAACTCGGCCGCGGCGATCGTGGCCTACGACCTCTCGCGCGGGGTCGGCGATGTCGATCTCGACCTGGACGCGGCGCTGACCGACGGGCTCGAGCGCGCCGCCGCCGCGGTGGACAGCGGGGCGGCGGCGAAGCTGCTGCAGAGCTGGGCCGAACTCACCAGGACGCTCGACGAGAGCTGAGCCCGAAGGCTCACTCCCCCAGCGAGAATCCGGCTTCCACGTCGGCGCTGGAATAGGACTTGAAGGCGATGTGGGTGGTGGTGCGGACCACGCCCTCCACCTTGTCGATGCCCGCGGTGACCACTTCGGCGATGCGCGCGTGGTCGCGCACGCGCACGATCGCGATCAGGTCCACGTCACCGGCGCAGGAGTACACCTCGGCGACTCCTTCGGTGTCGGCGAGGGCCTGCGCGGTCTCGGGGATGCGAGAGTTCTGCGCCTGGATCATCACGATCGCGGTAATCATGGGATCACTCTAGAACTTCGGGCCGCTCGGTGGCCGCTTTGAACCGACGCATCAGGTCATAGCTCTTCACCCCGGGTGCCGTTTCCACCGAACTGGACACGTCCACGCCATAGGGACGGTGCCGGGCGATGACATCGGCGACGTTGTCGGGGTCGAGGCCGCCCGCCAGCACCACCCGGCCCGGTTGCGCACGAACCCAGTCGGGGAATTCTTCGAACACACCGGTCCCCGCACTGGCGTCATAGAAGAAGTATTCGCTGGCCTGACCCGGTTCCGGCGGGTTCGAGGAGCAGAAGGCCAGGTTCGGCAGGTCGGTCCACCGGTAGAGCTGCACGACGTCGAACGCGTCCGCCACCTCGGCGACCTCGCTCGCCTCCAGGGCGACGGCGAAGGTGGTGATGCGCCCACGCGCGTAGCCGGCGAGCGCGCGTGCCTGTTCGGGGGTGCGGTACCGCTTGCTCTTCGTCGTCACCATGACGCCGATCGCGGAGTACCCGAGCTCGATCGCCCAGTCGATCTGTTCCTCGGTGGTCAGACCGCACACCTTCACGAACATCCGCCGCTGCTCCTTGTCCTCGGGCCCCGCCACGGTGCACGGAGTCGTCGTCCATGATCCAGGACGGACTTCCCGGCCGTTCGGCCAGACCGTTGGGCCCGCACGGAGGCTGGTGTTCGGTGTCAACGTTCGGCCAGATACTCCTCCTGTTCGCTCCTGGTGGTCGCCGCCGCGCGCGCGAGCTGCGCCCATCCCACCCAGCGCGCCGCACCGTGCAGCGGTTCGTGGTACCCGTCGCTGGTCCGCACGATCCGCGCGCCGGGTTTGGCAAGCCAGCGAGCGATGACGCCGACTTCCTCCGGTGGGGCTCCACGCAGGGGTGGGACGCGGTCGTCGAGGTCGACGACCACGCCCTCGAGTGGACGCTGGGTCCCGCTACCCGGCGACGCGGTGCCCAGGTCGGGGATCACGGTTTCGGCGGCGGCGACGATCTGATCGACAACGGCCATCGGCGGGGTGCCGCGGGCCGCGGCGCCTGCCGCGGCGAGGCGGCCGTGGCGGATGACGGAGAATTCCCAGCCGCCCGCACCGTCGGGCAGGGCGATGATCAGTTCCGCGAGGCGAGCGAGGGCGGCGAGACGCTGGGTGCGGTGCAGTTTCGTGACAACGGCGGCGGTGCGGTCGCGCAAACGGGCAGCTGCCTCGAAATGCTCTGCGGTGGAATGAGTTTCGATGCGATCGATCATCGCGCGGAGCACAGCGTCGGAGCGCCCGGTGAACAGGTCGCAGACCGCGTCGACGGCCGGCGCGTAGCTCATCGCGTCGAGGTCGCCGTCGTGACGTGCGGCGGGACAGCCACCGACCACCGTGGGCGGGCAGGTGTGTTTCGCCGTGCGGGTGAGCCGGGTGGCGCAGGTTCGGATTCCGGCGAATTCGGCGATCGTCAACGCCACGTCGACGGCGTCGGTCCGGGAATGGAACGGCCCCATCGCGGTTCGGGTCGGGGTGCGCACCGCGGTCAATCGGGGGAACGCCTCCTCGCTCAGGGTGAGCCACCACCCACGCTTGGGGAACTTCGAGCGGCGGTTGTACGGCGGCGCGTGCGCGGCGAGCAACCGCAGCTCGCGCACCCCGGCTTCGAGGCCGTGCGCGCACACCACGTGGTCGACCCGAATCGCCAGTGCCACCATCTCTTTCATCCGGCCGCGGGTCTCCGAGCCGGTGAAGTAGTTGCGGACGCGACGGCGCAGATTCACCGCAGTCCCTATATAGAGGACTTCGTCCGACGGTCCGCGGAAGAGATAGACGCCGGGCGCGACAGGCAGATCGGTCGCGAAAGTGCGCTTGGCCCGCTGGGTTCCGGTGACGCCGGGCAGATAGTCGAGCAGCTCGGTCAGGCTGTGCACGCCCTGATTGCCGACCCGGCCGATCAACGCGTGCAGCACATCGACGGTGGCGCGGGCGTCGTCGAGCGCGCGGTGCGTCGGCGTCGTCGACGCACCGAGGATCTGTGCCAGCACCCCGAGCCGCGCCGATGGGGCCTCGTCACGCGTGAGCACCCGACGTGCCAGCTTCACCGTGCACAACACCTGCGGATTGGGCCACGCGATGTCCTGGCGGGCCGCGGCCGCTTTGAGGAACGCGGTGTCGAAGCGCGCGTTGTGCGCCACCAGCACTGCGCCGGCGGCGAACTCGAAGAACCCCGGCAACACCCCCTCGATCCGCGGCGCCTCGTAGACCATCGCCGTGGTGATCCCGGTGATCTGCACGATGGCGGGCGGAATCGCGTACCCCGGATTCACCAGGGTCGCGAACTCCCCCAGCACCTCGCCGCCGCGCACCTTCACCGCCCCGATCTCGGTGATCGCGTCCCGATCAGCGCTGGTCCCGGTCGTTTCGAGGTCGACGACGACGAAAGTGGTGGCATACAGCGGGGTATCGAGCTCGTCGAAGGCCAACTGCCGGGCGGCAGCCGGGAGCGGAACGGGATCGGGCACGGCGAGCAGCGTAGGACGGGGGTCCGACAAGCTCGCCCGAACTCGGTCACCACTCAGCCGATCAGCCGCCTGACGTGGCCGTACCGTAACCGCCTCAGCGATTTCCCGCCAAGCGGCGAGGGGCGGATACCACCCGGCGACCCGGCCCGCGGCCCGGTACGACCCGGGGCCGTGATCTTCGGAGCCGACAATTCGGCGCGAGACTTTCGTTCTGATGCGAACAAAATGCCCAAGATCAAACTGAATTGTGACCGGGCTCACATTCTTATCGAATTCACATGAGTTCATCAGATTTCAATGGGTAATCGGCCTTACCGCTCTGCGCGCGCCGCAGCTTACGGCGCGCCGCCCGTGAGGCGGACCGTCCGACACGCAGGCAAACCACGCTCCGAGCCTGCACGACCTGCGGATTTACCGATTCTGGGCACCACAATCGCCGCGCGAACCCTATTGGCGACGCGCCGGTAGCACCCGGAAATCTCGAACGCCGCGACCTGGCGTTATCGTTTCGTGATCGGGTGTGACTCAGCTCGCACACATTCTTCGGTGATATCAGCCGAAACCCCCTTTGGACCGATGTCCGACTTTACAAACCCCCGTGATGTCTTCGTAACCTTTTTGAGACCTCACGGAGTCCCGCCGATCGGAAACGGTCAGCGAGACGAAGCCCGCCGCGTCAAACGGACACGGCGTCGTGGGGCAGATTGGAAGTTCCGCATCATG
The DNA here is from genome assembly GCF_042668615.1 of Nocardia sp. NPDC057272. Taxonomy (NCBI): domain Bacteria; kingdom Bacillati; phylum Actinomycetota; class Actinomycetes; order Mycobacteriales; family Nocardiaceae; genus Nocardia; species Nocardia sp. NPDC057272. Next base: position 15,151 of record NZ_JBHUYK010000020.1, on the reverse strand, counting down.
GCGAACAACACCGTCAAGCGTCAGGCGCAGCGTGCCGTTGCCGTCGGAGCCGTCGGCGCTGCCACCATCGGCGCGTTCCTCCTGCCGGCCGCCCCGGCATCGGCCACCCCGGTGACCGTGCCCGGCATCGGCACTTTCGAGGTTCCGAACGAGATTCCGCTGCCCCAGGGCGTCCCCGGGATCGAGATCCCGGCCGCGCCGCAGGTTTTCACCGCACCGCGCGCCACCGCCGCCGACATCGCCCTCGATGCCGCGCTGAGCAAGATCGGCTCGCCCTACGTCTACGGCGCCGCCGGCCCGAACGCCTTCGACTGCTCGGGCCTGGTCCAGTGGGCCTACGCCCAGGCCGGCATGGACATTCCGCGCACCAGCGACGCCCAGCTGGGCGCCGGCACCCCGGTCTCCATCGATGCCCTGCAGCCCGGCGACATGGTGTCGTTCTACGGCGGCGGCCACTCCGGCCTGTACGCCGGTGACGGCAACGTCGTGCACGCCTCCACCGCCGGCACCCCCGTTCAGATCGCGTCGCTGTCGTCGATGCCGTTCGCGGGCGCTCGACGCTTCTGATCGAATGCCGCGTGATGCGCGATTCGCGGGGAAGTGCGCACCGTCACGGCACTGATCGTCCGGGTACGTGCGCCGTCCACTGGGTTGGACGGCGCACGTACCTTTACTGGACACGACTGCATACAGTTCCGTAACCTGATCGAGACCTTCTCGGCTGACGAGGAGATCGCGCTCAGGTAGTGCGCTGTATCGGCGGACAACGAGAGAACGGGGCACGGGCCACTGTGACTGCACACCACCGGAATTCGCACGCCACGCGTGGTTTCGCCGGAGCCCTTTCCGCCGCGATCCTGGTGTGCGCGATCTACACCGCCGGTCCCTCCGGTGCCGACCCTGTGGCCCTGCCGACCACCGCGACCGACGCGATCTCCCGCATGGTCGACCTCTCTCGTCAGTCCGAACAGCTCAATCAGCTCGCTCTCACCGCGCAAGGCGATCTCGACGCCAAGCTCGCGCTGCAACGCGAAGCCGACGACAGGGTCGCTGCCACCTCCGCGGTCGTCGAGGCCGCCCGCGCCGAAGTGCGCAAGTTCCAGCCGATGATCGACCGCACCGCCGTGGCCGCCTATACCGGCGTGCGCACCAACAGCATGTTCGCCGTGCTGTCGAGCGGTTCCCCGCAGCAGTTGCTGGACAAGATGTCGACGCTGGACGTGCTCGCCCAGCAGACCACCGATACGGTCCGCCAGTTCAAGCAGGCCGCCGACGCCGCCACCGCGGCCGACGCCGTCGCCCGCACGGCCGCCGAGGCGGCGCACGCCGCGACCACCGCCGCCGACGCGGTGCGGGCGGACGTCGAACGCAAACGCCAGGAACTCGCCGCCTCGACCACCTCGGTGGTCGAGGCGTGGAGTCAGCTCTCGGCTCGCGACAAGTCGACGCTGGCCGGTTCACCGTTCCCCCCTGGCTTCGACCGTGATTCGCTGCTCGCGGGCCTGGTCCCCGGCAGCGGCACCAGCGCGCTGGCCGCCGCCCTCACCCGTGTCGGCGATCCGTATGTCTGGGGCGCCACCGGGCCCGATCAGTTCGACTGCTCCGGTCTCGTGCAGTGGGCGTTCAAACAGGTCGGCAAGAACGTGCCGCGCACCAGTTCCCAGCAGGCGGGCTACGGCACGCCGGTGTCCAAGGACGAACTGCTGCCCGGCGACGTGATCCTGTTCTATCCCGACATCACCCACGTCGGCATCTACGCGGGCAACGGAATGATGGTGCACGCCTCCACGTTCGGCGTGCCGGTCGCTGTCGCGCCGATCAACACCACCCCGTACCACTCGGCCCGGCGATACTGAGCAAGACCGGTGACCGATCCGTCCCCCCGCTCGGGCCTGCGTTCGTGGTTCTCGTCGAACGGCCGCCTGGAATTCTGCATCACGCTCGCCTCGGTCACGCTGCTGACCGGGGCGTGCGTGGCACTGATCCTGGTGCCGCGCAACGCGGGTCCGTTGCAGCTGGCCACCGACGAGGCCGAAGTCCTCGACACCTCCGAGGGCATCGACAATCCGCGCTTGAGTCCGGTGCGCCGCGAGCTGCAACCGTACGGCCCGATCCTGGTGCGTGAAGTCGCCGACGGTGCCGCGGCCGAGGCGCTGCTGGTGGCCCACCCCAGCCATCGCGCCGACCTCGATGTCCTCGAACAACAACTGGGCCGAGCCATTTCGGATGTGAGCGCGGTGTGGGGCACCGAGTGGAATCGCGCGCCCGTGGTGGTCGTGGCGAGCACTCCGGCCGAATTCACCGCGCTGACCAGGTCCGCGGGCGCCACCGGCACCGACGTGGCCGCCGTGTCGCTCACCGGGTCCTACACCCCCGGCACCCAGCCCACCGACCAGCGCATCGTGTTCAACCCCGACGCCCGCAGGCGAGTCGGGAACGAGGGTATGGCCACGTTGCTGCGCCACGAACTCACCCACCTCGCCACCCGGGCCGACACCACCGACGGCGCACCGTTGTGGATGCTGGAGGGCTTCGCGGAGTACGTCGCTCAGCGCGATCAGCAGACCACCTTCTCCCAGATCGCGCCCACGCTGACCACCCGGTTGCGCGGCGGCGCCCTGCCGACCGAACTCGTCGCCGATACCGATTTCACCGGTGTCGACGCGGCCTACGCCTACGAAAGCGCGTGGAGCACCTGTGCCTTCCTCGCCGACCGCTACGGCACCACCGCCCTCACCACCTTGTACAAGCGCCTGGCCACCGGCCCCCAGTCCCCCGCGGCCCAGGATGCGGCGTTCACCGCCGTGCTCGGTGCCTCGCGTGCCGAGTTGCTGGACGGGTGGCGGGCCTGGTTACGCGGCCGCGCCGCATGACGGTCGCAGGCGCGGGTACGCCTGACCACGTCCGCCCACCTGTCAGCCGACCGATTAGGTTGTTCTCTTATGGCCCGAACTCTGCTGGTTACCAACGATTTCCCGCCTCGGCCGGGCGGAATCCAGTCGTATCTGCAGGCGCTGTCGAATCAGCTGCCGCCCGAGGACCTGGTGGTGTACGCCCCGCGCTGGCGCGGTGACAGCCACGAGAAGTTCGACGCCGCGCAGAAGTTCCAGGTGGTGCGTCATCCGACGACGCTGATGCTGCCGACCCCCGCGGTCATCAAGCGGGCGAGTGCGCTGCTGCGCGAGCACGACTGCGACACCGTGTGGTTCGGCGCGGCCGCTCCCCTGGCGGCGATGGCGCCGATGCTGCGGCGCGCGGGCGCGGAGCGCATCCTGGCCAGTACCCACGGTCACGAGGTCGGCTGGTCGATGCTGCCCGGTTCGCGCCAGGTGCTGCGGTCGATCGGCGAGCACACCGATGTGGTGACCTACGTCAGCAAGTACACCCGCGGCCGTTTCGCCTCGGCCTTCGGTCCGCGCGCGGCACTCGAGCATCTGCCGCCGGGCGTCGACCCCACCGAGTTCCGGCCCGACCCGGCCGCCCGGGAAGAGCTGCGCGCCCGCTACGGCCTCGGCGAGCGCCCGACGGTGCTGTGCCTGTCGCGGCTGGTCCCGCGCAAGGGTCAGGACATGCTGATCGTGGCGATGAGCGAGATCCGCGAGCGCGTCGACGGCGCGGTGCTGGTGATCGCCGGTGGTGGACCGTACGAGACGCGCCTGCGCGCGCTGGCCGAGGCGCTCGGCGTGCAGGACAGTGTGGTGTTCACCGGGCGGGTACCCTCCGGTGAGCTGGCCGCCCATCACACGATCGCCGATGTGTTCGCGATGCCGTGCCGCACGCGCGGGGCAGGCCTGGACGTCGAGGGCCTCGGGATCGTCTTCCTCGAGGCGTCGGCGACCGGGGTCCCGGTCGTGGCGGGAGATTCCGGCGGCGCCCCCGAGACGGTGCGCGAGGGCGAGACCGGCATCGTGGTGCACGGCCGGTCGGTCCCGCAGATCAGCGATGCCATCGTCGAGCTGCTCACCGACCGGGACAAGGCGGCCGAGATGGGCGCCGCGGGCCGGGCCTGGGTGGAGCAGAACTGGCATTGGGACCGTCAGGGCGCCCGCTTGCGGGAACTGCTGCGGTGACACCTTGGCGGGGCCCGGTGTGGCGTCCACTACGCTCAGCCGGGTGAGCAGTATCCAGGTCGCAGATCAGACCTTCCTCGCCGCACCCGGCACCGCGATCGCCGAGGTGCTCAGCGCCGCGAACAACTGGCGCCGCTGGTGGCCCGACCTGCGCCTCGATGTGCGCGAGGATCGCGGCGACAAAGGCATCCGCTGGACGGTGGCAGGCGCGCTGACCGGCACCATGGAGGTATGGCTCGAGGCCGTCCCCGAGGGCGCCATCCTGCACTACTTCCTGCACGCCGAGCCCACCACGGCCGCGTCGGAGTCGCCGCGCGCGCTGGCCGCGGCCAATCGGGCCCGCCGGGTCGCGGGTCGCAACATGGCCTTCGAGCTCAAGGCGCGACTCGAAGCCGGTCGCCCCGCGGGCGTCGCGCCCGCGATCGCCGCCGCCCCCTGACAGGCATCGTTCCCAGACAGAAATGAGGGCTTGGCTGCCATGGCCGACCGGACTCAGAGATCGATTCTCATCGACGCACCGTCGCAGCAGGTGATGGCCGTTATCGCGGATCTGGAGTCCTATCCGGAGTGGGTGGCCGCCGCGAAGTCGGTCGAAGTCATCGATCGCGACGCCGAAGGGCGCGCGGCCACAGCACGGTTCGTGCTCGACGCCGGCGTCGTCAAGGACACCTACGTGCTGTCCTACACCTGGCGCGCCGACGGTAGAGCGGTGAGCTGGCGGCTGCTCGAAGGTGACCTGCAGAAGGCCCAGGACGGCAGCTACGAACTCCGGGACCGGCCGGGGGGTGGCACCGAAGTGGTCTACGAACTCACCGTCGATCTGAACATCCCGATGATCGGCATGTTCAAACGCAAAGCCGAGAAGGTCATCACCGACACCGCGCTCAACGAGCTCAAGAAGCGGGTCGAAGGCTGAGCGCCCCGGGCGGTACCCGCGTCGAATTGTTCGTCGGCAAGGGTGGTGTCGGGAAGACGACGCTGGCCTGCGCGACGAGCATGACCTATGCCCGCTCGGGTCAGCGTGTGCTGATCGCCTCGCTGGATCAGGCCCATTCGCTCGGCGACGCGCTCGGTTTCCGTTTCCCGCACGATCCGGGCACCGTCGCCGGGGTGGCCAGGGTGGCGCCCGGCATCGAGGTGATCGAGATCGACTCGCTCGCCCTGCTCGAGGACCGGTTCCGCGATGTGGTGGCGATGCTGGCCAAGGGCGGCGGCCACGATCACGGCTTCGACCTCGCCGCGCTGGATCCGGCCGAGCTGACCGGGCTGCCCGGTGTGCAGGAACTGTTGATGCTGGTCGAGATCGCCCAGTACGCCGAGGAGAACGACTGGGACGTCATCGTCGTCGACTGCCCGCCCTCGGCCGACATGCTGCGCATCGTCACCGCCCCCGACACCATGCTGGCCTATCTCGAACGCCTCTGGCCCAAGCATGCGCGCACGATGAGCGCGATCGGACTGGATCTGCGCAAGGCGGTGCTCGCGGCCGCGGTCGAACGGGTCGTGGTCGCGGTGACCCAGGTCCGCGATCTCCTCGCCGACCGCACCCGTACCAGCGCCCGCCTGATCACCGGCCCCGAACAGGTCGCCGTCGCCGAGGCGCGGCGGGTGCGTTCGGCGGCCGCGTTGCTGGGCCTGCGGATGGACGCGGTGGTGGTGAACAAGGTGCTGGCGCCGGTGCCACCGCCCGGCGACAACGCCCACCCGGCCGTGCACTGGTACCTGAACCGCCGCGCCGAGCAACTCGAGGTGGTGGCCCGGCTGCACGAGCAACTCACCGATGTCCCGATCCTGATCGCCCAGCACGCCGGCGCCGAACCGGTGGGGGTGAATTCGCTGGCGGCCTTCTCGCATTCGGTCGACACGCTGTCCGCCTCACACGCGCAGGGAGCGGATTCGGGCGAACCGATGGTTCGATGGGAGTCCGGCTCCGGTGTCGACTCCGTGTACGCGATGCGGATGCGGCTGCCGGTAGTCGATCCCGGCACCTTGCGGCTGGGCCGAGTGGAGGACGATCTGATCGTGGGAGCCGACGGGGTACGCACACGCGTACGGCTCGCGCCGGTGCTGCGCCGCTGCACAGTGGCGGGCGCCGAACTCGACACCGGTCACCTCGTGGTCCGCTTCCGGCCCGATCCGCGGGTGTGGCCCGCCGATCCGAACTACACGAAGGCCACCGCAGATGAGCACTGACTCCCAGTCCGAGCGCCACGGCCACGACGGCTTCGCCGAGTTCACCGAGGAGCTGCGCCTACTCTCCGAAGTTCTGCTCGCCCGGGTCGAACCCGTGCTGCGCCGCACCGCCGCCGACGGCCGAGCCGACCTGGGCGGTTGCGCCTGGTGCCCGGTCTGCGCGGCCGCGGCCCTGCTGCGCGGCGACCACCACGACGTCGTCGCGGCCCTCGCCGACCACGGCACCTCCATGGTGACGGTCCTGCGCGAAGCCCTCGCGGGCATCCCCGTCGAACCGGTTCTCCCGCCGGAATGGGCCGAGCACGCTGCGGGACACCCGCATTCGGCCGACGACCACGCCGCCGCACCCGAGCCCACGGAGCAGCCCCCACGCCCCAGCGATGCCACGGGTCTGCAGGATCCGGGTTCCAGCCCGCGCCGGCGAGCCCCTCGCCCGGACCAGTCCAGTGCCCCGCGCCCACGCCGGGTCGACGAGTACAACGCGCCTCGGACCACGCGCACACCGCACATCACCCCCGAACCGGACCGCGCCGACGCGACCGCGCCGGGCGCTGACACCTTCGCCCCCACCGCGCCGCCGACGGCCGCCACCCCGAACCAGCGCCCCAGGGCCGAGGATCGGTCGGCCGCCGCCCGCGCGCCACGCTCGCAATATGTCGACATTCCGGTGACGATCCGGGGATGACCAGCAGGATCGACCCGCAACACCTGCTCACCGTCGGCATCGATGTGGGTGGCACCAACATTCGCGCCTCGGTGGTCGACGGCGACGGCGAGGTGCTCGACACCGTGCAGGCGCCGACCCCGCATTCGGCGCGCGCCCTCGAGGACGCGATCGACCGCTCGGTGCGCGAGCTGGCCCGGCGGCATCCGATCGCGGCGGTGGGGCTGGCCGTCGCCGGTTTCATCTCCACCGATCAATCGACGGTCCTGTTCGCCCCGCACCTGCCGTGGCAGAACGCCCCGGTCGCCCAACGGCTCACCGCGCGGCTGGGCCTGCCGGTGATCCTCGAACACGACGCGAACGCCGCGGGCTGGGCCGAATACCGCTTCGGCGCGGCGGCGGGCGGGCAGACGGTGGTGCTCGTCGCGATCGGCACCGGCATCGGCGCCGCGCTGCTCATCGACGGTCAGCTCTATCGCGGCAGCCACGGCATCGCCCCCGAACTCGGCCATCTCCAGGTCGTGCCCGAGGGCCGTGCCTGTCCCTGCGGCAAACACGGCTGCTGGGAGCGCTACTGCAGCGGAACGGCGCTGGCCGACACCGCCATCGAAATGCTCGCCACCGACCCTGTGCGTTCGGTGCTCGCGCGCGACGTTCTGCGCGACCCCGGCTCGCTCACCGGCCGCCGGGTCGCGGGCGCCGCACAGGACGGCGATCCACTCGCGGTCCGGGTGATGGCCGACTTCGCGCGGTGGCTCGGACTCGGCCTCGCCTTCGTCAGCGATCTGTTCGATCCCGACCTCGTGGTGATCGCGGGCGGGGTGAGCAGTTCGGCGCCGCTGTTCCTCGACGAGGCTCGCGAACACTACGCGAGCGCTGTCACCGGAGCCGGGCACCGGCCGCTGGCACGCCTGCGCACCACCCAGCTCGGAGAGGCCGCGGGCATGATCGGCGCCGCGGAATTGGCCAGGGCGGCGGTCGATGCGCCGGTGGCCGGTCGCGCGGCGAGATAAGGGTCACAGCCATGTGCTCCAGCTACCAGCTCGGGTTGGTTGTGACCTGCGACCAGCGGTAAAGTCGTTGTCCGACGAGGCTCTACACGACCATCACGGTCCCGGGGAAAGGACGCCATGTTCTACTGGCTGCTCAAGTTCGTTCTCGTGGGGCCGTTCATGCACGTGTACAACCGGCCCGAGGTCGAAGGGGTCGAGAACATTCCGACCGAGGGCCCGGCCATCATGGCGGGCAATCACCTCTCCTTCTCGGACTGGCTGTTCGCTCCGCTGCTGAGCCCGCGCCGGATCAACTACCTGGCCAAGGCCGAGTACTTCACCACCCCCGGTTTCAAGGGCCGGCTGCAGAAGTTCTTCTTCAGCGGCACCGGCCAGTACCCGATCGACCGCAGCGGCGCCTCGGCCGCCGAGGACGCGCTCACCGCCGCCACCAAGCTCCTCGACGAAGGTCGCCTCGTCGGCCTGTACCCGGAGGGCACCCGCTCCCCTGACGGCCGCCTCTACAAGGGCAAGACCGGCATGGCGCGCCTCGCGCTGGAGACCGGCGTCCCGGTGATCCCGGTCGCGGTGATCGGCACCGACAAGGTGAGCCCGCCCGGACCGTTCAAGTGGCGTCGCCAGAAGGTCACGCTGAAGTTCGGTGCGCCTCTTGATTTCTCGCGCTACGAGGGCATGAGCGGCAACCGCTTCGTCGAACGCGCTGTCACCGACGAGGTGATGTACGAGCTGATGCGGCTCACCGGCCAGGAATATGTCGACGTGTACGCGCACAGCCTCAAGAAGGGCGTCGCACCCACCGACAACCAGATCGACGCCACCCGCATTCCCGAGACCAAGGCCGGCTGAGCCGAAACCTGGTGCGCCACACGATGAACCGGCGCACATCTACGTCACTCGGATCAATCCTTCTCGCACGCGTCCGCCGTTGCCCGGACACCTTCGCGCCCGATTGGTAACCTTTGCCAGGCACGGGCGGGCGGCCACCACAGATGGCGGGCGTCGGGGACAGCGAGGTAGACGATGGCCGGAGGCGAATCCGACGAGGGTCGCGTCATGCCGTTCGCCCGGCGTACGACCCCTCGTGACGGCAATCCACCCACCGGCCGGGTAGTGCGCAGTGCGCGCTTGGCCGCGGTACCGGTGGCCTACGCGGGCCGCCGCATCGCGGGCTTCGGCAAACGCGCCGCGGGTCGCGACCCCGCCGCCGTCGACCGCGACATCCGCGTTCGCACCGCCGAACACCTCTTCCAGGTCCTCGGCGAGCTCAAGGGCTGTGTCGCGAAACTGGGCCAGCTCCTCGGCCTGCTCGAACTCGGCCTGGCCCCCGACCTGGCCGAACCGTACCGCCAAGCCCTTGCCCGACTGCACGATTCGGCGCCCGCCATGCTTCCCGGCGCGGTCCACGCCGAGCTCGCCACCCATCTCGGCCCGCACTGGCGCTCACTGTTCCTCGAATTCGACGACCGCGCCTCCGCCGCCGCCTCGGTCGGCCAGGTCCATCGGGCGCGCTGGCACGACGGCACGCAGGTCGCGGTCAAGGTCATGTACCCCGGTTCCCGCCGCGCGGTGCTGGCCGACCTGCAAGCTCTGCGTCGCGCCACACCGTTGTTCACCGCACTGCTGCCCGGCGCCGACACCCGCCCGGTGGTGGAGGCGCTGTGCAACGAGATCCGCGACGAACTCGACTACGCCCGCGAAGCCGTCAACCAGCGCGCCTTCGCCACCGCCTTCGCCGACGACCCCGATGTCGTGGTGAGCCGGGTGATCGCCCAGCGCGGCGACGTGCTGGTCACCGAATGGCTCGACGGTGTTCCCCTGTCCCGGCTGATCATTCGCGGCAATGCGAACGAACTCGACCGGCTCGGCGTGCTGATCATGCGCTTCCTGTTCTCCGCCCCCGCCCGCGCCGCCCTCGTCTACGGCGACCCGCACCCCGGCAATTTCCTTCGCATGCCCGACGGCCGGCTCGGCGTGGTCGACTTCGGCGCCTGCACTCCCTGGCCCGGTACCTTCCTCGACGTCGCGAGCGACGTGGGCGCCGCCGTCATCGCTGACTCCCCCGCCGACCTCGAGGCCGCCATGCGCCGCCACGGCTTCGTCGCCCCCGACCGCGACCTCGACATCGCCACCGTCGCCGCCCGACTCCAACCGGTCCGCGAAGCCCTGCTCGCCCCCACCTACCCCCTCTCGGCCGACTGGCTCCGCGAACAGGTCCGCCTCGCCACCGACCTGCGCCTGACGAACATCCTGCGCCAACTCACCATGCCGCCGGCCCACACCCCGATCCTGCGCTCCTTCCTCGGCGGCCTGGCAGTCCTGTGCCAGCTCCACACCGCCGTGCCCCTCCGCGCCGAATGCACCCGCTGGTACCCCGAAACCGCCGCCGCCGCGGGTCTGTAGACGCCTCACCCGAGTTCGGTCTGTCGTACGGCACCGTTCATGTTCCGTTGCCTTGCTAACGACCGCGTGTTCCGACCGGTGGCGCACCGTGACGTTCATGGCTGTTTCGGATTTCGCGATGTCTCGGCGCACGCTGCTGCGCGCAACCGCCCTCGGTGTGGTGACCGCCCCCGCGCTGGTGGCCTGCGGTGACGATGGGCCCGCACTGGTGCGAGCCAGGCCTTCGCTCACGCACGGGGTGGCGGTCGGGGATCCGCGCAGCGACGGCGCCTTGATCTGGGCTCGCTCGGATACGCCCGCGACACTGGTGGTGGAGACGTCGGCGAGCGAGAAGTTCACCGACGTCAAGCGATTCACCGGGCCGCTGCTCACCCCGGCGACCGACGGCACCGGGCGGGTGCGGGTCAACGGTCTGCCCGCCGGGCAGCTCGTGCACTACCGGGTGCGCCTCGATGGGGAAGGGGGCGCGAGCTCGGAGGCCCTCACCGGCGTGTTCCGCACGGCGCCGACCGCGCCCGCCGACATCTCGCTGCTGTGGTCCGGTGATGTCGCCGGCCAGGGTTTCGGGATCAACCCGGACCTCGGCGGCATGAAGGTGTTCTCCGCCATGGCCGCTCGCGACCCGCACCTGTTCCTGCATTCCGGCGACTGCATCTACGCCGACAACGCGCTGAAGGAATCGGTGACGCTGCCAGACGGCCGGATCTGGCGCAACATCACCGCCGAAGCGAAGAACGCCCCCGCGGAAACCCTCGACCAGTTCCGCGGCAACTACGCCTACAACCTCACCGACGACAACTACCGCCGGTTCAACGCCGCCGTCGCCCAGATCGTCCAGTGGGACGACCACGAGACCACCAACAACTGGTCCCCCGGCGGCACGGTCGCCGCCGACAAGGGCTACACCGAGCGCAGCATGGACACCCTCGCTACGCGTTCCTGGCAGGCCTTCCACGAGTGGATGCCCTTGGAGCCCAAGGAAGCCGTCGACGGCCGCCTCTACCGCAAGATCTCCTACGGCCCGCTGCTGGACGTGTTCGTCCTGGACATGCGCGCCTACAAAGACGCCAACACCGCCAATACCGCGCCCCAGGGCCAGATCCTGGGCGCCGCCCAGATCGCTTGGCTCACCGACGGGTTGAAGAACTCCAAGGCCACCTGGAAGATCGTCGCCGCCGACCTGCCGCTGGGTGTGGTCGTCCCCGACGGCAAGACCGCCTTCGAAGGCCCCGCCAACGCCGCCCCCGGCGCACCGTCGGGCCGCGAGACCGAGATCGCGCAGGTGCTCTCGGCGATCAAGGCGAACAAGGTCAGCGATGTCGTCTGGCTCACCGCGGATGTCCACTACACCGCCGCGCACCACTACTCCCCCACCCGCGCCGCCTTCACCGATTTCGACGAGTTCTGGGAGTTCGTCTCGGGCCCGCTCAACGCGGGCGCCTTCGGCCCCAACCCCCTCGATCCGACCTTCGGACCCGAGGCGGTCTACGTCCACGCGCCGCCCACCGCCAACACCTCCCCGATGGATCCGGAGTACCAGCACTTCGGCGAGGTGAAAATCGACGGCCGCACCGGAGAAATGACCGTCAACTTGTGCGACGCGACCGGAAAAGTCCTGTTCACCAAGCAACTCGCGCCCACGCGGAAATAGGTGCGAAGTACCCTGCGCAAGAACCGCGCACCTATGGTTAGCTATGCGGTCATGGGCACGCCGCATACCGTCATCTCCGAAGAATATCTCCCCACCGATACGGCGGATGTCGTTCGCACTGTGCGTGATTCGCGCGGTCGGTCGGAACGGTTGACGGTGCGCGGCGGTGAACAGACCGAAGAGTCCTATGGCCTGACCGATCAGCGCGGGGCGCTGTCGCTGCGCAAGATGAATTCGGTGCTCGACATCAACCTGGGTCGGCGCACCGTGCGCGTGCAGGCGGGCGCGAAGCTGTCCGAGATCGACCGCCGCCTCGGCGCGCACGGCCTCGGCCTGCCGGTGGTCGGCGATCATCGCGACATCACCGCGGGCGGCTTCGCCTCCGTCGGCGGGGTGAGCACCGCCTCGCATCGCTACGGCATGTTCATCGACCAGATCGTCGACCTCGAGTACGTCGACCCCGACGGCCGGATCGGCACCTGCGGGCGCGGACACCACACCGAGCGGTTCCACCGCATCCTCGGCGCGGGCGGTCGCGCGGGCATCATCACCGCCCTCACCCTGGACGTGGTCGAGGTCGACAAGGACCACACCATGCTCACCACCGACGCCGACCGGTTCCTCGACTTCGACTCCTTCGTCGAGCACGCGACCAACGAGATCACCAACCCCGGCAGCGCGGCGCTGCAGGTCGGTCGCTGGGTCGACACCGCCCCGCTGAAGGTGGCGCGCCCGGTCGGCACCGGCCAGGTGACCCTCGGCGCCGTCCGTTTCGGTCAGTGGTCGAGCCTGTACCCCACCGCCCCCACGCGCGGCCTGCGGGCCCGGCGTGAGGTCGGCACGCGGACCCGCAAGTCGCTGGGCGCCATCGCTTCCGCCGCGGGCGGCCGTGCGGGCATGCCGGTCCGCAACGCGGCGGCGGGCGCGCTGATGTTCGCGCCGAAGGTCCTCACCATGCGCGACGCCGAGTACCTGGCCGACACCGTCATCAACTCCTCCGAGCGCGGCCCCGCCTACCGCGTCGGCGTGTTCGCCCCGCTGGCCAACTACGGTTCGGTCTTCTACGGCCTGCACGATCTGTTCTCGGCGCACCGCGAGCGCTCGGGCTGCTTCACCGTCATCTCCGCGATGACCTACGGCGTGCGCTCGGAGTACCTGCGCGCCGAAGCCGCCGCCCGCGGCCTCACGCCCGCCGACTACGGCCTGATCACCTTCACCTGCCGCCTGCGTCCCTCGGCCCTGCCCTCGGAGCAGCTGCGCGAGATCGTCTCGGGCATCGACGACATCTGCCGCTCGGAGCAGGGCCTGCGCTACAGCGTCTGAGGAAGGACTCGACGGGTTCGGCGTTTCGCCCGGCTGCGCGTATTCGCGCACTGTGTTACACGCCTGACCCGCTGGTCACGTCGGTTTCGACGGCGACCATCTGACTATCAGTCATATCCATCTCCCAGTGGATGGGATAGTCGGCTCTACGGCTCACCCGGAGAAAGTGTGATGTCGGTTACGCATTCCGATCGTTCGTCGGATGCGGGCCCCATCCTCGAAAGGACCTCTGATGGTCGCTCCCACTCCGACACCCGCCGTGGACCGCTGGACCCCACGCCTGATCTTCTCGCTCGCCTCGATCGTGCTCCTGCTGGAGATGCTGGCGGTGAGCTACATGATGATCTCGACGGCGCTACCGTCGATCGCCGCGCACTACCAGACCACCCAGGGCGCCTGGCTGCTGACGTCGTTCCTGCTGGTCGGCGCCGTCACCGCGCCGCTGATCGGCAAGCTGGCGGACATGTACGGCAAGCGCAAAGCCCTGCTCGGTTGCGTGACCGTGGCAGCGGCGGGATCGCTGCTGTCGGCGATCGCGGGCAGCTACGCGGTCCTGATCGCGGGCCGTGCGCTGACCGGCCTGCTCATCCCCTGCCTGTTCCTGAGCTACTCGCTGATCCGGGACGTGTTCCCGGCGAAGACGATCGCGCTGGCGGTCAGCATCGCCACCAGCGGCATGGGGTTGATCGCGATTCCCGCGCCGTTCCTCACCGGGTGGCTGATCGACAACCACGGATTCCGCAGCATCTTCTGGTTCTTCGTCATCGGTCTCGCCGTACTGGGCGCGCTGATCTTCTTCACGACGGCCGAGTCGTCGGTGCGGCTGCGCTCACGGATCGACCCGCTCGGAGCGTTTCTGCTCGGCGGCGGCATCGCCGGCATCCTCATCGCGGTCAGCTTCGGGCCGACCTGGGGCTGGCGTGACAGTACGACGATGGCATACCTCTTCGGTGGTGTCGTGCTGCTGCTGGCCTGGCTGGCGAGCGCGCGAATGATCCGGGAGCCGCTGATCGACCTCGACGTGCTCGGCCGCCGTTCGGTGCTGCTCACCACGATCGGCGCCGGACTCTGCTACGGCGCCAGTGGCCTGTTCACCATCCTGCTGCCGATGATGGCCATGACACCGGCCGTGTTCGGGCTCGACTACGGATTCGGCGTCACCGCGGAGGGTTTCGCGATCTTCCAGGCGCCGGTGGGGCTGATGGTGGTGGTCGGCGGTGTGCTCGTGGGTGTGCTCGTCGGCCGCCGCGACGTGCGCCCCCGCATCCTGATGACCTGCGGCATGCTGCTGATGGCCGTCGGATTCGTGCTGACCGCCGCCGTGCACGACAGCAAGCCCCTGCTGATCGTCTTCGCGGGCATCTTCGGCACGGGCATGGGCATGGCCTACGCCGCGATCCCGAATCTGCTGATCGAGGCCGTGCCGCCGCAGTTGCAGGCGGGCACCGCGAGCATCGTCGGCGTCTCGCAGAGCGTGTTCCCCGCCGTCCTGCCGGTCATCGCGTTCACGATCATGAACAACTCCTACATCGCGCCGATCCCGCCGGAGATGACGCAGGGCGCGGTGTTCTATCTGGACCGCGGCTTCACGATCGCCTTCCTGATCGGTGGCGCGACCGCGTTCGTCGGCGCGGTGGTCGCGGCGGCGCTGCCCCGCCGGATCGTGCAGCTGTCCGCTCCGCGCACGGTGGAAGGACCGGAGGAAGGACTGGTGTTCGCGCACTGAGGCATTCGATGCCCAGAGCCGGTCGTGCGCTCGCACGACCGGCTCTGTCGTTCTCGGCGCACACACCCTCCGACAACGAAAACGGTCGCCGCGACTCCCTCGGCTGAGGGC
>NZ_JBHUYK010000019.1:0-148497 GCF_042668615.1 Nocardia sp. NPDC057272 | reverse complement strand
GCCTGGATCCCCTTAGCCTCCGGGTGCGTCGAATTCAGAACACCGTTTCGGCCGAGTAAGGCAGGCACGACCACCGGCAGATGCGGACGTGCGCGACCGCGCGATATGCGGCAGAAGAGTACGTTCTCGGCAGATCTGCGGGTCGTCAGCGCGGCGCGGCGCCAAAGGTGAATAGATCCGTGATCGGCTCCGTAGCCGCCCACCCATCGAACATCGGCTTACGAGATGTCGATTCCGGACCGCTGCGTCCGTTCGCCGAACCACCGACCACCCACCCCGACACGTTGTCCGACGTCACAACGAACAAGTTCTCGTCCTGCCCCAGATCTCGACCGAGAACCTCGAGGGCGGTCGCGTACACCTCACCATCGGTCACCACGGCAATGGTGATGCCTCTCAACAAGCTCGGCAGGCATACGAAGTCGGCCGGCTTGAACAGGATTTCGATACGTGGGTCGCCTGCGGAGCCTTTCCAACTACGCAGCAGCAGTCCGGAATGTCCTACCCCCCAGCGCCGGACCTCGAAGGTACGTGTGCTCGCGAAGACGTCCATGAAGAGATCGTCGCATTGTCTGATTTCACCGCTGATGCCGCGGACCGACCACGCTACTTCCGCGCCGTGCAATCGGCATGAGCGGACGTTCTATGACGGGCAACGCGCCATGCAGCTGTCAACCGCGGTGACAACGGCGGGAGGTGACCACAGTGATGGAAATCTGGTGACAGATCGCTTGATCAACGCGGCGCATCTCACCAGCTGATCGGGATGCCACCCGATACGTTTCATCTCCAGCCCGACGGAGGAGAACCTGGGCAGCTGGCTCTAGCGCGGTCGCTCCCGAAGGCACTGTGCAGCGTTCAAGAAGTGACTAGGGACCCCATCGGCGCTGGTCGGCGGATCGAAATTCGTCGGCCACCGCGTTTGTGGGGTGTAGAAGATTCCTGTCAGATTGGCGCGACCGAGTTCGCCCTCGGTCGTCTGCAAGTGGAGCAGCGCATCGGTCAGGTCTGCGCCGTAGAGGTCCGCTCCGGTCAAATCTGCGAGTAAGAGTATGGCTTTGTCGAGGACAGCGGATGTGAGGTTTGCGCCTCGCATGATTGCGCCCCGGTGGTCGCTACTGTTGAATTCCACGCCCGTCGCATCGGCGGAGGAAAAGTCGGCCCAACGAAGATCGCGAGCCCAGAAAGTCGCTGTCGCGAGTTCGGTATGCCCGAAAGTTGCGCACTTCAGGTCGGTCCCATCGAAGTGTGCGCCTGGCATCTTTGCTCCGTCGAAGGCAGCGCCGGCGAAGTAGCCCGTCAGGCGCGCATCGGCCAGACACGTTCCATTGAGGTTGGGCAATGCATCCGCATCGTGATCGACGTTCCGTCGGCCGAGGACTGTGAGTGCTGCTTGAACATCGATTGTCGTCTTCGGAAGCGGACCTGCGTACTTCCAACCTCTCGGCATGCTGTCGTCACGAACCAGGTCCGGCAGGGTGCAGTCCGGCGCGTTGGCCGCGGCTTGTGTCCGGATGAATCCACTGAGGATTTCGATGATCAGCGCACTGGCAGCAGTGGGGAGCGAAGTCGAGAGATCGCTGACGCGGTCCGTCAAGGGCTCGGGCGGCATTTCCCGTCGGCACGGAGCTCGAGAAGTGCCGCGACTCCATAACCTGCGTTACCGGTTGTTAGCGTCGCCGTCGATTGCGACCGGACGCTGCTGGTCACTTCCAGGTCTGATTGGTGAAGTCCCCAAGCAAGGCCCCAGAGTGGTGGTGGACGTGGTGTGTTCGTTCGTCGTTGGTGGCGTGAGAGCCAGCCGTGCAGTGCGGCTCGGGGAGTCGGGCGACGGATTCTCGGTCGTCGTCCGGTGTCGCGCGGCCCAGTAGGCGGTTCGGCGTGATCCTCGAGGATCTGGAAGCGGTGGCCCGGGGGACGAGATCGGGGTCGACCGAAATGTTGGCGCGGGCCCGCCAGACCAGAGCGTGATAGACCCGATCGGTGCTGAGTTCCAGTTCTTGTGGATCGTCGTTTACTGCCGCTTCAGAAGTGATCGAGAACAATTGGCCTCCTTGGTATTTGCGGTAGGTCCTACATCACGCGCGGTCCTGTTTGTCCAGTCCTGGAACCGCAGCCGTCGGCGATGACGGCCGCATCACGAGAACGGGTGATGGGGACGCCACGGCGCTGGCGGAGACGACATTTTCCGTTTCGCCTATATCGGACCGCATCGGCATCCGCACCAATATCATCATGGTGGAAGGGATACCGTCTGACTCGGTCTGTCTGTCGCCCTACACCCCAGGATTGTCAGGCGAGTTCGATTGTATTCAAGGCTGCACCGGTCTCCATCAGGGTCGTTTGATCGAATGGGGTCGCGATATACTCTCGTAGTGAAGAATGGTTGATGACAATGAATGCCACTGATGAGCGTCAGAACCAGCTGGACCTTCGCCTGGTTCGATACGCCGTCACACTTGCGGAAGAACTGCATTTCGGTCATGCCGCCGCGAGACTGGTCATCGCGCAACAGACTTTGTCCGCCCAGATCGGTGAACTCGAGCACAGACTCGGCGTGACCCTTTTCGTCCGTGACCGCCGCTCGGTGGCTCTGACCGCTGCCGGAACTGTTTTCGTCGCGGGTGGGAGACGACTGCTCGCCGATGCCGCGGATCTCGTGCGGCAGACCCGCGGTACCACGCGGCCGGTCCGTCTCGACGTGATCACCGAGGGGCTCACCTCGGCCCTTGTCGCGCACAAGCTACGGGCCCGTCTGCCCGAGATGGCGATCGAAATCGTTCAGAGCCAGGGCCTGACCGAGGGTTTGCGGCAGCTGCGAGACGGCGCCCTGGACGTGACATTCGGTCGGGTGCAAGGGGCTTCGGCAATATTTCGCGATTTGTCACACTTCCTCGTTCGGCTCGATCCGATCGGCATCGTCCTGCCTGCTGATCACGAGCTCGCACGTTTGGATCAGGTCGCGGTCCTCGACCTGGCCTCCACCCCACTGCTCGTGCATACCGCTGTCCAGGCCGAGGATTGGGCGGACTGGATCGATCAGTTCATCGCTCGATTCGGACTCGTCGTCGGCCGTCGGCTGCGTGGACAGGGCCGCGGGGCGGTGAACGCAGCCGTCCTCACTTACGGGATGCCTGCTTTGGGCCCCTTGACGGCTGTGCCTCCTCCCGGGCTCGTCGTGCGTCCGCTCAACGAACCGGTGCCACTGTGCCCGGTATCAGTGGTGTGGGCAGACGAGCGCAAGACCCGGACCGGTGAGCTCGCCGGCAACACGGAGATACTGCTGCGGGCACTGGACGAATTCGCCGAGAGCCAGAACTGGCGCAGGACACCGGAACAATCGTGGTGGCTGCCCGACGGCGACCTTTTGACGTTGGCGAAGGTCTTGCGCGAGGAGGACCTGCCACGTGCTTGACCGTCAGCCGACTGCGAGTTCGGCTCGTCGGGGGTCATCTCCGGGGGAAGTGTGCGAAACGATGTGCTCGGCGAGAATCTCCATCAAATCAGCAGGGAAAGGAACAGGATGTTAGCGAATGGCATCGTACATCAATGCGCGTAGCTCGATTGATGTCTGTGCCGTGACTGTGACGATCAGATCGTCCTTGCTCTTGAAATATCGATATACCGCCCCTGCTGACATCTTCGATTCGGCAAGGATGTCCAGCATTGACGAATCGTGAAAACCCTTGCGCGCAAAACAAAGCTGCGCGGCGTCAAGGATTTGTTGACGACGGCGCTCCTGATACGCGTCAGTTACGCGCGGCATGGTAGCGACACTTCACCCTGGAAACTATTCGGCGGGATGCTCGGGATGTGGAGATGTCACGACAAATGCGCCTTCAACCACGCCGCAGTGAGCTCGATGTTGGCCCTGGTGTCGAACTCGTGGCCTTCGTGCCCTGCGTTTCCGAGTACACAGAACGTCGACGAAACACCTACCCGAGTCAATGCGTCGTGTAGGTATCGCCCTTGCGACTCGGGGACAACTCTGTCATGGTCGCCGTGTGCGATGAGAAACGGCGGCGCGTGAGGATGTACTCGGTGCACCGGGCTCGCTGCTCTGACCCGCTCGTCATCGGCGGCGATCGGCCCGTGCCCGAAGAGTGAGTCCTCAACGGGCGGTTCGAGGATGAGCTGTTCGAGCCATGAGCGGCGGCTGTTGGCTATCAGGTCCGTCGGTGCGAACCACGTGGCTACCGCCTGTACCGAACTTCGCTCCCGTGGGTGGTCACCGACATGACCGTCGAGATCTGGGTCGCTTGCACTGAGTGCGACCATCGCTGCCAGGCAGCCACCCGCCGAAGCTCCCCACAGTCCGATGTTTTGCACGGCGAGTCCGTAGTGGGATCCGTGTGCGCGCAGCCAGCGCACCGCGGCTTTCACATCGTGAACCGGCGCCGGGTAGGTCGCTTCGGGTGCGAGGCGATAGTTCACTGAGGCGACGGCGATTCCTGTCCGAGCCACCGCCGCCAATCGGTCCTCGGAATTGTCGCGCTTGTCGCCAGCTTTCCAGCCACCGCCGTGGAGGTAGACAACGACTGGAACATCGGCATCCGACTGCAGTCGATACAGATCCAATGTCAGCGTCGTCTCGTCGACGACGGCGTAGGGAATGTCGTATTCGGTGGTGCTGGGGCGCATGGTTGTCCTGCCTGGTTCGTCTGTGCCCAGATGTCTCACGCGGAGGTTTCCTCGAGCGAGCGGTTGCGGGTTTCGATCGCGCCGAAAGCGACAGCGGCAAGTGCTATCGCGGCGGCGACACCAAGGGCGGTGAATACTGCTGGGGTGCCGCCGTGCCCGGAGAGCATGAACCCGAAGATCGTCGGGGCGATGATCGATGCGAGTTTGTTGAGACTCGCGGTGGCCGAGGTGGCCCAGCCGCGCATACGGGTCGGATAGAGCTCGCTGGTGTAGAGGTAGAGGAAAACCGCGGGCACGGTGGTGCCGACGACCATGGTGCAGCCGCTGACGAACATGACCTGCCAGGACGTGTGGCCGAGGAGTCCGATCGCGATGAAGCCGTAAAGTGCGCCGATCGCGGCCACGGCGAGACCCGCGATGAGTAGTGGCCTTCGGCCGACGCGGTCGATCAGGAGTACCACGATGTAGATGACGACCAGTTGCAATCCGCTGGTCACAATGGCAAGCAGGAGTGACTGTGATTGAGGCAGTCGACCGACCTGGACGTACATGGTCGGCAACCAGCTGAGACACCCATAATTCACGAAGAAGGTGGCGAACCAGACTACGGCCAGCATCAGCGTGCGAGCGCGGTACGCAGGGGAGAGCAGTTCAATGAATCTGAATGTGTCCTCGGTCTGCGTCGACGATTCCTCCGGCTTCAGGAGTTCGGTGCCGTGCCCGGCAGCGTCGACTTCCATCGCCCGCACGTAGCTGTCGGCCTCGGCGGCACGACCTTTGACTGCCAGCCAGCGCGCGGACTCGGGCAGTGCGAAGTAGGCCCATGCCGCGATGACCAGGGGGAGCGCGCCGATCGCGAGTAGCACCCGCCAACCGGTTTCCGGTCCGAACGCACTGGTCGCAGCGAGCGCGGTCAACGGTGCGAAGAAGATTCCCCAGGCAAACAGCGATTGGTAGATCCCGAAAGAGCGACCGCGACCATGTCGTCCGAGATACTCGCTCAGCAGGATCGCAGCGATCGGGATCTCCGCGCCGAGGCCGAGTCCCTGCACCAAACGAAAGACCAGCAGGCTTGTTTCGTTCCATGCGAGGGCACATGCGAGTGACATGCCGCCGAAGAGTACGAGGGAAATGATGAATGGTCGACGCCTGCCGACTCGGTCGGCGAGTGCCCCGGCCAACAGCATTCCGATCCACTGCCCGACGTAGCCGGCGCTGATGATCAGGCCTGCTTCGGCGAGGCTGATGCCGAAGGACTTCACGATCAGCGGCAGAACGACGGCGATGGTCATCGCGTCGAAACCGTCGAAGAAGGTGCCGGCGCCCAGTTGACTCATCAGCCGAGTATGGAAGCGGCCGAACGGAATTCGGTCGATCCGTGCAGCGATCAATGAGGGACTCGATGGCGGGGTGATAGTGACGGTATCTGTTGGGGAAAGTTTCGGGTCGAGCATGGTGGTCCTCCAGAGGGCGTGCGTGTGGCTGGACTCGTGGCGCTACGCGCGTTGCCGAGCTGGCGGCCGGTTGCGGGCGAGGATCTGCTGCTGGGATTGCCGAGCCGAATCCATCAAGGTCGCGGGGTCGATATCCGTGAGGCGGCCGTTGCGTTTGACGACACGGCCTGCCACGAGCACCGTGTCGACATTGCCTTCGTGTGCGGCGAGCACGACCGAGTAGACCGGGTTGGTCACCGGTCCGAGATTCAGGTCGCCGGCACGGAGTAGGACGATGTCGGCTTGCTTACCCGGCGTGAGGGAACCGATCTTGTTGCTCATCCCGACCGCCCGAGCCCCTTGGACGGTGGCGAATTCGAGGAGATCACGCACCCGCAACTCGGGCACACCGTCCACCGAGGAGTGCCCGCCACCCATCCAGGAGCGGTGGTAGGCGTAGAGCATGCGCATCTGAGTGAACATGTCACCGCTGCATTTGGTTTCGGTGTCGCCGCTGAGGCTCGGACGGATGTCGCGGGCGAGGAGCTTGTCGAGTGGGATATCGCCCATGCCTTGGGAATTGAGTTCGCAGTGCACGCCCAGCGATACGGTGGCCCCGGCGCCGGCGATCATGGCGAACTCGTCGTCGTGGCTGCGGCTGCAGTGCACGAAGGTCATGTCATCGCCGAGCAGGCCGAGCTCGGCGTACTGGGCGACGGCGCGGTGGGGGGCGTTGTGGGGGTAGGCGCCGGCGTGCACTGTTGTCCGGATGCCGAGTTCCCGTGCGAGCCGCAGATCCGCGACCCAGGTGTCCTCGGCTGCCATCTCGGGGCCGCGAGCCGCCATTGCCAGCGTCAACAGTTGGTCGTCATTGGCGAAGTATTCGGTGCGCAAGCGGCGAATATCGTCAGGGTGGCCGAGTTCGCTGCGATTGGTCCAACGGTCATCGGTCAGCAGTGGCCAGCCATGGGCGAACACCGCGCGGATACCGGCTTCTTTCAGACCTGTGATGGCGGCATCTGAGTGAGCCGGGGTGTTCTGGATGTGGGACCAGTCCACCAGGGTGGTTGTTCCGGCGCTCAATGCGGCCGCGGCACCAAGCTTGTTGCCGATATGGACGTCATCGGGCTGGTAAGAGGCACCGATGCCGACCAGCATCTCGGCGAAATACCGTGCCGGATCCATATCGGCGTAGCTGTGGCGCACCGCGCTCTGCCAGGTGTGGCGATGGGTGTCGATCATCCCGGGGATGGCGATCATGTCGGTGCCGTCGATCACCTCGGCGTCTGTGACGTCCAGGCGCTCGGCGATGGCCGAGATCTGGGTGCCTTCGATGAGGATGTCGCCGACCAGGTCACCGATGTCGTCGTCCATGCTGACGATCTGTACTCCGCGCAGGAGCAGCCGCGCGGTCATCGCTCGACCTTCAGCCATCGCTCGATCTGCGCCACGGCGCGTTCGGGGGTCGGCGTCGCGGTATCCGCCCACGCGACATAGCTGTCGGGGCGCAACAACAGACTCCGCACATCGTGCAGTCCCGCTGGTGCGGGGGCTAGAACTCCGGATACGACCCGGACGGGTGTTCGGCCGAACTTCAGTTCATCGTAGTGGTTTTCACCCGTGCAATCGATGAGCACGAATTCGTGACCTCGGAGCAGCTCACCGGTCCGGACGAGGCCGTCGCGGGTTTGCACTGCGAGGTCGGGCGCGCGCTCGCCGACGAACGGATGATCGGTCGCCTCGCGTGGATAGGGAAAGCTCAGGCCGTTCAGATCGCGAACCAGCGTGCGACCCACCTCGGGCAGCGGAAAGAGCCGCTGTTGGAAGAAGCGCCGGTAGGCCAGCCCCTCGGGAGTGAAGTCGAACTGCATAGCGCACTGTGCGGCAACGCTTTCCAACAGCGCTTCGGTCACCGGTCGTCGCTCGGCCTCGTAGGTGTCGAGCATCGATTCGTCGGCGACGCCGTTGACCACCGCAGCCAGCTTCCAGCCCAGATTGAACGCATCCTGCAGGCAGAAGTTCATCCCCACACCACTGGCGGGGTAGTGCACCCGGGTGCTCTCACCGACCAGCACGATTCTGCGGTCCCGGAAGCTCGAGGCGGTACGGGTTTCGTCGGTATAGCGCGAACCCCAACGCAGTTCGGTGAAGTCCAAGGATTCTCCGAAGATCTCGCGCACACACTGGTGAACCTCGGAGACGGTGACCGGCTCGGATTTGTCGGCGTGCCGACGTTGCTCGTGCACGATATTGAACCGGGTGATGTGACCGGTCTCGTCGAAGGGGAAAGCCGCGGCCCAGCCGTGCTCATTGTGCCCGTTCGCGCGAGGCGCGTCCCACGGGAAGTCGAGCACGACGTCGGCCACCATGCCGGTGAATGTGGCGTCGTGACCGTCGAATTCGATACCCGCCGCCCGTCGGACGATGCTGCGGGCACCGTCGGCACCGACGACGTATCGAGCGGAGTAGGTCTGTTCGGTGCCATCGGTCAGCCGAGCTCGAACAGCGACGCCCGCGTCGAACTGCTCGAGGGTTTCGACGGCCGCCCCGCGTACGATGCGCGCTCCCTGTGCGGATGCGTGTTCGGCGAGCAGTTCCTCGGTGATGTTCTGCGGCAGGATGAGCCGGTAGCCGAACCGTGATTCGAGATGACCCCAGTCCAGCGGCTGGAGCCCGGCCCAGATATGGAACGGGACCAGCGGGTTGTCACGGATCGCCCGTGCGCGGTCGATGAAGGTCTGTGCCAGATCTCTGGTGTCGAACAGTTCGAGCACGCGGGGCAAGATGGTGCCTGCCCGCGATCCCACAGGGTCGGTCCGGCGTTCCAGGACAACGACATCAACACCGGCCGCGGCCAGTTCGGCAGCCGTCATCAGTCCAGATGGGCCGCCACCGACGACCACTACGTCCACGTTCATGGTTCTTCCTTAGATTGGTGATTGACGGGATCGGCTCATCTGTGGTCGGCGGGCGCTCCGATATCGAACAACCCCATGAGCTGAGCCAGGATGCGGTAGTAGCCGACCAGTGCCGTCACCTCGGCGATCGATGTCCGGTCGAGCGGTTGCGCCGTGATGAGGTCGATCCCAGTGAGTGTCGGCTGATCCACTGCCCATGCGGTGAGCATCGCGACGGCGGCCTCGCGGGCGTCGGTCGTGACGAATGTTCCGGCGTGTAGTCGGGCGAGTTCGGTCTCGGTCAATCCGGCCGCGCGCCCAGCAGCTTCGTGCGCGTACCGTTCGAATGAACTTGCGGTACAGCGTGCGACGGTGAGGATTGCAATTTCACGCTCTCGACCGGTGAGTGTGGTTCGGTAGCGCAGGGCGGCGCCGAGCGCCTGCAGCGGCCCGCCGATCTCAGGGAACTCGACCATGAGGCCGAAAGGGCCTTGGAGATGACCTGCCGCATCGACGAGTGGAAAATGTTGCGGCCCAGATCCTCTCGGTCCGTTCACGATCGCGTCATACACCTGTCGCTGCTGTCGGCTCAGCTCGTCGGTGTCCACGTGCTCAGACCTGGGCAACGTAGGTGCGATGGAACCAACCACTGGGTGCCGATCCCTCGACGACAATGGTGCGTTCCCGAATGAGCCAGCTGGTGTCGGCCTGCTTGCGGAAGGTGTCACGCCACACGCCCCAGTGGTCGGGGGCTGCTTCATCGGTGATGGCGAAGAAGAAGGTGTTCACCTGCGCTTCGGTGGGGCCGGTGAAGCAGATGTCGACAGTGGTGATGTGATGGCGAATGTAGGCGGCTTCGCCGTCGCGGACGACTTTGCCGAGTTCGGACGGTGGGATGGGCGTTCCGTCGGGCAAGACAAGCACGGCGTCGGCGGTGAACAGTGCGAGCATGTCGGCGAAGTCCATCTTGTCGCGCGCGGTGTGCGCGTAGCGGTGGACTACTGCGTGGATGAGGGCCCGGTCGTCAGAGCGTGCGCGGGTGAAGCTGCGTTCAGTCATCGGGGTTGTCCGTTCACGAGTTCGGTGTGGATGTGCTGAGTGAGTGCGTGTTTCGAACGTTCAGCCACTGGTCGAGCTGGCTCCGCACATCAGCCGGGTCGGGCGGAAGTTGGGTCGCCCAGGCGAGGTAGGTGTCAGGGCGGACAAGCAGGCACGTGGCCTGGTCCAACGCGGTCGGCAGCCTCGCGGGGTGGCCTTGCACCAGGCTGACCGCGGGGGAGCCGAGGTCGCGCAGTACCCCGGCGGCACTGAGGTCGAGCAACACGAATCGTCCGTCGCGCAGCAGTTCGTAGAGGCGGACGGTGGATCCATCGCTGCGAAGCAGTTCGAAGTCGGGCACGGGGTGCCCGACCAGGGGGTGGCTGCGCTGCCCCGAGAGATAGGGGGTCTCGAGGCCGTTCAGCTCGAGCTGCAGCTGGGAGTTGACTGCCGGTATCGGGAGGAACTTCTTTTGCAGGGCGCCCGAGAGTGTGAGGCCCTCGGGGCTGAAATCGAACTGGATCGCTACCTGCGCATCGACGCTGCGCAGTAGATCGAGGCTAATCGGACGGCGCTCTGTCTCGTAGGTGTCCAGCAGCGCCTCATCGGCATGGCCTTGCAGTACGGCGCCGAGCTTCCAGCCCAGGTTGAACGCGTCCTGCAGACAATAGTTCATGCCCATTCCGCTGGCGGGGTAGTGAATTCGGGCGGATTCACCGACCAGGAACACTCGGTCGCTGCGGAATCGGGACGCGATCCGCTGCGCGTCGGTGTAGCGGGAGGCCGCCCGCAACCCAGGGATACTCACGGGTTCGCCGAGGATTTGGCTTACGCATTCGGTCAGGCCGGCGAGGGTGACGGGGGCAGACTTGGGTTCGGCGCGGTCGTCACGGTGGACCATCACAAACCGCGTGAGTCCGGGACCGAAGGGAAATGTGGTGAGCCAGCCGTATTCGTTGTGCCCGACACGAAGTCCGCCCGGCCAGGGGAAAGCCATTTCGGCGTCGGCGATGACGCCGGTGAACGTGGCATCGCGGCCCTCGAAGGCGATGTTCGTCAGTTTGCGGACCGCGCTGTGCCCACCGTCTGCGCCGACGACAAACCGTGCACTGGACTGGCATGGGTGCCCGTCGGAGTCGAGGGAGGTGACCAGCACCCTGTCTGCGTCGTACTGCAGGTCGACGACTTCCTGGTGGAACCGGATGTCGACACCCTTGTCGGTCGCCCAGTCGCGCAGGATCAGTTCGGTCTCGTGTTGCGGGAGGAACAGCGTGAACTGGAACCGTGAGTCGCGAGTCGTCCAGTCGATGGGGTGCATGCCACCCCAGATGTGCCAGCTTTGAAAGGGGTGCGGATTGATCTCGCAGGTCCGGCGAATGAAGCGGTCGGCGATGCCGCGGGCGTCGAACAGTTCCAGTGGTCGCGGCAACAGTGTGCCCGCCCGCGACACCGGGTCGCTGCTGCGCTTTTCGAGGACGAGAACCTGCGCGCCGGTGGCCGCGATCTCCGCGGCGACGGTCAGCCCGGAGGGCCCGCCGCCGACTACGATCACGTCGACGTCATTGTCGGTCATGGTGTCTCCTTAGAGACGAGTCGTGCACCCGGACAGCAGTGCTCGACGTCGTTGGATATGTTTCGTTGGATGGGCATCGGGTCGATGAGGCCGACCCCGCGGGTGGGCTCAAGCGTCGTAGAGTCGATCTGCGAACCAGTCGGCGACGATGACATGCTTTTCGTGCGAGTGGTTGTAGAGGCAGTGATCGCCGTCGGCCCACTCGTCGAACCGTTTGTCGACACTCGCGGCGCCGTCGTATAGCGCGCGTGCGCTCTCGATCAGGAACACTTGGTCCGGGGTGCCGTGCAGCACAAGCAATGGGCAGGTGAGGTTTTCCAGCAGAGCCGGTGTCAGCCGGAACTCCTCCATTGCCTCGCGAGCCTTCACGGGATCGTCGATCCCGGTGACCGCGGTGATCTTGGTGATGAAGCGGCGGTAGCGATCCAGGATTTCGGCAGGTCGCACGGTGCCACCGTTGACACAGCACGCCGCGACGCGGTCGTCGGTGGCTGCTGTCAGCGCAGCCAGGTAACCGCCCATGCTGTTGCCCCAGATGCCTACTGTCCCGGCGAGGCGCCGGTCGTCGAGTACATGGTCGATCACCGTCGAATATGCCTGTGCGACATCAGAATCCATATACAAGCCCTGGACTAGGCGGGTCTCGCCCTGGCCCGGGCCGTCCACGAGGAACACCGCGACGTTGCGTTCGAGCAGGTATTGCGCGCCGACGTGGTACTCCTCGCGCCAGCCGTCGAATCCACCTGTGACGATGACGACCGGCGGAGCGGGGACATCCGGCGGTCGCAGCAACCAGCCACACACAGCGCCGTCGCGGTACGGAATCTCGACATGGTCGACCGCCTGCTCGCTGAGCGCACCGGCGCGTCCGAAGTGGTCGATCAGCAATCGATACATAGCCAGCTTGCGCGGGTCATTGTCGGGCAGTGGAACTTGGCCTACCCGATAGCAGGCCGAGGAAAGCAGGTGCCACTGCCGAGCGCTCTTGGTATATCCCCGGGACAGAGCCACCGCGGCGCGCTGACCGTTGATCGCGCCGAGTTCATCCGCGGCTTCCGCCCACGACTGCCCGGCATCGACACGGGCGTACAGATCGACGACATCTGCGTAGTCCATGCCGTTGCCAGTGAGTCGTTGCACTGGCATAGCGCGTTTGTGCGCCTCGGCCTCGGCGCGCCACGCAGGCTCGGTCATCGAGCGACCTGTGCCGGAACGACTGCGCCGAGTCTCGTCTCGAGTTGATCGACGAGCGAGGCGATCGCCGCGAGTTCATCGGTGGCCGCGAAGATGTAGAAGTCGGGCCGATACAGGATGGCGACAACTCGGTGTTGGGCAAAGTAGTCGGCGTAATAGCCGTCGATATCGACGACCTCGCCACCGGATCCGGGCGCCGACAGCGTAACTACCTTGCCGCCGAGATGCTCCAGCACCGCGGTGCGATGGGCGTCGATGTCGACGTCACTGTCTGGCGCCAGCAGCAGGACCCAACCCGAGCCGAGCACGTCGTCGAATCGCCCGATGGTTTCCCCGATGGCGATGCGGCCTTGCGGGGCAAGGGTTCCCGCGATATCCGTACCGGCGTCGGTGCCGAGCAGCCCCGCCTCGATATGCGGGAAGGGCGGCGGCGGCGGTACATCGCCCCGACGGAAGGCTTCATCTCGTGCGGCCGCTGTGTCGGGATCGAAGGTGCAGGAGACTCGCCCTGCCTCGATGGACATCCCGATCAATGTAGCCACGTGTGGTGCGCGCTCGGTGCGGTAGGAGTCCAGCACATTGGTGCCGCCGATGCCACGCATGGCGAGATCGAGGCGCCACGCGAGTGCTTTGGCGTCGCGTACGCCGGAGCACATGCCCTGCCCCATGAACGGGGGCATGACGTGCGCCGCATCGCCGACGAGGAAGATCCGGCCGTCGTGCCAGCGATCGGCGAGCTTGGACTGGAAGGTGTAGATCGCCTGTCGAACGAGATTCGCGTTCTTCTCGGTGACGCCATAGGGCGCCATCAATTCCCATGCCACTTCGGGGCTTTCCATCTGTGCGGCAGTTTCTCCCGGCAGCAGGGCGAATTCGAAGCGTCGATGCTTCTTGCCCAGCTGGAACAGACAATGTGGACGTGCGGGATCGCAGATCTGGCCGTTGTCGAAGCCGAAATCGAGAGGCTCGAGCGGCTCCAGATCGCATACCAGCCAGGTTTCGCGGAAACCGAAATCTTGTTGCCCCGCACCGATCTGGCCTCGGACGAAGCTGTTGGCGCCGTCC
This sequence comes from Nocardia sp. NPDC057272, assembly GCF_042668615.1. Taxonomy (NCBI): domain Bacteria; kingdom Bacillati; phylum Actinomycetota; class Actinomycetes; order Mycobacteriales; family Nocardiaceae; genus Nocardia; species Nocardia sp. NPDC057272. Next base: position 134,656 of record NZ_JBHUYK010000019.1, on the reverse strand, counting down.
GCCCCGATCAGATATCGCCCTCGAACGGTCCGGACATCGTCACCCAGGACCTTCTCGCCCTCGGCGCCGAGGCGCACCGAACGGAACTCCACCTCGATGTGGTCGGCGTGGCGTACCAGCGCGACGGCTTCCCATCCCTGATGGATGCTGACCGTGGGTAGTGCTCGTACGGCGTCATCGAGAGCGTCCTCGATCAGAGGCTGGTACATGATGTAGTCCGACGGCCATCCTGAGATGCCGTCACGGTCCCAGTCGAAGGTGATCAGTGTTTCGCCCGCGGCGTTGCGGAATACGTACTTGGTCGCGCGGAACATGTCCTCTTCCAAGCGTTCGGCGATGCCGAGCGACTGGAAGATCCGCATGATTTCGTGGTCGATGTGCCCTGCCCTGGCCCGTCCGTACAGCGTGGGCCAGCGCTCGAACACTGCCACCGAGTACCCGGCCTTGCCGAGCAACCCGGCCATGGTCTGGCCGACCGGGCCGTAACCGACCTGTACGAAGTCGTGAATTTCTTGCTGGGACATCATCGTCTCCTGGATGGATGAATCGGGGTCAGTCGGCGTGGTGGGCGCCGGTCATCAGGCCGGCGAGGTCCTCGGGGTGCAGAAACGACGGCGGCGGTGGCGGTCCCCAGTTGAACAAGCCCTTAGCGCCTTCGAATGCCTGCGGCGTCCAGAGCTGGTCATCGACAATGCAGTCCATGTCGGAGTAGTACTCGGAGAAGTTGCCCGCTGGATCTTTCAGGTACCAGAAGAAGTTCGACCCCGCGTGGTGGCGACCGAGGCCCCACACGTGACGTTCGGGATTGCCCTCCAACATCGCGGTCGCGCCGCGCCCGACGTCGTCGATGTCGTCGACTTGCCAGGAGGTGTGGTGGAGGAAGTTGACCGGTGCCTTCAATACGAGCACGTTGTGGTGATCAGTCGAGCACCGCAGAAACGCCCCGTGGCCCTTGATCTCGTCGGAGAGCTTGAACCCCAGTCCGTCGGTGAAGAATCGGCGCGTGGCATCGAAGTCGATCGTGCCGATCACGACATGGCCGAGTTTGCGCGGACGTACCGGATCTTCCCGCAAGACACCAGGGGCGCGGAGGTTACTGCGTTCGATCCGGCCGGGTCCGTTGTAGGCGGTGGCTGGTTGCACCGACTGCGCCAGCCGGTCGTCGACTCGAATAACCGCCCGGAAGCCGGCGACTGGTTCCCGCGCGGTGACGGACCCACTCGTCAGGTCCACCGGCAGCCCGAGCCCCCGCAACCGGATGGCTGCCGCGGCGATATCGTCGGAATCGTCGGCACCGATCACGATCTCGACCAGGCGGCGGCTGGGAGCGGTGACCAGCCGCAACTGGTCACCGGCGTCTCGGGTCGCCAGCCAGCCGTCGTCGGCGGGGGCGAGGCCGAATTCGGTGTAATAGTCCCGAGTGGTCGTCGGGTCCGGAACCCCGATCGTGACCGAGGACAGTCGATGCAGCGCCATTGCCTGCTCCTTCGAAACGTTGTGCGGTCAGTGACGGGCGACCAGGAGGTGCCGCATCTCACCGACGCCACGGACATAGCTGGTCAATTCGTCGTTCGGCGCGAGAAACCGTGCGGGAGTGCGCCCGAGACCGACGCCGGCGGGAGTGCCGGTGAAAATGACATCGCCGGGCAGCAACGGCGTGATCGCCGACAGTCGTGCGATCAGTTCCGGCACCGGGAAGACCATGTCGGAGGTCTTGCCCTTCTGCATCTGCTCGCCGTTGATCAGGCAGCCCAGTTCGAGGTCGTCGGGGTTGTCGAATTCGTCCGGGGTGACCAGCAGTGGGCCGATCGGACCGAACCCGGGATGCGATTTGCCCATGCTGAACTGCGGGGCAGGGCCCACGCGCTGGCGGTCACGCTCGGAAAGATCCTGTCCCACCGACACGCCCGCTACGTAACGCCAGGCGTTGTCGGCAGGGACACGATGTGCCTCGCGGCCGATCACGACCACGAGCTCTACTTCCCAGTCGACCTTCCCCTCGGGGAGCTCGATGGTGCCGTACGGGCCGGCGAGTGAAGTCACGAACTTGGTGAAGACCGGTGGTTCCTCGGGCACAGCGAAAGATGACTCGGCCGCGTGATCGGCGTAGTTCAGTCCGATCGCGAAGACCTGACGCGGTTGTGGCACCGGATTGCCGAACGCTGACGAGGGGATATCGGCGAGCGGTCGACCGGTGTGGGTGACTGTGGAGCAGAAGGCGATCAGCTCGTCCCAGCGTCCATAGGCATCCTGCATCGTCGAGCCGAACCGGTCCGAGCTCGCCTGCGCGATATCTACGACGGTGTCGGATGCCGTGACCAGTGATAGTCGGTCGGAGATGTTGGCGAATCGCACGATGCGTGCTCCCTGAGTGAGGGGGTGGGCTATGCCCTCCCCGCGCGTTGTTGTGCCTTGAGTCACTTTCGAAAGTAGCAACCTTGTTTCGATAGTTCAAGTGGCTTTCGTAAAACTGACACGTGTTGCCGGTGGGTTGCGGCGACTCTGGGTCTCCCGGTTCGGTCGGCGCGGGGGGTGTGGTCAGGTCACTTTCGAAACTATCGAACGAGTTTCGATACCTTATGAGTGTTTCGTATGGTGCTACCGTGGTCGCATGGTGAAGAGCAGCGGAACGACTCGCACAGACGGCGTCTACCAGGCGCTGCGGGCCGACATTCTCGGCGGGCGGCTGGTCCCTGGGGCGAGGCTGAAGTTCCCGGAGCTGTCGGAACGGTACAAGGCCAGCGTAGGCGCCACTCGCGAAGCGCTGACAAAACTGGCGGCCGAGGGACTGGTGACGACGAAGGCGCATCAGGGTTACCTGGTCCGGCCGCTGTCGCATCAGGATCTGGCCGATCTGACCGCTGCCCGAGTCGAGATCGAATCGCTCGTGCTGAAGTTGTCAGTGCTCGATGGCGACATGCGATGGGAGGCGGATGCCCTTGCGGCGCACCATCTTCTGGAACGAGCGCAGTTTCGAGACCCCGCAGACCCGAATCATCCGACCGATGAGTGGTCGACAGCGCACGTCGCATTCCATAATGCCCTCTTGGCCGGCTGTGGCAACCGCCGGTTGCTCGAAACCGCGCAAGCGTTGCGTCAAGAGGCCGAGCTCTACCTGCAATGGTCGGTGTCATTCGGCAACGAACCTGACCGTGACCTGGCGGGAGAGCACCGTGCCTTGCTGGACGCCGCCTTGGCTCGTAAGGCCGACCTCGCGCAGGAACTGTTGCGCGATCACATCGCACACACCGCACAACTGCTGATCAGTTGTGCATTGGATGAACCGAATACGGCGGAGGTCGACCCCGGGTAGTCGATGGCGGGAGTGGGCGCGGCCTGTTCTCAGTAGGTGGCTCCGCCATCTTCCTGGCAGCTGACGGCTGACAGCCGACGGCTGTGAAGCGACCCGATGTAAGTGTTGGACGTCACAAAACAGCTCGCGTGAAATAGTGGGCATGCAAGAGAACAACGATCTCCCCGATCCTGCTGTTCGGGTTTCGAAACTGAGCTATGTCGAATTCAGGACACCCGACCTTGACCGAATGGTCGAGTACTACACGAAAGTCCTGGACTTCAATCTGGTCGAGCAAACAGCCCAAAGTGCCTTCATCACCACCGGCTCCGACCATCACTGCGTCGTTCTGACCAAAGGTGACTCCGCAGCGCGCACGAACGTCGGATACGAGATTTGGGAAGAACTCGGAGACGCCCAGCGACGACTTCGAGACGCTGGCTATGACGTCGAACGGCGGTCCGATATCGCTCCAGGCACGCCCGATGTCCTCGTTCTGACAGAACCGACCACCGGAATCGACCTGCATCTCTTCGCTGACCAGGACCTCGTCGGAGCGACCGAATACACGCCGTTGCGGCCGACGAAGCTCGGCCACGTCGCAGCATTCACGCCTGAACTCGACCCACTGCAGAAGTTCTATCAGGAGCTGCTCGGATTCAAATGGTCGGACACTGTCGGTGACTTCTTTGTCTTCCTGCGGTGCAATTCAGACCACCATGCCGCCAACTTCATGTCGAGCACAAAAAACGAGGGAATGCACCATATCGCGTATGAAATGCGTGACCCGAACCATCTGATCTCCATGCTCGACCACCTCGCCGCCCATGATTACCGCTTGCACTGGGGGCCGGGACGGCACGGTCCGGGACACAACATGTTCACCTACCACAAGGACCCCGACGGAAACACGATCGAACTGTTCACCCAGATCGATGTGGTCCACGACGAATCCAAAGGCTATTGGGAGCCGCGTCCGTGGCATGAATCCTTCCCCATGTATCCGAAGACGTGGGAGGTCGACATCGCCACCGCAAATCACTGGGGGCCGTTCGACCAGGGATCACTGGACCACTGAACACATCGAGACGGAGTTGACTATGAAGCCTTGGAGTTTGGTCAGCGTGCTGCCCGCGGGTACGCACATACCTGTGGTGGCCGCGAAGGTCGACGATGAATTGTTCGCGGTGCCTGCTCTCGATGGATACGGCGATCTTTCGGCGGTCGTCACAGACTGGGCAGCGGTAGCACCACGATTGCGGGAGTGGGACCCCGCAGATGCCCGGCCGATCGGTCTGTGCACGCTGCTGGCACCGTTACGCTCGCCAGGCAAACTCGTGTGCGCCGCGGCCAACTATCTCTCGCACCTGCAAGAGTTGGGGTTCCCGAATCTGCCCGACGGGTGGGAGCCCTACTTCTTTCTGCTGCCGCCCACCTCGGTCATCGGTCCCGGTGATCCCATCGTCATTCCGGATGAGCCGGATGCGCAGGTGGACTGGGAAGCCGAGTTGGCCGTCGTCATCGGTTCGCCGGCCCGCAACGTGCCCGTCGAGCGAGCGTTGGAACACGTCGCCGCATACACGATCGTGAACGATGTTTCGGCGCGAGGCAGACTCGCGCGAACCAATCCACTGGCGCCCCCGTTCGCTTATGACTGGCTCGGATCGAAGGGCCGCGACACATTCTCCCCGCTCGGCCCATCACTCACGCCATCGTGGTTCGTCGATGACCCGCAGGAACTCACGGTTCGTCTGTGGCTCAACGACGAACTGCGCCAGGACGGCACGACCGCGGACATGATCTTCACGGTCGCGCAGCTGATTTCGTCGCTCAGTCAGGAAATGACACTGCAGCCGGGCGACGTCCTTGCGACCGGCACTCCCGCCGGGGTCGGTTTGGCGTCGGGCAGCTTCCTCGCCGATGGGGACCGGATCCGGATCGAGATCGGGGCTCTTGAAGCATTGGAGAACACGGTGCTGACAGAGTCGCGCGCTGACCTCATGTCGACCGGCGCGTGATGCCGACGCCTTTTGCGGCTCTCTTCGAGCCGCTGAAGATCGGCTCACGAATGGCCCGCAACCGCATTGTTCATGCACCGATGTCGGTGTGCTACGGCGACGAACATGGCTATGTCACCGAGGCTGCGATCGAGCATTACGCGCGACGGGCGCAGGGCGGTGCCGGGTTGGTCGTCACCGAGAACTTCGCCATCAACGCCGCCGGTAGACAGATGCCACGTCAGACCATGGTGTCGGAAGACGTGTACCTGCCGGGCCTTACCAGACTTGCCATGGAGGTAAAGGCACGCGGAGCGCTGGTCATGGCTCAGATCGTGCACGCTGGACGCTACGCGGGTCCGTGGGAAATCTATGACGATGCGCGTCGGCTGGCGCCGTCGGCGGTCCCGTTCGAGTTGACTCCCGGCCGTTGGGTTACCCCGGCGGAAATCACCGAAGCGGAGATCTGGGAGAGCATCAGAGCATTCGGCGATGCGGCGGAGTTGTGCCGGCGTGCCGGGTTCGACGGTGTGGATATTCATGCGGGACAGGGGTTTCTGATCTCGTCGTTCCTGTCGCCACGGATGAACCGGCGTTCTGATGCGTGGGGAGGCAGTTTCGACAATCGTGTCCTGTTTGCGCTGGAGGTCGTTCGAGAAGTCCGCCGGCGTACCGGGCCTGAATTCATCGTTGCGGTGCACCTTCAAAGCGACGAGTTGATGCCGACAGGGTGGACCATCGACGATGCTGTCCTGCTGGCACCGAGGCTGGTAGCGGCGGGAGTTGACATGTTGTTTCCGACGTCAGCCACGTTCGAATCACTGCGGCACCCCGAGAACGCAGGGCTGTTCTCGCGACGCGGGTACGGTCTGGCTGACGCGGCGGCGGTCAAACAAGTTGTCGATGTACCTGTGATCGCAAACGGCGGACTCGGTGATCCCGCGGACGCGATCACCGCACTAGAGGAGCGCCGGGCCGATGCTATCGGCCTCGCACGTGCGTTGTTCGTCGACCCGGACTGGCCCGAGAAAGTATCAGCCGAGGCAATCGATCAGATTCGACGCTGCCCTTGTCAGCCCTCCCACTGTCTGCGAACGCAACTGCAGGGGGCGGTCTGCGACCACTGGCCTCCCGACGTTGTCGAGCGTGGCTACCTGGGTATCGACGACTGACCCGGCAGTCGCAGAAGTTTCGCGATCACAGCCGACGCGAGTCTTCCCATTTCAGTGACGAAAGGTATCCCCATGGTCGAAATCATCGACTGCGAAACACATTACTTCACCGAACCGTATCTCGAAGTCCTGCGTGGGCGGACCACACCGCCTCGGCAAGAGGTGCACGACGGGATCCGTCGGTGCTTTCCCGAGCCCAGTGCTCCAGAAGTTGCCTTCTCCTACCCGGCTGTCCTCGAGGAGCGACTGCTCGATCTCAGTGACGCGCGCATCGAAACGCTGGATGAGGAAGGGATCTCGGCTCAGGTCGTCTCGCTGACGGTGCCCGGAACCGAATTCTTCGAGCCGAAACTCGGTGTCACACAGGCCCGTGACTGCAACGACATGCTCGGCGCTGCAGTTTCGCGTCACCCAGAACGGCTGATCGGGCTCGCCACGCTACCGGCCTTCGACGGCGAGGCGTCCGCCGCGGAGCTGGAACGGTGCGTCACCGAACTCGGTTTTCGCGGCGCGAACATTCACTCGCATGTCGGAGACATGAATCTGGATGATCGCCGCTTATGGCCGATCTTCGAGGCCGCGCAGCGCCTCGGCGTTCCGATCAACATCCACCCCACCTTGCCGCACGGCTCGATGCTCGGACCGTATCTCGGATACGGGTGGACACTGGCCGGGCGGGGCCTCGGGTTCGGACACGAAGTCGCAGTCCAGGTCAGCAGGATGATCTTCGGGGGAGTGTTCGATGCCTACCCTGACCTGCAGCTCATGCTCGGTCATTGCGGCGAGGGACTGCCGTTCTGGATGTACCGGCTCGACTTTCCGTACATCAAGCCATATATCGATGTTCTCGGTGAACACCCGAAGCTCGACCGGAAACCGAGTGAGTACCTGACCGACAACTGTTGGTACAACTGTAGCGGAAATTTCTTCACCCCAGCGTTGCTCGCATGCATACACGCCGTGGGTGCGGACCGAGTGCTGTTCGGTAGCGACTACCCCTACGAGTCGTATCCAGAGGCCCGGCAGTTCCTCGAAACAGCACCACTGTCAGCTCCGGACCGCCGAAAGTTCGCGAGCGAGAACGCAAAACGTCTGTTCGGCCTCGGCAGCTAGCCGAGATAAGAACTCCCAACGGAGCTCTGGGCCGAGCGTCAGTCGAGTACTGATGCTCGGCCCAGAGGCTGTCCCTGCCTATGGAGCAGGTTATTAGGTGACACACGAGATCGGTTCGGCATCCAAGAGCACGAACAGCACTCGGCATGGGCGGTCCGAGCGATTCACCCATCCGTGATTGGTTCCCCGCTGGATCAGGACGTCGCCGGCATGCATCAATGTCGAGTCGTCGTCCAGGACAGCGTAGATCTCGCCCTCGATGATGTAGGCGTAGTCCAGCGACGCGGTGCGGTGCATGTCTGGCGCGGATTCAGCCTCCGCCGACGGGAAGTCGACAATTCGCAAGACGGTGCCTCTGTGAGGTGGCTCGAGCGGGACACCTGCAATAACAGGGTCTGCGTACCCGCTGGAGTTGTCGGGAGCGCCACGGTGCAACCACAGGTTGGTCGTCTCGACGCCGCGGGTCAGTTGCGGCCGGGCTTTGCCGTCGGCAACGAAGACTGCTCTGCCGTCCTTGTCGTGACCAGTGACGATTCGCCGAATGTCAGACATGAGTCGTTACCTCCTATTTCGTGCGCTGCCACAGGATGTAACTGGCCAGCGGCTCGCCGCCGAAGTTCATCGGTGGAGTGTCGAGTTTGAGCGTGTCTGCTTCGAACACGCACGTGCGTCGCAGGTCCCGGCCGACGAAGTTGGGAAACGTGGAGAACTGTACGTGGTGGATGACGGTGCCGGCCGTTTCATCGACGTCGAATGTCCCGCAGTAGTTGATGATCGACTCGTAGGCCCTGCGCTTCTCCGTCGCTGTGCCACCATCGAGCGAGTCGTCGATGAACGGCGCACGGTCCACGGCGGACAGGGTCGTGCTCATCAGCCCGCCGTCTGTGTAGAACAGCAGGCCTCCGCAGGCTTCGACTGGACCCAGTGGCGGGTCAAGTGCTTCGCCTCCACGAAAGATCCTCCAGTCGATCATCTTCCAGCTCCCCACGAGCTGCTGGCGGACTGTGGTCATTCGACCTCCTGGGTTGGCCATGTCGGTTGACGCACCTCCATGACATCAAACATTCGATCTGAAGCTTCTCATGCGAAAACCTATTGATGTGTCGAATATCTCGTGATACTTTCGAAAGTGATTCGGGACACACCAACGGTTATCTCCTGGACGCACCGCGGCAACTGCGCGCCATGTCTGTCCTCGGAAGGTGATGCTCGGCCGCGACGCAAGTCATCGCGCTGCTGAAGGCGTGCGCTCTGCTCAGTCGAGACGATGACGCTGTCCGGACCCGAATCCTCTGCTCAGTTCTGGGAAGGACACCTCTGCGATGACGCAGCCCAACAACCGCCTGGCGGTCGCGACCCCCCGCTGGGCGTTGCCCATCGGCATATTGATCCTTTTCATAGATGGCTACGACCTATTCGTGCTCGGGGCGGTCGGACCATCGCTGCTCGACTACTCCGACTGGGACGTCAGTTCGTCCACGATCGGGCTGCTCGGCAGTGTGACCGCGCTCGGCATGCCGCTCGGTGCGTTTGTCGCGGGGCGCGCGAGCGACACCTGGGGGCGCAGGATTCCGATCGCGGTGTTCCTGACGTGGGTTTCGGGCTGCATGATCATCACCGGTCTGGCACCCAACCTCACGGTCTTCGGCGTCGGCCGTTTCCTGACCGGAATCGGTCTGGGGGCTCTGACGCCATTGGTGGTGGCCTTCGTAGCCGATTGGGCAGCACCGGCACGTCGTAGCTTGCATGTCGGTACCGCACTGACCGGAATCGCTGTCGGCGGGATTGTGGTCGCGTCCGTTGGCCGGGCGGTCCTGCCCGAACTGCATTTCCAGTGGCTGTTCCTGGTGGGGGTACTGCCGTTGGCACTCGTTCCGCTGTGTTGGAAGCTGATCCCGGCGGGTTTGCCGACCGGCGACCGGGCGAACACGCTGGAAACTACGCTGCCCGAGACGACACCATTGCGGGAGGTGTTCGCGCCCGGAGTGCGAGCCGCCACCTTGCTGTTCGCGACCGCCGGTTTCTTCGGACTGGTGCTGGTATACGGCGCCAGCACGTGGCTACCGACACTGATGATCCGCGCGGGGTACGACCTGCATTCAGCGCTGGAGTTCACCATTGCCTTCAACGGTGGTGCGATCGTCGGAACGCTGGCCGCCACGGTCTTGGCGGATCGTGGCGGCCGCATCAAGGCCATCACGGTCGTATCGTTCCTCTGCGCCGCGATCGCCATGTTGGCGTTGAGCACACACCAATCGAGATGGCTGGTGCTCGTGATGTCGGCGGTAGCGGGACTGGGCGCGCTCGGCACGCAGAACTTGATCAACGCCTATGTCAGCCAGTATTACCCAGCCCGGCTGCGTGGCACGGCGCTCGGTGTGAGCCTGGGCCTCGGTCGACTGGGCTCGATCGTCGGGCCGAGCTATCTCACGCTCGTCACCGTCCTCATCGTCGCGCCCGGCGCAGGCTTCTACGGATTCGTCATTCCCGCTGTCCTCGGCGCCGTCGCCATCAGCCTTGTACCCGTTCGCCGTCGCGCGCAGCAGCAACCACAACGGACGACAGGCGAACTTGCCGAAAATCGTTGAACCACCATGCGTTTGGAGACCGTCATGAATTCGATGAGACCGAACAAGTACACCACTGACGTCGTGATCGCCGGCGCCGGACCGGTCGGCCTGACATTGGCCCATGAACTGGGGCAGCGTGGTATCGCCTGCGTTGTCATCGAGCCCCGCATCGTGGCGGGGGCCGCGTCGCCGCGGTGTAAACAGATCAATCCCGTATCGATGGCTACCTATCGCCGGCTCGGCGTCGCTGACGCCATTCGCGCCAATGCGCGCCTGCCCTTCGGCTGGTCGGATTCCGCAGTCTTCTGCACCAGCCTCACCGGACACACCATCGAACGCTTCGACGGCGTCTTCGCGCTCTCGGATATCCAGCGCGACGATCTTGCCGAACCTGCTCAATGGTGTGCACAGAACCGGCTCGAAGAAGCACTCCGAGACAGCCTGAGCGTCCGCCAGTCGGTGACGACCTGGTGGGGATACGCACTCGACGAGCTACGTCAGGATGATTCCGGAGTCGACGCCGTCACTCTCGGCCCAGGTGGGGAGCGTCGGCAGATCCGTGCCAAGTACCTCGTCGGGGCGGACGGCAGCCGTAGCCGCGTGCGCCACGAGATCGGTGCTCAGCTCTCCGGACGCGGCCACGAGGTGCAAAACGTCCAAGTCATCTTCGACGCCCCCGGACTCTCGCAAAGGCACCCGCAAGGCCGCGCCGTGCAGTACTGGGTGGTCAATTCCGAAACCAACGGACTCATGGGGACGTTGGACACTGACGACACCTGGTGGGCCATCATCGTCGATGCGCCACCCGATCTCACCGAGGAATCTGCCCGCCGCGCCGTTCACGCGATGATCGGCGAAGAATTCCCGATCAGCATCCGCAGCCTGGACCCCTGGCAAGCTCGAATGCTCGTTGCCGATACGTATCGAAGCAGTCGCTGCTTCTTGGCCGGTGATGCCGCACACCAGAACCCGCCCTGGGGTGGATTCGGCGCGAACACCGGCATCGGCGATGCTGTCGATCTCGGTTGGAAGTTGGCCGCTGCCATCGAGGGTTGGGCAGGTCCACATCTGCTCGATTCCTACGAGTTCGAACGCCGACCTATGGCACTGCGTGCGATCGCCGAGGCCGAGCGCAACATGCAGGTACTCACCGGCGAGCTGGTCCAGCCCGGGCTCGACGGTGACAGCGACGATGGCATACAAGCCCGGCTGAAGACTGCGGAGTTGATCCGGCAAACCAAAACTGCCGAAATGTACACCCTCGGTTTCGTACTCGGAGCGACCTACCGGGACTCGCCGATGATCGACTCACCGAACACGATCGTGGACCAGGGCCCGACGTCCAACTATCGACCATCCGGAACACCAGGATCCCGGCTGCCGCATCTGTGGCTGGATCGCAGTCGGTCGCTATACGACGTCCTCGGACCGGGTTACACCCTGCTCGAGATCGCCGCGCCTGCCGTACCGGAATGGGACGCCGCCGCGCAACAGCGGCGACTCCCGTTCACCCGATATCGGCTACACCGACCTGACCTGCACGGCTACTTCGGTGCTCGATTCGTTCTGGTTCGCCCCGATCTTCATATCGCGTGGCGAGGCGACACCACCCCGAACGCAGGTTCGGTACTGGACCGGGCTCGGGGTTTCTGACCCGACGGCTCTCGAAACGTTCCACTCGGAGTGCAAGCAGCTCGGCCGACCTGGACCGATTGACATCGCACCAAACAAATACTTCGTCCGATGCGCGTGCTGGCTGGGGCGACGTTCAGGCGCGGCCGAAAGACCGTGCAACACCATTCAGAGAAAGTAGTCATGATGAGGAAAGTTTTGGCAGGGTCGGCGTTGCTCGCCACCGCCATCTGCGTGAGCGCGGGCGCTGCTTCGGCGGTGCCGGGTAACCAGTCGACCGTGAATTACACGCTGAGCGCGACTGATCGGTCCACCCTGATCAGTACCGACGCGGGTTCGATCACTGCTGATGACGGGGTTCTTGCGATCAAGGCAGCGAACGGGGCGGTGCTCGGTGGAACCGAGTTGTCGTTCAGGGTCGATGATTTCGAGTTTCCCATTGCTGCGGAGGTCAAGGACCGGACCGCGACTTTGACCCCGCAGTTCGACGTGGCGCACGCTGTTTACAAGCCGGTCGCGTTGCCGTATGAGAACCAGGCGCCGTGGAAGTCGGAGTACGAGCGTGAGCAGGCGGCGTGGTCTCGGTTGACCAGCACTATCGCGTTGGGTGCCTCGGTCGGGACCACGGTCGGTGGTCTTGGTGGTGCGGCGATCGGTTGTGTGCTCGGTGGTATCGCCGGTGCGACTGTTGCTTCGGCCACGATTATCGGTCTATTCGGTGCGTTCATTCCGGCTGCTGCGGTTGGTTGTATCGGCGGGATTGTGGCGATCGGAGCGATCGGGACGGTGTTGGGTCAGCTGTTCGTGACTGCTCCGGTCGCGATTATGGCTGCGGTGCAATATTTTACGACGATCAACGCCCCAGCCCCGGTCCCCACGAAGTGAGAAACAGCCCTGCGGCACGGCCAGGTTAGCCGTGCCGCAGGGCTGTTCAATCGCAGTCGGACGCTTCATCGGGTCGACTGGTCGTTCTTGTCGACCGCTGCGGGACCACCACGCGATGGTCGCCAAGTCCGGTCTGTCGCAGCTACGTCACGGCCGGGAGATGCCGCATGCCTCGAAGGCTGCCTTGGCCGACGCGATCTGCTCGTCCGAAGGTTTGCCCTCCCGTCGGTTCTCACGACTGAAACCGGCGTCGCTGAGACACTGCTTCTGCTCATCGGTGAGCTGGGGCCGCTCGGGCATGGGGATCCCGCATGCGGCCAGCGCCGCCTGGATCGCATCGATCTGTTGCTGAGAGGGCTTGCCGTCCGGCCGGTTTTCCCGGCTGAGGCCCTGGCCGGCCAGGCACTGCTTCTGCTCATCGGTGAGCTGGGCATGGTGGCCCTTCCCTTCGCCCGGCGCGGCCGATGCGGATCCGGCGCCCAGACCTGCAGACAAAGCCATCCCCATCATGGCGATGGCCACGAACGAATTGCGGACGATACGCATACCGACGATTCCTTTCCTCGACTCAGTCGCCGCGAACGCGGCGACTGTCTGAGTCTCGACGGCGCGGCTGGCGGGCTCTCGAGGAGTTCCTTGCGGTTTCCTGGGCACCGGTTCACAGGAGATCGCCAGGAAACCTCGAGCCACCTCACACCGTCGACGGGCATCCTGTCGCTATGCCCGCGACACCGACGCCACTGCCCGCAGGCGAGTCATCGTCGACGCCACCGCGGGTCCTCGTGGTCGAAGACGAAGAGAACATCGCCTATCTGGTCGGCACCGGTTTGCGCATGGCTGGGTGCGCGGTGGAGACTGCGTCGACCGGCCGGGAAGCGCTGGCGTTGGCGGACAGCTATCGTCCGGACGCGATCGTGCTCGACATCATGCTGCCCGACGACGACGGCTACGTGGTCCTGGCCAAACTGCGCGGTCGCGGATGCGACGCACCTGTCCTGTTCCTGACCGCGCGGTCCGATACCGCCGAACGAGTCCGCGGATTGACCAGCGGCGGTGACGATTACATCGTCAAACCGTTTGTCATGGAAGAAGTTGTCGCCCGCGTCCAGGTCGCGCTGCGCAGGAGGGGCGCGATCGCCGAGCTGCCCGCGCAATGGCGGGTGGCAGATCTGGTGCTCGACGACGAAGCACACCGTGTGTGGCGGGGTGACGAGGAAATACATCTGACGGTCACCGAATTCAGTCTGCTTCGATGTCTCATCACCAACGTCGGCCGAGTGGTCACCCGAGCGCGGATCCTGGATCACGTGTGGCAGTACAACTTCGACGGCGAGTCCGCTGTCATCGAAACCTTCATCAGCAGCTTGCGTAAGAAGATCGACCGCGGCGGCCCGAAGCTCATCTACACCGTGCGCGGGGTGGGTTACTGCATCAGGGACGCCTGATGTCGCTGGCCAGGCGGCTGACCCTGGCGCTCATCGCCTTGACCTTGACGATGCTGGCTGCCGGTGGCGCCGTTGTCGTGATCCAGCGCCACTACCTCGTCCAGCAACTCGACACGCGACTGTCACAGTTGGCAGAGAATCCGACGGTGCCGTTATTGCTGAGCCAGCGGTCGAGACAGGTCAGCAGGTTCCCGGCCGCGTTCGGCGACATCTACCTCGGGATTCGCAATGTCGACGGCACGCTCACCACCATTCAGGCGCCCACTGATGACCCGAGCGTGGTGCCGAATCTGCAAGGCATGCAGTCACTTCCCGTGCCGTCAGGTCGCCCGACGACGGCGGGGGTCGCGTCGGAGATGCGGGTGATGACGATCGAATCCTTCGGTGCCACCGCGGTCATCGGGATCTCGGCCCAGAACGCACGGGATGCCACGTCGCGGTTGATCCTCGCGCTGGCGGCGGCTGGTGGCATCATCGGACTGGTTGTCGGTTCGGTCGTCTGGTGGGTGCATCGTCTCGGCTTGGCGCCCATCGCGCGGATGACAGAGGCTGCCGATGCGATCGCAGCCGGAGCCACAGATCGTCGTGTCGAGGCGTACCGGCCGGGGACCGAGGCTGCCCGGTTGAGTCAGGCGTTGAACACCATGATCGACACCATTCAGGCCACCGAGGACCGGATGCGGCGATTCGTCGCCGACGCATCCCACGAACTCCGCACGCCACTGACAACCTTGCGCGGATACTCCGCCCTGTACTCGTCCGACGGCCCCGTCGATACGGACGGGGTTCAAGACGCGATGCGTCGAATCAACGACGAAGCCCGTCGAATGGCGGGGATCGTAGAAGCATTGCTGGACCTGAACGATCTGGACGAGCACGGCATCGCAGATCGTGGAATAGTCGACGTCGTGCCTCTCGTCGCGGCTGTCGTCGACGATCTGCATGTCATCCAGCCCGAGCGTTGCATTCGTGTCGAAATGCCGAAATCCCTTTGTGTCACCGCAGTTTCGGATCGGGTGGTCCAAGCAGTGCTGTCGCTGGCTACGAACGCGCTGCGGCACACCCCCAGTGATGCCACGATCACCATCCGCGTCATCGGAATCGACAATTCGGTAAGGATCTCGGTCGATGACACCGGGCGGGGTATCGCGCCCGAGCACCTCCCGCATTTGTTCGACAGGTTCTATCGGGCCGACAGCGGCCGGGCGCGCAGTCGGGGCGGCAATGGTCTGGGTTTGGCGATCGTCGCCGCGATCATGCACGCGCACAACGGTACTTTTGGAGTCGACGCCCAGCTGGGTCGCGGTAGCAGCTTCTGGATCGAATTCCCCCGAGGTATCCCGGAATGCGGCGATGTCGGTCAGCGTGGTCGTTCAACGCGCACCAGGCCCGACGCGATCACTACCAGTTGAGTACGGTGGCGGACAGCCCAGTTTTCGTCATCGCCCGCTGGACCTGAGTGCGTGCGATCAGCGGGGCTCACCTACCTCTGTTCGGCTCGGGTCGATTCTTCATCTACTCGGCGTCCGCGTCGAAGGTCTGTTGCACGATGCGCATGGCTGAAAGTGCCGCGGGGGCACCGCAATACCCGGCGGTGTGGATGATCGCTTCGACGATCTCTTCGCGCGTGAGGCCGTTGGCGAGTGCGCCACGTACATGGCCGGCGAGCTCCTCGTGCGCTCGCAGCGCAGTCAGCATCCCGAGATTGAGCAGACTGCGGCTGCGGCGGTCCAGTCCGGGGCGAGTCCACACCGCACCCCAGACGTGTTCGGTGACGAACCGCTGCAGTTCGGCCGACTCGGTTCCCTCGGTACGGGCCAGCGCCTGGTCGACGAACGAATCGCCCATCACCTCCCGGCGAACCGACATGCCTGTCTCCGACAGCGCGGATTCGTGTTGGGAGCTATCGGGAAACGGCACTGCTACCTCCTGGTGGCATAGGGCGAGTCCTCAGCCGAGGACTGTACCGATGGTCAGTGGTGTTCCGGTGGCGCGGCGCACTTGCTCGACGCTCACCCCGGGCGCGGTCTCGCGCACAATCACCTGGCCTTCGGCGATGTCGAGCACAGCGAGGTCGGTGATCACCCGCTGCACAACGGCTTGGCCGGTGAGTGGCAGGGTGCACGCCTCGACGATCTTGGGTGAGCCGTCGCGGGTGGTGTGCTCCATCAGCACGATCACCCGGCGGGCGCCGTGGACGAGGTCCATCGCGCCGCCCATGCCTTTGACCATCGCGCCGGGCACCATCCAGTTCGCCAGATCACCGTGCCGCGAGACCTGCATCCCGCCCAGTACCGCGGTGTCGATGTGTCCGCCCCTGATCATGCCGAACGAGAGCGCCGAGTCGAAGAACGATGCGCCGGGTTCGACAGTCACGGTCTCTTTGCCCGCGTTGATCAGATCAGGGTCGACGTCGTCCTCATCCGGGTAGGGGCCGGTGCCGAGGATGCCGTTCTCGCTGTGCAGCACCACCGCTACGCCGTTGGGAAGGTGGTTCGGGATCAGGGTGGGCAGGCCGATGCCGAGGTTGACGTACTCCCGGGGCGAGAGTTCCTGTGCCGCGCGGGCGGCCATTTCGGTGCGTGTCCAGCTCATCGGGTGGCCTCCTGTCGAACGGTCCGCTTCTCGATTCGTTTGTCCTGCGCGCCGGTGTGCACGATGCGCTGGACGAACACCCCCGGCAGGTGAACGTGTGCGGGGTCGAGTTCGCCGGCCGGGACGAGCTGCTCGACCTGGGCGATGGTGATCCGACCGGCCATCGCGACCAGCGGGTTGAAGTTCAGGGCCGACTTCTCGAAAACCAGGTTTCCCTCGGTGTCACCGACGGCGGCGTGAACGAGGGCGAAATCGGCGACGATGGATTCTTCGAGGACGTAGCGGTGGTGTCCGAACTCCCGGACTTCCTTCGGCGGCGAGGCCAGCGCCACCGACCCATCCGGTGCGTAACGCCACGGGAGGCCGCCGTCGCTGATCGGGGTCCCGACACCGGCTGGGGTGTAGAAGGCGGGTATGCCCGCTCCGCCGGCGCGAAGGCGCTCGGCGAGGGTTCCCTGCGGGATCAGTTCCACCTCTAGCTCGCCGCCGAGGTACTGGCGCGCGAACTCCTTGTTCTCACCCACATACGAGGCGGTCACCCGTGCGATTCTCCCGGCCGACAACAAGATTCCCAGGCCGTAGTCGTCGACGCCGCAGTTGTTGGAGAACACTGCGAAGTCGGTGGCTCTGCCCTCGGTGATCGCCGCGATCAGTGCGTCCGGGACACCACACAACCCGAACCCGCCGACTGCCAACGTCGCCCCTGAGCCGATATCGGCTACGGCGGCGACTGCCGTATCCACCACTTTCGAGTTCATCCGGGACTCGCCTTTCATCTGACCGTCCATTCTTTGGACGTCTGTTTCCTTCGTGCCTACACAACACTCCGGCGCTTCATACTGGCAAGATGGATATCCATGGGAGGTGAAATTGCTCGGCGAGTGGACAGGTTGGTGGTATGTCGTCCATTGAATGGACGTAGGATGCGGGCGTGAGTGGAGAGCTGAATCCATCTGTGCTCGGGCGCGCGGCGTCGCTGCTGCGTGCGATTGCGGCCAGCGGTGATGTGGGAGTGTCGACCAGTGATTTGGCACGGCGGGCCGATCTCGCGAGGCCTACCGCGCATCGGTTGCTCTCTTCGCTGGCCGAGGAAGGTTTTCTCGACCGCGACGTGGGCTCGGGTCTGTGGTTTCTCGGACCGGAACTGTTTCTCATGGGCTCGCTCGCGGCGGAGCGTTACGACATCACCGACGTGGCTCGTCCTGTGCTGCGTGAGCTAGCCCGCGAGACTGGGGAAAGTGCGTTCCTGTCCGCCCGGCGCGGCGACGAGACAGTGTGCCTGGCGGGCGAGGAAGGCAGCTTTCCGCTGCGCTCGCACGTGCTGCACGTCGGCATTCGGTTCCCGCTCGGTGTCGCCTCGGCAGGCCTGGCGATTCTCGCCCATCTACCCGACCGTGACATCGAGGACTACCTCGGCCGCACGGACCTGAGTGCGCAATGGGGTGCGAGTCATGCTCGTGACGAGCTCGTTCCGCGTATGGACGCGATCCGAGAAACCGGCTGGTGCGTGAACCCGGGCCTGCTTGTCGAGGGAAGCTGGGGGATGGCAGCGGCGGTGTTCGACCGCCGCGACGAACCCCGGTGGGCTTTGAGCCTGACCGGGGTCGAGAGTCGGTTCCGCGCCGAGCGTCACGACGTGCTGGGTACGCTGTTGCTCCGCCACGCCCACGCACTCTCCGTTGCGCTGAGCCGTCGCAGGTCCGGATCATCTACTCGATGAATCTGCTGATTGCGCCGCGTCCCGAACCGTTTCGTGAAAAGCCCTGGTGCTGAGCACTATTGGGTCCTGACGGGTAGCTTCTGAACAACTGGAACGCGCGCCAGGTGGTCGCAGGTTAAAACCCTGTCAGCCCGACAGTAGAAACCCTCTCTGACCTGGGTTGGAGGGGTTTTTCTGTGCCTGGAGATTTGACGTGGTTTGCCGATTTCTCACAGAAACCCCACAGTTTCGATTCTGATCATTCGTCCAGCAGGGCCTCGATGGCTCTCTCGCGGCCCACGTTTTCCCCGGTCAGCTGTCGTTGGATATACACATCATCGGCGGGGTGCATGCGCCGACGGTGACGCGGGGTAAAGCGCTCTGGCGGCAGTTCCCGCCTAGTTGTCGAGTGATGCCTGGCGACGGCCCACTTCGAAGGGTGATTAGGTCAACCGGAGGTGACATCGTGAGGTGACCTGCGGCCATCGTGCAGCGGGGAGTGTGACACGTTGGCGGGTCGGCGCGCGGGACAGATCGGGTCGTTGCTGGTCGCGGTGCCTGATGATCGTGGCAGTCTCGAGTACGCCGGTAGTGTGGGGGCCGGCGCCGCGATGCTCATCGATCTGCGTGAACGCCTGGTACCGCTGCAACAGTCGGACCCGCCGATTCCTGGCCTCGGACCCACCCCGGACGGAGTGGTGTGGGTCCGGCCCGCGCTGATCGGGGAGGTGGCGTTCACCGAATGGACCGGCGACGGCCGGTTGTGGCATCCCAGCTTATGTAAGTGGTTTGAGACTGACCGTTGACTGCTGGCTGGGCGGTGTTGCGGGAGTCAGCCGGGGGCTTCCGGGACGTGATGATGGCCAGTCGGGCGAGATCCGATCACACGGCGCGCAACCCACGCGCGGCGAGGCCGGGTGTTCACCGCCGCCAGCCACTGACCAACTTGGGCGTCGAAATCGGTTGGGCCGGTGAATGTTCGGCCGCGTAAGAAGGAACGTTTGGGTAGTCGCGGGCCCGCTCGATGATGCCCTTCGCTTCGGGGTCAGCGGGCCGGCAAATGACGACTTTCGTTCCCAAAGTTCCTCGGAATGCGTGACATTCGATGGTGAGCTCGCTGCGCCCATCACGCCACCGCCCGATCGCGCCTTCACCATCCCACACCAGCACTCGCGGCACCACACCCAACCGTCCGATCAACGTCCACCACCCGGCGAACAGGTCCTCGGCGTGACGGCTCGGGATCAGCACCACGGAGCGCCACCTCGAATACCCCATCGACGATGGTAGGGAATCGCCGGCATGGATCGCCGACGAGCGCCTGGGCACCGACACAGATCACAGGCCGCAGCCGGGCGCACGGTGCCCGTCGCCACGCTGGAGGGGAAGAGGTCACCATTCACCCAAATCATTGCCCAGCGTAAGGAAAATCGGTGTGTGGGAGGGCTTGCGGCGGTAATGTCGGAGGCTCTTCGGGGAAGCGCGGACCAATCTCGCTGCAGGTGTGTCATCGGAACTTGGTGGGAGAGGCGATGGTTGGTAGGGCGCTGGCGTTCCTGGTCGGGGCCGGACTGGTGGTGTTCGCGCTGGCGCATGCCGTGGATCCGTTTCACCAGACGCGGGAGTATCGGCATCAGGTGGCATGTGAGAAGAGTGCAGGCAGCTGCTTCGACGAAGAGACCGTCACTATCATCGAGAAAGATACGTCCACTACGACTTCCACCCACTTCAACAGCGATGGAACCACCAGCACGACCACGACGAATCACCTCACGATCAGGTGGATGCGCGACGGGACGCAGCACTCGCACGACGTGAACGGCGAACTCTTCGCCAAGGCCCGGGAAGGTGGGCAGGCGACACTGCGGACGTGGCAGGGACAGGTCGTCGGCGTCGTCATCGACGGGCAGTCCGATTCCTACAATCCGCGTCAGACCGGGCGTCTGGGGTGGTGGCTGTGGCTGGCGTTCGTGGGGGTCGGGCTGGCGTTGGTAGGGATATTCGAGCCGGTGGGGGTGTTCATGGGGGCTTTCCGGCTGGGTGCGTGGGCTTTCGCCGGAGCCGTGCCGCTCGGAGTGTTCGTGCCGACTCTGCTTGCCAACGGGATGGAGCCGAATTTCGGGTTCTTCGTCCTGGCGGGGGTCACGGTGCTGTTCACCGGGGCCGGGATGACGATGCTGGTCACCTCGCTTCGCGACTGAGCTTTCTACGACCGGGGAGCAGATGTGTCGGCGTCGATGTTCGTCAACCTGCTCGCGCTGGCGCGAGACCACCTCGACATCCTGGTCTATGCGGCGGTCTTCCTTCATGAGGCGTATCCGCGGCTCAACGATGTGCTGACCGAACGCGCCGAAGCCCGTTGCGCGATACGGATAGCGGTGGGCGACGCTGACAGCGCCAACGTCCAACAACGTGGCACGGAAGAGAGATTCGGGCACGGCATAGAGTCGCGCTGCCGTCTGGCCTTGATGCATTACCGGGCGTTGGAAGCAACGCCGGGCATCGACCTGCAGACCCACGACACGACGCTCTACAGCAGCATCTTCCGCGCCGTCGACGAAATGTATGTCAATGCCCACGTGTGGGGTGTGAACGCATTCGGTGCACCCGTCTGGCATCTGCGCCGCACGGTCGACGGTGGCGTGTTCGACACCTACACCGCCAGTTTCAACGCGGTCTGGCAAACCGGCCGACCGGTGAAAGGCTGAGCCGATGGCGCATACCGAATACTATGACGACCCAGCCGCACCGGAGCCGAACAGCCTTGTGGTCGCGGCGTCCGCAGTGGTGTGCGACGACGTCGGCCGTTTTCTGCTGCAACGCCGCACCGACAGCGATCTGTGGGCATTACCGGGCGGCGGGATGGAAATGACCGACAGTCTGCCCGGCTGCGCGGTGCGTGAGGTCAAGGAAGAGACCGGACTCGATATCGAAATCACCGGTCCCGTCGGAACTTACACCGATCCGCGTCACGTGATCGTCTACAGCGACGGTGAGGTCCGGCGCCAGTTCAACGTGTGCTTCCTGGCTCGCATCATTGGGGGCGACCTCGCCATCCCCGACGAGTCCACAGAGCTGAGGTTCGTAGTCCCCTCCGTACTGGACAGCCTCGACATGCACCACACGCAGCGGCTCAGGCTGATCCACTACCTCGAGGGGCGAAGCGCGCCATATCTTGGCTGACGATTCGGCGACAACCGCGCGTGAGTGCGTCAGATGGCCGCGCGCATTGCTCGCGACGGTTGAAGCTGCGCGTGTCAGCTGCCCGACCTCGCCACCTGTGGGTGTGACCGGTGCGCGCGGGTCAGTTCGTGCGGCCCTCGGACGTGACCGCGCCCGTTCGGCACATTCTCGAAGTGGTCAACCGCTGTGTCCGATTTCTGACCACTGATCAGTGGGTCTTACCGGGCGTCAATTCGATCGGCTGCGACGCTATCCCGCTGTCACCGGGAGGCAATTCGCCTCGGGGGCCGCAGCGATTGCGCCACCGCGGGCATCGACCCGACTGTCGGGTTACCCATTGCGCGATCCGGGGCCTGAGATGTCGAGACGGCGATCACGGCCGGCCCGCGGAGATGGGGAGAACATCGAATGACCGGTCGACGCCGTTTCCGTGATCCCGAACCGATACTCCGTGGTTGAGCGCTGCGCACGCCATTGCCCTGAGATCCGGTAGGCCTCGAGGGCCACAAGAATTTGTCCGGCGTCGATCGGTGTCGCCGTGCTGTATCCGGTCAGCTCGGCGACCCGATTGAGTCGATAGCGCACCGTGTTCGGGTGACAGAAGAGCCGTTCGGCAGCGATGCGGGTGTCACCGCCAACATCGAACCAGCAGCGCAGTGTCTTCAGAAAGACATCGCGCATGGGTGGGGAGAGCTCGAGGATCGGTCCGAGCACCGAGAGCTGGATCTCGGCCGTCGCCTCGGGCGCCGCGGCCAACAGCACGCCGATCGACGGACGGTCGTAGCGAACCACCGCGTTCTCGGTGGGGTAGGCGGCGCTGCCGGCCGTCCTCGCCTGGCGATGTGCCTTCGGAGTGGCAGCGAGGCGCTCATAGATCGAGCTGATGCCGACGCCGCCTTCCAATCGCGCTCCGATCAGTGCGCACGTCGTGTTCAGCGCACAACCGTTGGGTAGTGACAAAATTCCATTGAGTCCATCTGAGCGCAGAACCCACGATGAGCGAACACCGTGGCTGTCGAGTTCGCCGACAAGGTCAGCGATACCGATGACTCCGGCGTCAGCCGCTGCGGCGGCGACGACGAATTGCCCGTGATGCGGAAACCGAAGGATTGCTGCGCATTCGACGATTTCGGCCTCGGTCATGGTGTGGCAGGTGAGCAGTGCCTCGTGCGCTGTGCGATGCGCTGGTGAGTAGTCGCTGACCCGTGCCACGGATGCTGACGGGTAGACGAGCAAGATCGCGCGCACGCAGTCGTCGACTGCGGCCCACAAGCTCGGACTCGCTGCCAGCAATTTCGAGCCTGCGTCGGCGTCGTCGGTGACGTAGCCGACCATCGCCTCCCACAGCATGATCGCACCGAGGCGAAACGCCCGACCGACCGTCGCAGCAGGAAGCTGGTGTGCCGCACCGAGCCGACCGATCGCCTTGGGCACTTCCAGATCGACCGCGCTCGTCGACGCCAGGGTGTGGAGGACGGTGGTCATCGCTGTCAGCGCAGTGGTTCTCAGAGCGCGGTGCGCGACAGTCGCCTCACACCCGAAGCCGGTCAGCTCGTCGACCATACGATCGGCGAAAGCTGTGGCCAGCTTGGCGATATCGCGCATCAGCTGCTCACACCATTGCTCGGCGAGATCGGCAGGGATAGCCAGCCGTGGATTGGCGAACTGTTCGCTGCTTGCGTCGTCGGGCATCGTCTTCCTCAATTACCTCGAGCAGTCCGGGTTCAGGGTTGTCGGTGTTCCAACCGAATCGGTGTGTCTATCTACTGGTCGATAGCCAACGGTGTCGTGTCAGTGCAGAAGAAGGCGCTGTGGTCACGGTGTTGTTCGAGGGTTGTCAGATACAGTTCGAGCGAGCGTTTCGCGATCGATGGCCCGCTTGAGGATCTTGCCCGTCGCACCCTTCGGCAAGGCCTCGACGAACTCGATCACGCGCGGAACCTTATAGGCGGAGAGTCGCTCGCGCGCCCAGTCCGACACCTCGGTGGCCCCGAGCGTCGAGTCCGGGCGCCCCACGATGACGGCGGCTACCTCTTCGCCGTAATAGTCGTCGGGAATGCCGATGACGGCCACCTCGACGACGTCGGGATGGGTGAAGAGGACCTCCTCGACCTCGCTCGGGTAGACGTTGTACCCGCCGCGGATGATGAGGTCCTTGGCCCGGTCGACGATGCGCAGGTCGCCGTCAGTGTCGGTGGTGCCCAGGTCACCGGTGCGGAACCAACCGTCGTCATCGAGAACGGCGGCGGTGTCGGAGGGCCGTTGCCAGTAACCTTTCATCACCGTCTCACCGCGGATGAATATCTCGCCGATCCTCGACGGCGGGCACGGCCGGCCTGCCTCGTCGCGGACCTCTATCCGGGTGAACGGTGTCGCGCTGCCGACCCAGCCGACCTTGGCGCCACGGTCGATGTCGGTGAAGGTGCCGAACGCCGTGGTTTCGGTGAGTCCGTAGCCCTCGAGGATGGTGCAACCGAATCGCGCTTGGAACTCCTTCGTCACCGCGGCGGGCAGGGACGCGCCACCGGAGATCGCGATCCGCAGTTGAGCGAAATCGGCGGGGTCGGCCTCGCCCGCCGTGTGCAGCATCGCGTTCCACATGGTCGGCACCCCTGCCAGCACGGTGAGCCGGTCGCGACGCAGCATCGCTGTCATCGCCGCCGCGTCGAACCGGGACAGCAGTGACAACGAGCTGCCCGCGGTGAAGGTCGTCATCATCACCGAGGCCTGGCCGAAGACGTGGAACAGCGGTAGAGCCGTACCTGTGCGGTCCGATCGCGTCGACCGGCTGCATGCGACGCCGATTTCGCCTGCGGCCAGGAGATTGGCCACGGTCAGTTGCGCGCCTTTGGGTCGTCCGGTGGTGCCCGAGGTGTAGAGGATCGCCGCTGTGTCGTCGCGGTCGCGGTCGCGGACCGGTGTCGTCGCCGGACCCGAGTCAGCTCCCGGTCGCAGTGTCCGTATCGGAAGGCCACGCGCGATCGCGGCCGAGGACGCGGCGGGACCCAGTGCGTGCCAGGCGATCACGAGCGCGCATCCCGCGTCGCTGAGGACGTAGTCGATTTCGTGTCGAGTCGACATCGTGTTGACCGGAACAGCGACAGCACCGGCGACTTGAATACCCATGTACGCGACGACGAATTCGGGAACCGACGGTGCGATGAGCAGGACTCGATCGCCGACCTGAAGGCCGGAGTCGATCAGTGCCGCCGCGTAATTGATACTGACCGAACGTAATTGGTGGTAGGTCCACGCGCTGACATCGCCGGTGGCGGCGCCTTCGCCGCGCATCGCGACTGTGTCGGGGTGGGAGTCCGCGTGTCGGCGGACGGGATCGAAAAGGTTTGGCATGGGTGTGTCCTGTCGTCAGGGGTACCGGGTCGCGCATTCATCCGGGCGCGGATTACCGACCAAGGCCGACCGGGGCTCGTCGAAGGTCATGACCAGCTGGGTCTCGGCGTAGGAAGGCCAGCCGGGGTCGCCGTTGGTGGCGAAGCCGATCCAGGCCGAGTGCATTTCGTCAGCGATCCGCTGGGGCGGGTTCGGGCCGGTGAGGCTGGTGGCTACGGCCAGGGTGTCGAACACGAACGGCACCTCTAGTGCGTGCATCGCGCCCAAGCCCTCGCGCCGCCAGCCGAACTCGTAGAGGTATGCGGGAGTATCGACAGCGGCCTGTAGCTCGACGAGTTGCCTGGTCGGATTACGGAACACGGCGTCGGTGGCAATTGCTGACAGCAAGTCTCCGGCGGTTGCGTCAGGGCGATTGGTCGCGTAGGGCGTGATCGCCGAAGCGCCGATGCCCAAGCGTGCGAGCGCGAACGGCAGTGTGTCGACGGTGATCGCGTCACCGAGCCCGGTCGGTACGGTGAACAGCCGGAACTCCTCGGTGGTGTAGCCCGCGAGCAGGGCGATTCCGCGAGCCGAGCCCGCCGCGATCGCCTCGACCGGCACCGTGGGAACAACGTCACCGTCCACGACGGGAAAGAAGCTCATGCCGGCGCCGACGGTCAGCACCGACGCACCCCAACGTGTCGGGTTCGGGTCGCGGGCGAAGTCCACGCGCACCGCCTCCTGCGCGAGCAGCAGAGCCGAGGGCGACACTGTGGCAAAGGCTTCCGCGGTCGCGGGTACTCCTAGTGCCGCGGCGAGTTCGCCGCTGAGCAATCGGGCGTCCTCGACAGTCGCCGCCATCGCGGGATTGCCGCTCTGCATGATCGCGCGAGCGAACAGGCCGCGCGCTGCCGGTGAGCCCAGCAGTGCCGCGATGCTCATCGCGCCCGCTGATTGGCCGAAGACGGTCACCTTATCGGGGTCGCCGCCGAACGCAGCGATGTTGTCGCGGACCCATGCCAGGGCGAACAACTGATCGAGCAGGCCACGGTTGGCCGGGGCGCCGCCGAGCACGGCGAATCCCGCGGCGCCGAGGCGATAGTTGATGGAGACGAGCACCACGCCGTCGCGGGCGAAACCGGCGCCGTCATAGGCGGGTACCGCGTTGGCGCCGTGGACGAACGAACCTCCATGGATCCACACCATGACCGGCAGCCCGCCACCACCGGGCGTCCAGACATTCACGTTCAGCGATTCCGCGCCTGCCACGATGTGAGTGCCGAGGATCTCGTCGATCCCGTTCGGATAATGGCCCTGTAGGCAGGTGGGCCCGTGTGTGTCCGCGTCGCGAATCCCGTCCCAGCCCACGACCGGTTCGGGCGCGCGGAACCGCGCCGGCCCCACCGGGGGTGCGGCATAGGGCACCCCCAGAAACGCGCTGACGCCGTCGACGGTCGCACCCCGCACCTTGCCACCGGTCACGTTGACCACCGGTCGGTCGATGCTTGTCACAGGCCCACCAGGTCGTAGTCGGCGACGCGATCCATCAGGAACCGCAGATGGTCGTCGGAACTACCCAGCGTCTGCTCGATGGCGGTGAGTCGGGCGAAGTAGTGCGATATCGGGTGCTCCGTGGTCATTCCGATGCCGCCGTGCAACTGAACAGCCTCCTGGCCGACGAAGCGCGCCGACCGACCGACCCGCAGCTTCGCGCGCGAGGCCACCGTCTGATCGATCAGGCCGTCGGCCAAGGCCGTCGAGGCATACATCGACATGGCGCGGGCCAGTGTGACCGCGATGTGCATGTCAGCCGCGCGGTGGGAGAGTGCCTGAAAGGTCCGCAGCGGTACACCGAATTGTGTTCGGGTGCAGAGATATTCGGCAGTGATCCGGAGGGCCTCGGTCATCGCGCCCACCGCTTCGCCGCACAGCGCGGCCTGTGCGGCGACCTGTGCGGCTTCGATCGCGTCCTCGGCGCGGCGCGAAGCAAGCGGTTCGGCCGCGGCGTGTTCGAGGACGATGTCGGCTACACGGCCTCCGTCGTGGGTCGCGCTGCCGCGTCGAGAGACGCCGATATCGGTGGGGTCGACAACGAACAGGCCGATGCCATCGGGTCCGGTCGCGCTGACAATGAGCAGGTCCGCTTCGTCGCCGTAGAGAACGGGTGATTTGTGCCCGCTCACCCGCCACGAGTCGCCCTCTCGTCCCGCAGCGGTCATCAGTGTTCGCAGTGGCCAGCGCGAGCGCGGCTCCTCGTGGGCGAACGCGAGCCGCAGCGCCCCGGCCGCGACTTTCGGCAACAGGTCACGACGTTGCGCGGGACTGGCCGCTTCGACGAGCAGGCCGCCGGGCAGATAGGCGCAGTCGAGCACCGGTACCCGGGCCAGACCAGCGCCGAGTTCCGACATCACGATCATCGCCTCGATCGGGCCAGCGCCCTGGCCGCCGTCGGATTCGGGAAAGGTCAGCCCGAGCAATCCGAGATCGGCGAAGGTGGCCCAGAGATCATCCGCTGCCGTAGGGACATGGTCGGCCAAGACGTTGTTGACAGTGTCGCGCAACATCGCCTGTTCGGCTGTCGGTTCGAATTTCATGGCCTGGGCTCACAATCCGAGGATCGTCGAGGCGATGATGCTGCGCTGCACCTCGGTCGATCCTCCGTAGATGGATGTCTTGCGGCAATTGAGGTAGGCGGCTGTGGTACGACCGGCCCAGCGGTCGACATCGGAGTGCAACGCGCCGGGACCGGCGAGCTCCATCATCAGTTCGGTGGCGGCTTGCTGAAGTTCGCTGCCGCGCAGTTTCAGAACCGATGACGTGGGGGCCTTCACACCGGAGGCTGCGCCGATCTGGACCAACTCCAGTGCGAGAGTCTCGTTTTCGAGTTCAGCCAGGCGTGCCGCGAAGATCGGGTCGTCCAGCAGGGTGCCCGCGCCCACACGGGTATGCCTGGCGCGCGCTTTGATCGTGGACAACCGGACCTTGGTGCGTCC
This sequence comes from Nocardia sp. NPDC057272, assembly GCF_042668615.1. Classification (NCBI taxonomy): domain Bacteria; kingdom Bacillati; phylum Actinomycetota; class Actinomycetes; order Mycobacteriales; family Nocardiaceae; genus Nocardia; species Nocardia sp. NPDC057272. The sequence continues at coordinate 106,750 of NZ_JBHUYK010000019.1, read as the reverse complement.
GACTGCGGCCATGCCGGTGCGCTCGTTGCCGAGGAGGAATTTCGCGTAGGTCCAGCCGTGATTCTCCTGCCCGACCAGATGCTCGGCAGGCACCCGGACGTCATCGAGGAAGACCTCGTTGACCTCGCGGCTGCCGCCGACGAGCTCGATCGGGCGCACGGTGACACCGGGAGTGTCCATCGGGATCAGCAGCAGCGAGATCCCCGCTTGCTTCTTCGCCGCAGCGGGGTCGGTACGGACGAGGCAGAACATCCAGTCCGCGTATTGGGCTGCGCTGGTCCAGATCTTCTGCCCGTTGACGAGGTAGGTCTCGCCGTCGCGCGTCGCGGTGGTTCGCAGCGAGGCGAGGTCCGAACCGGCTTCGGGCTCGGAAAAGCCTTGGCACCACCAAATGTCGAGGTTGGCCGTCGGTGGGAGGAACCTGGCCTTCTGTTCCTCGGTGCCGAACCGGGCGATGACCGGGCCGATCATGTCGACGTTGAAGGTCAGGGGCTCGGGTACCGAGGCCAGGGCCATCTCGTCGTACCAGAGGTGGAGTTGGATGGGTGTCCAGTTCCGTCCACCCCATTGCTGGGGCCAGTTCGGCACCGCGAGGTGGTGGGCGTTGAGGATGCGCTGGGTGGTGATGAGCGCCTCGCGGCTGAGCTCGCGCCCTTCGCGCACGCCATCGCGGATCTCGGGCGGGATCTCCTTGCGGTACAGCGATCGCAAGTGATTGCGGAAGGTGATCTCATCGCTGGTCAGTGCCAATTGCATTGTCGTTGTTCACTTTCTGCGCTGATGGTCACATGCCGGTAGTAGTGGCCACTACGTCGGCGAGGTCGACGAGGTGATCGATCTGGTCGGTCGCCGGTGCCCCGGCATGGGTGCTGTTGTCCGGGTTGTCGAGAACTCGGCGGCGGACGCCTTCGGCGATGATCGCCAGCTTCCAGAGCCCCAGCGCGTGCCAGAAGGCCAGAGCGGCGGGGTCACGGCCGGTGTGAGCGAGGTATTCGTCGACGAGTTCTTGCCGGGTGGGAAACCCCGCCAGCGTGGTCATCTCGAACCCGGCGATCGAGGGTTCGCCGGGTTCCGGCCAGTAGGCGAGCAGACTGCCGAGGTCGGCGAGTGGTTCGCCGAGGGTGCACAGCTCCCAGTCCAGGACCGCGGTGATGGTGCCATCGGCCGGCGAGGTGATCATGTTGCGCAGGTGGAAGTCACCGTGTACCAGGGTGAGTTCGTGCTGTTGAGGTATGGCGGCGCTCAGTCGCTGGGTGAGCTGATCGACCTGTGGCAGGTCCCGGGTGCGGGATCGGTCCCATTGCCTGGACCAGCGGCGTAGCTGGCGTTCGGCGTAAGGGCGATGGCTGGCCAGGTCGGTCAGTCCAGTGGCGGCCAGGTCAACGGCATGCACTTGGGCGAGCGCGCGCGCCAGCGCCAGCCCGGTTGCACGGCGCTGATGTGGGGTCAGGGTCTGCGCGACAGCCACGTCTTCGATGACCTGGCCCTCGATGTGCTCGAGCAAGACCATCGGGACGCCTTCGTGTGCACCGACCCCGAGCACCTGCGGCACCGGCACGCCTGTGCCCCGCAGGGCGCCCACGACCCGCGCCTCGCGGACTACGTCGTGGGCGGAGGCCAGCAGGTCGCCCAGCGGTGGTCGGCGCAACACCCACCGTCGACCGGCTGTGTCGGTGACCAGGAACGTCAGGTTGGAATTGCCCGCCCCGATCCGAGCGACCTCGACTGGGCCGGCGCATCGCACGCCGAGCGAGATCAGCCACTCACCCAAGAACGGGCGGTCGATGGCCAACTCGGCAGCGCTGCCGGTGTTGTGCGCGGATGGCGGAAACACGTCGTATCACTCCTTGCTATGGAACGAATGCTCTACGACGTTCCATCAAAACGAGGCGCTGTGTCAACAGTTCGAGCGCATTTGCCTGAAAAATGACGATTCCAGCTTTATTGAGAGTAAAGCGATGCTAGAACTGGGGCAGAACAACGATGTCCTAGGAGTCCACATGTCTTCCCTCGTCCGAATCGCTTGCCCTCGCCGTCGCCTCGGCTCCCTGAAACGGCTGGTCCTGGCCGCGACACTGGCCGGTCTCGCTGCTGCCGGCACGCCCGCCACCGCGCAGGCCGCACCGCAGTACCCCGTCCCGTACGGGCTGATCGACGGAATCGCCCACTTCGTCGACCGGTCCTCCCCGCCCGCCGCGAACGACTGGAGCTGCCGTCCGAGTGCCGAACATCCAGAGCCGGTGGTTCTGGTTCACGGCCTCACTGCCACGATGGCCGCCAACTGGCAGACCATCTCACCGCTGCTGGCCAACAACGGCTACTGCGTGTTCGCTCTGAACTACGGCTTCGACCCGGCCGCACCCGTGCCGTTGAACCTGATCCCGGCAACCAAGTCGATGCGCGAATCCTCGATCAATGAGCTGGCGCCGTTCGTGGATCGTGTGCTGGCGGCCACCGGCGCACAGAAGGTAGACATTGTCGGCCACTCCGAAGGCACTGTGATGCCGCGCTGGTACATCAAGCACGGCGGCGGAGCTGCCAAAGTCGCCAAGTCGGTGAACCTGACCCCGCTCAACAACGGCACCCAGGCAGGGGGGCAAGGCCTGATCGCGCTTGCCCTCGACGCGCTCGGCGTATGGGATGACCTCCAACTCCGTGCCGAGGCTTACGGATTCGGGGCCAGCCTGCAGATGACGACCGGTTCGGACTACCTCGAAGACGTGAACTCCGGTGACGCCTACCCGGCCGGTATCGACTACACCTTCATCATGACCCGCTGGGATCAGGTCGTGGTTCCGCACACCAGCGGCATGGGACCGATCGCCCCGAACGTGACCAACATCGTTGTGCAGGACCAGTGCCCGCTCGCCCTGTTCGAACACGCGGGTGCGGCAGGGGATGCTGTTGTCGCACAGCACATCCTCAACGCCCTGGACCCGGCGAACCGGGTCCCGATGAACTGCTTCGGCCGCCCCCGCAACGGCTGACCCGCGACCATGACGAGTTCTCCGTTCGAGATCTGGAATCGACAACTGGATCGGTTCCCCGCCAACGGAAAGCGAGCGATGTATCTGGCGATCACCGTCGGCGCGACCGTGGTGCTGTACTACCAGCTCTACGTTCAAGGCGCGGTCGCGACGAAAGTCCTCGCCGACCTGGACATGTCGTTGACCTACTTCATCCTCGGCCAGGTCGTCGGTGGCCTGATCGGGGTACTCGGCTCGCTCGCGGCCGGCCTCGCCGATCGTTGGGGCCGCGCAAATCTGGTCGTCTACGGCTTGATCGTGGTGTCGCTATTGGTCGGGATCGCGGCGCCGAACGTCCATAGTTCCCTTGCCTACATGGTGGTTTTCGGGCTGATCGCCGGGGTCGAGGGGGTCGTGCTGGTCGCGACTCCCGCCCTCATCCGCGACTTCTCACCACAGCTCAGCCGTGCATCGGCCATGGGGTTCTGGACCCTCGGGCCGGTGCTCGGCAGCTTGCTCGTCACGGTCGTGTCGAGCAACACCCTGGATACTCACCATGATTGGCAATTTCAGTTCCAGGTAGCCGGAGTAGTCGGGGCGGGGATCTCGCTGGTCGCGTTCGTCGGGCTGCGCGAACTCGCACCCCAGCTGCGCGATCAGCGGATGGTGAGCCTGCGTGACCGTGCGTTGCTGGAAGCGCGGGCACGCGATATCGACCAAGATCAGTCGACGCGCGGGCACTGGCGGCAGATGATGACCAGCCGGATCCTCGTTCCGGCCGGTGCGATCAGCTGCTATCTGCTGTTCTACTACGTCGCTGTCGGATTCTTGGTGCTGTTCCTGGTCACCACTTTCGGCTACAGCGACGCCCGTGCGAACAGCCTGGCCACCTGGTATTGGATCGTGAACGCACTGAGCCTCATCGTGTTCGGGGTGCTGTCGGACGTACTGGGGGTGCGCAAACCCTTCATGATCGTCGGTGGGCTCATCAGCGCGTTCGGGATCGGCTGGTTCGCTGTCGCCACCGGCGACAGCAGTACCACTTACCGCCTGTTCGCGGTGATCATCGTGGTGATCGCCCTCGGCACCGGAATGACGTTCGCCACCTGGATGGCCGCCTTCACCGAAACGGTGGAGGCGCGCAATCCGGCGGCGACAGTAACCGGGTTGGCGGTATGGGGCGCTTGCGTACGGGTTGTTGTCGCGCTGTCGTTCACCGCGCTGATCTTCGCGATTCCCGCCGCCGGGGTGCTCGCCGACTTCGGCCCACACGTAACGCACACCTCCGCGGCATTGAAGGCCGGGGCCACTGTGCCCGAAGCGGAGCTGCGATTTCTGGCGCTACACGGCGAGGACGTCCGCCGCGCCGCCCACAACGCCCCGAAGCAGTGGCAACAGCTGTGGTGGGTATGCCTCGCGGCACAGCTGGTGTTCCTACCCTCGGTATGGCTGCTCGCGGGCAGGTGGCGACCATCATCGGCGCGTGCCGACGCGCAGCGGCACCGGGCGTCGGTCGAAGAAGAGCTGTTCACGCTCGTGGTTCGGAAATGACCGCGATTCCCGCGACGGACGAGAAGGTAGTCTCGGCCATCATGACCAGGTCCGATTCGAAACCGGCCGACGCCCGGCCCCACCGCCGCTCCACAGCGGTGCGGCCGTCCGACGACACATTGCTCGACGGCGTCCTCACCGTCTTCGCCGCTCACGGCTTCGACAATGTCACCATGGACCAACTGGCCACCGCCGCCGAGACCTCCAAGCCGACGCTGTACTCGCACTTCGGATCCAAAGACCAGATCTTCGATGCGTGTGCCCGCCGGGAGGCGGCGCGGCTGTTGGAATGGATGCGGGAAAGCTACCGGCGCGCACAAGGTTTCGAACTCGACCGGCACATCGCGACGACCACACGCGCACTGTTCGACTTCGCCGCCACCCACGCCGAGGGCTTCCACATCCTCTTCGGTTCGGCGACCGCGGGGCGCTCACACGCAGTGCGGACCGCCACGATCCAGTCGGTGACCGACACCGTCGCCGAACTGATTCGGCACGAATACGGCGGCCCCGATCTGACGTGGGGTGCCAGCGCCGATTTCTGCGCGGCGACAATTACCGACATCGGGGTACGTGGGGTGCAGCAAGCGCTCGTCCAGCACCTCGATTTCACCGCGGCCGCGAATCTGACGATCTCGATCATCGTCGCGGCTATGCGCCACCTCGACCCGGCGGCCGTGCGTGCCGTCGACGCCGGCGCCGCTCGAGCGTCAGGGGAATTGATCCGTGTCGGCGCGTCGGAGGGGGTGTCACGGCCTCGCGCTCCCGCCCTTGCTTCTTCTCGTGCGGCTCCTCGCAACGACGTGCTGGATTCCGCGATCCGTGCCTTTCAACGCGGGGAACGGGTCGAATTGCATGCGGTGGCTACCGAGCTCGGGATCAGCCGAACGACCATCTACCGCCGATTCGGCACCAGAGAAGAGCTGCTCGGTCTCACTCTCGCCCGCCAGTTCGAGCAGGTGATCACCGCGATCGACAGCCGCTGCACCAGCCGCGGCGTCCATCGCATCTGTGAAGTGTTCGATCAGGTGATACGCCAGTTGTCGGCTGATCGTGCACTGCGCACCTATCTCCAGAACGAATCACCGGCCGCCCTTCGTCTGGTTACCCAGGCGGACGGGCCGGTCCACCGCGGCAGCGTCGCCCTGGTCGAAAAGCTCATCCAGCGCGCGCAAGAACAAGACGGCTACCGCCCCCCGATCGACCGAACCACTCTTGCCTATGCCCTCGTCCGCCTCGGCGAGAGCTTCCTGTACGGCAACGCGGTTGCCGATGTCGAAGGCGACATGGACCACCTGCTGGAGATGCAGACAACACTGCTCGGTGTTTCCGGCCCTGTCGGCGGACCGTAAGGCTGTCGCGCTGCCCCAGACCATCTGGGGCAGCCCGTGTCTCATTGATCCGATTCGGAGGATTGGCCGCCGCTGCGGCACTGGCGCAGTGATCGAGTAGTCCTCTACCTGGGTTCCAGGGAGGCGGTCCGGCGTGAGAGCTCGGCCCGTAACTGCTGGAATCGGAACAGTCCTGGCCGGCCGACGACGGATTCGTAGCGGTCGACGACCTCGTCGACGAAGACGGGGATGTCGGCGGCGGGAACGCGGGCTGTCCAGTCCGCGAACCCGACCGTGCACCACTGTGCGAAGGCCTCGCGTGAGCCGAAGTCCCATTCCCGGTCGGTCACGGAGTACGTGGTGACCTCCAGGTCGGCGCTCGCCGCGATCGCGGGCAGCGCGCCGGGGTCGATATGCACGTAGGGGCGCGCGAATCCGGCGAACGCTGGCGACCAGCGCACATCGGCGGTGACCGCCATCGCGACGTCCTCGATGCTCGGGCGAGGCCCGCCGCAGACATACTGCACGAGCACCCGCCCGCTGGGTGCGAGTGCCGCGGCGATGTGCCGGTAGGCCGTCTCCTGGTCGAGCACCCAGTGCAGTGCGTTGAACGAGACGACGAGGTCGAAGTCGCGGGGGAAGGTCATCGTCGTGACATCGGCGACTGCGAAGTCGACGTTCGTGAGCTGGTCGTCGGCCGTGCGGGCGGCCTCGATCATCCGCGGCGACGGGTCGATGCCGAGCACGGAACCAGCGGGCACCCGCGCCGCGATCAGGCGTGTCACATAGCCGTCGCCACAACCCACGTCGAGGACGTGCTCGGCCCCCGCGAGCGAGACGGACTCCACGGCGTCCGTCGCCATCGCGCGCTGGAGTCCGCTGATGTGGGCATAGCCTGCGCCGTCCCAGTCGGGCATCTACGACCCGCCCTGCGACGGAACATCCTTCTTGACCGGCGGGGCGTCGTCCGGGGCGAGGTACGCGCCGATCTTGCGGAACAGAGCGTCACCGCCGTTCGAGTAGCCGCCCGACGCGCTGAACGCTTGGGGCTGGTAGGTGACAGCAACCGCGATCGCGATCTTCTTCGACGGCAGGTAGGCGTTGACCGCGGCAGAGCCGTAGAACAGTGGGTTCTGGTAGGACCAGTCGCCGGTGAGCCACAGGCCCAGACCATAGGTCTGGAAATCGTCGAGCGCCCGGCAGTTGACGCAGCCGGGGACCGCTGTCGTCTTCCCTCGCAGGTCCGTTGTCGTCATCGCCCGGTACGACTCCTCGGACAGCAATTCGCCGCTGCCGATGGCGACGGCACTTCGTTCCAGGTCGTAGATGTCGCTCGTCTGGATAGTGCCGTGGCTGAGCGTCCACGAGGGATTCCAATAGGTCGATTCCTCATAGAACGGAACGTCGGGTGCCAATTCGAAGAACTCGCGGCGTTCCGAGGTGAAGGAATGCAGGACCGGCTCGGGGATGTAGGGGGTGAGGTTCGGCTCGGTGTTCTTCAGGTCGAGCGGGCCGAGAACCTTCTCCTGCAGGGCATCCGCGAGCGATTTACCCGTGACCTTCTCCAGCGCCAGGCCGAGGAGTACATAGTTGGTGTGCGCGTAGGCCCAGTTGGTTCCGGGCTCGAACCACAGGGGGTCGTCGATCGCGAGAGCGAGTTGTTCCTGGGTGGTCCACGCCTTGTACGGATCCGCGTAAGCGATCTCCGCGAATTTCGCATTACCGAGCACGAAATCGTGATAGCCCGAGGTCATCTGGGCCAGTTGGCGCAGATTCACCCGGTCCGCGTTGGGAATGGTGGGCAGGTATTTCGAGAGCTTGTCGTCGAGGCTCAGTTTCCGCTCGTCGGCCAGGATCAACAGCAAGGTCGACACGTAGGAGATCGCGACGGCACCGTTGCGGAAATGCATCGCGGTGGTGGCGGGCACGCCCGTCATGGACTCGCCCCTGGCGGCGGTGACGATCTCTTTCCCGTCGACCGTCACGCGCACGATCACCGACTTCAGGTGCGCCTGCGCCATGTAATCGTCGACGATCTTCATGACGGCCTCGGCCTGCACCGGGTCTTCACTCGTGAACGTCGAGGGCGCGCCCGAGGCCGATCGGGAATCCTGCGCGGTCTCGTTCGATGAACAGGCCGCCGCCAGCAGACCCACTGTGCAGACGAACACCAGAGCGTTCCGAGAAACGGACATTGGTCACCTTCCTGGCTACCGTCCCCCGAAATGTGGTTCGACCGAATAGGCGATTCTACGCCGCGGTGACCCCGAAATTCGGACGCGTGGCTGGGGTGTTCGGGCGGGTCGAGCCGCAGCAGGTGGCCCAGATATCGGTCACCCGGGCGAGCGGATCGCTTTGCGCAGGCTCGTCAGTGCCTGTGTCTGCGCATGCATGCGGCTGGCCGACCCACGGTTGACGTGGTCGACGGCGGCATACAGCAGCGCCCACATCATGTTCAGGATCCACGAGGCGTCGAGCGCTGCGTCGATCGAGCTGTCGTCGCGCCCCCGCTCTATCGCCGCGATCGCGGCGTCGTCGGACAGGCACGACGTGGTCTCGTCGTAGACGCCTGACGTGAAGAACATGACCGTGAGGACATCGCTGAGTTCGAAGTACTCCTGACACAGCCGAAGGACCGCGTCGAGCCCTGTCCCGTCGGCCAGGCACGCACGCTTCGAGGCGTCGGCCACGGCCTGTTCGGTGAGCCGCCCGACGGCAGCGATCAGGTCGGATCGTTCGGAAAAATAGCGGTGCAGCGTCGTACGTCCGACGCGCGCCTTCGCGGCGACTTCCGTCAGCGACGCGTTGGGCGATTTCGCGAACGTCGCCACTGCCGCATCGAGAATCGCGCGGCGGGTGCGTTCGCGGGCACTGGTCTCTTCGACATCCTCCACAGAGGCAGCATAAACGAGGTCCATCCTGGATATTCACTTTACTAAAATGGAACAATGATGTTCCATTGATGGGGTGACGACGATAGCGCCTCCCATCGAAACCGCTCCACCGATGACCATGTCGAACCTGGGTGTCCTGATCGGCTATGCCCGACCGCACACACGCACCCTGCTGATCGGACTCGTACTCGCCCTCGGCAGTTCCGCGACGGTGATGGCGACGCCGATGGTGACCAAGTCGATCCTCGACGCACTCGGCACGGGCGCGTCGATCATGGGCCCGACCGGTGCCCTGTTGGTGCTGCTCGTCATCGGCGCCGCACTCGGATGGGGTTACTGGATTCTGCTCGGGACTGTCGCCGAGAACATCGTCTTCGACGCACGCACCATGCTCGTTCGACAACTGCTCGGCGCGACGGTTCCGTCGGTGCAGGCGCGTCCCACCGGCGAGTTGGTCACGCGCGTCACGGCAGACACCTTGCTGCTGAAGGAGGCCGCGTCGTCTGCGGTGATCGGCATCATCAACGCCACCTTCCTGACGGTGGGCACCGTGATCCTCATGGGTGTGCTCGACATGATGCTCCTCGGCGTCACCGTGCTGGCCATCGTCGTCGTCGGGATCCTGTTCGGAACGCTCATGCCGCGAATCGCCAAGGCGGACGCGCAAACCCAGGAATCGCTCGGCCGCCTCGGCGGCGTGCTGGAAGGCAGCCTGCGTTCGGTGCGCACCGTCAAGGCGGCACGCGCCGAGCATCGCATCGCCACGTTGATCGGCGCCGACGCACGCCACGCCCGGACACACGCGATCGAGTCGGTGCGCGTCTCGGCAACGGCATGGACCGTCGCGTGGACCGGCGTGCAGGGCGCCATCATCGCGATCCTGGCCATCGGCGCCTGGCGCGTCGACAACGGTTCGCTGACCGTCTCGACGCTGATCGCGTTCCTGCTGTACGCGTTCACCTTGATGGGACCGATCCAAGAACTGACCACGCACATCACGGCCATGCAGTCGGGTATCGCGGCCGCCATGCGTATCCGGGAGATGGAGACGCTGCACTCCGAAGCAGACGTGGCGCACGAGCCTGTGCCGGCGACGACCGCCGAGCCCGACGCCGCCTTGCGTTTCGACGACGTCACTGTCCGCTACGCACCTGACGCACCGCACGCATTGAAGGGATTGACGCTGCGGATTCCGGCGACCGGCCATACAGCCATCGTGGGTCCGTCCGGCGCGGGCAAGACAACGGTGTTCTCGACGATCCTGCGATTCGTCGAACCCGACACCGGGACCATCTCGGTGGGCGGCGTGGCGTACCGGAACCTGACGATGTCGGAGGTTCGCGCGCGTATCGCGTATGTCGAGCAGGAATCCCCTTTGGTGCCGGGCACATTGAGCGACAACCTGCGGTTCCTGCGGCACGGTGCCACCGATGACGAGGTGGCCGAGGTTCTTCGCCTTCTCCGACTCGACTCGGTCGTCGCGGCCCAGCCGAAAGGCCTGGACACCCACGTTCGCGACACCGACCTCTCGGGCGGGCAGCGGCAACGGATCGCGATGGCACGCGCGATGCTCGGTGACGCCGACGTGCTGCTTCTCGACGAAGCGACGTCGCAGATCGACACCCTGACCGAGGCATCGATCGTCGAAGCGATCGCCGTGCGGGCGCGCACCCACGCCGTCGTCACGATTGCTCACCGTTTGTCGACCGTGCGGCACGCCGATCGGATCGTCGTGATGGACGACGGCAGCGTACGCGCGGTCGGGACGCACGACGAGTTGATGCGCGCCGACGACCTCTACGCGCGGATGGTCCGTGCCGGTGGATTCGGATAATCGCATGTCGTCTCGGCCATGGTGGGCCGCGGTAGGTCTACACAGTTCACACGGAGGCCGACGCCTGTAAGGCGAGGTGGGTGCCTTCCCAGCGGCTGCGCAGTCGCCGGTCGTGGCTGACGACCACGATGGCTCCCGGGAAGTGTGCGAGCGCGGTTTCCAACTCCTCGACCAGACCTGGCGACAGATGGTTGGTCGGCTCATCGAGGAGCAGCACGTCGACGGGTTCGGTGACCAAGCGCGCCAGGGCGAGGCGCTGGCGCTGGCCGGTGGACAGGTCCTCCACACGCGTCGTGAACTGGGAGACGTCGAACAGGCCGAGTGAGAGCAGTTGGTCGCCGTGGAATTCTGGGTCACCCGGGCGATCGCGCGCGAAGGCGACGAACATCATGCGTCCGCGGACGGCGGGCGGTGGTTCCTGCGCGAGGTAGCCGATCTTGCCGGTCCGGGCGACGGTGCCGGTGTCGGTGTCGGGTGCGAGCTCGCCGGCCAGCACCCGTAACAGGGTGGTCTTGCCCGCGCCGTTCGGGCCGGTGATCAGCAGGCGGTCGCCCGCGGCGAGCGTCACGCTGGTCGGCTTGAGTCTGCCTGCGACGGAGATCCCGGTGGCCTCGAGCCCGGCCCCGTGTGGGCGTGTGGTCGCCAGGGTGGGCGCGAATCGAAGGGGTTTCGGCGGTGCCGGCACCGGGTTGGCGAGCAGGCGCCGCAGCCGTTCCTGCGCATTGCGAACCCGGCTGGCCACTGATTGCTGCACCCGTCCACCGGCTCGGCCGTAGGCCATCTTGTTGTTGTCGGCCATCGCCCGGCCCGGTGCGACCCTGCGGGCGGTGGTGTCGGCGGCCTCGCGGAATCGTTCGGTATCGGCCAGCCATTGCGCGTGCGCCTGCACCCATCGCGCTCGTTCGGCTGCCTTTTCCGCCAGGAATCCTGGGTAACCGTCGTTGTATCGGACGACGCGCCGGCGGTCCGCGTCGACCTCCAGCAGGCTGGTCGTCACCCGTTCGAGGAAGGCCCGATCGTGAGAGACCGCCACCGTTGTGCCCCGCCGGGCGAGCAGGTGGTCTTCGAGCCAGGTCAGGGCGACGTCGTCGAGGTGGTTGGTTGGTTCGTCCAGTAACAGCAGTTCCGGAGCTGCCGCCAGCACCGCGGCCAGGCGCAGCCGGACCTGCTCACCGCCCGACAGCTCGCCGATCGTGCGGTCGCGATCCACCAGGCCCAATCCCAGTCCGTGGATAGCCTGTTCCACTCGCGCATCGGCGCCGTAGCCGCCGTGATGTTCGAAAAGTAGTGTCAGGTCACCGTATTCGTCGATTCCGGACTCGTCGCCGTCGGCCATCGCGATCTCGAGGCGGCGCATCCGGGCTTCGACCGCTCGCAGCTCGGTAAGGGCTTGGTCGATGAGCTGCTGCACAGTGAGGTGCTGGGGGAGTTGCTCGTCTTGCGCGAGGTAGCCGACACCACCCTCGGCGTGGACGACGATCTCGCCGCGATCGGGCTGCACCCGCCCGGCGAACAGACGCAGCAGGGTGGTCTTGCCGGAGCCGTTTTCGCCGATGATCCCGGTGCGCTCGCCGACGTCGAGCGAACATGTCACATCCGTGAGAACGGGATCGCCGTCGTAAGACTTGCTGACCGCGAGCGCGGTGATCTGGGTTGGCATGGCACACTCCGAAGCATTCGAGGACGACGCAGTCGGGGGACCGCGGGGCCGGGTGAAAAGCTCGGAAGAATCGGGCAACCTCGCTTGCGTACGGCAACTGTCGCACCACGGTAGCAAGACGACGATGGCCTGATCACGGCCGCTCGAAGTCCTCGTGGACATGGTGACCGACCAGTCTGCGAATGCCTTCCCCGCAGGTACGGATCAACGCCTGCGAACCCGGCTTCACTCTTGGTTCACGCTTGCTGCTGCGCGCGAACGGTTTCGAGGTCCGGGCCGGTCGCCATGGTCGCCGAAGGTGCGGTGCGGGGCCAGGTCCAGGCGTACCGCAGGATGAGGGCGAGAAGGATCAATTCCAATACGACGCCGAGGCCGTAGAAGTACAGCCAGGACGCGCCCACCACATTGAATACCGTGACGGGGACGTAGAGCGAAGCCACGATGAGGTTCGCGATGCGGTTGACCCCGGCGGGCAGCGTCATCGACAGCACGACCATGAAGATCGGGATAGCCATGAGGATCAGCGCTGAGGTCGAAAAGGTTTGGGAGAGGCTGAATTCGAAGACCCTGCCGTCGAGGATGTCCTCGACGACGCCGGGCGTGAAGAAGTTGAGAATGTCCACGTAGGCGTACAGGAACATGAAGCTCGTCCATGCTGCGGCGAGCTTGGCTCGCACCGGCATCGGCTGGTCTTCCAGGGTGGTGGTGAGTTGACGTGATTTCATCATGGTCTCCGTGGTGGGGCGGATCGGTAGGTCCACGATCGCTGAGCCCGGCGCCGGGCACACCCGCCCGGAGGCTGGAGTTCACCTGGCCGATGGCATGGTCTCCGTCTCGTACTTTCGGCGGATACGCCGAGGCGCGCCGATCCCTAGGCTGGAGCCGTGGTCACTGTCCGTCGCTCCATCTGGCACGAGCCTCGGCCTGCTGACGCCCCACCCATCGGTCGTCTCGACTGGCTGCTGGTGGGGGTGTTCACGGGCGCCACCTTGGTCGAAGGCATCGTTGCGCCGGGCTTGGCGTGGCGACCCCTCGTGGTGGTGCTCGCCCTGGCGCTGATGCCGGCCCTGCTCTGGCGGCGAAGCCGCCCCCTGATGGCCGCCCTGTTCGGGTGGGGCGTCGCCGGTCTGCTCTCGATCCTCCAGCTGACCACGCACACCGGGGATCTCGGCCTCGACTCCATGATGGCCGTCCTGATCCTGCTCTACTCCCTGGTGCGGTGGGGCTCTGGACGGGAGATCGTCGTGGGCACGGCGTTCGTGACAGTCGTTGTCGCGCTGGGGATGTACGCCTCCTCCGCGGGCTGGTCCGATGTTTTCGGCGGGAGCGTCCTGTTGCTGTTGCTCGTCGCCCTGGCGGCGGTGTTCCGCTACCGGGCGGACCTCTGGCATCGCCAACAGCGCGAGATCCGCAATCAGGAACGGGTAGCGCTGGCGCGCGAGCTGCACGACACCGTGGCCCACCACGTCTCGGCTATCGCGGTGCAGGCGCAGGCCGGTGGCGTGGTCGCCGCCATCCAGCCCGAGAAGGCTGCCGAGGTCCTGGCGGCGATAGAGTCCGAAGCGTCGCGAACCCTGGCGGAGATGAGATCCATGGTGCGGGTGCTGCGTGAGGAGGACGCCGTCGCCTACTCACCGCAGCTGGGTGTCGCGGACCTGCTTGCTCTGGCGCGCGCCGACGCGACGCCCACCGTCGAGGTCTCGCTGTCCGGTTCGTTGACCCGGCTGGCACGGCCCGTGGACGCCGCGCTCTACCGGCTCGCGCAGGAGTCGCTGACCAACGCCGTACGGCACGCCCCGAGTGCGACCCGCGTCGGAATCGACGTACGCCGCGAGGGTGACGCCGTCAGGCTGCGTGTCAGCGACGATGGACAGACCGAGCCGGGGCCGGTCCCGGAGCCTGGATTCGGCCTGCGCGGCATGGCCGAACGCGCCCAGCTCCTGGGCGGATCGCTCTCCGCGGGGCCGGGGCCCGGGGGCGGCTGGGTGGTCGAGGCCGTGCTGCCGGTGGAGGCGCCGGCATGAGCATTCGTGTGCTCGTAGCCGACGACCAGGACTTGGTCCGGACCGGGCTGGTGATGATCCTCGGTGCGCAACCCGGCCTCGAGGTCGTGGGAGAGGCGGCAGACGGGCTCGCAGCACTCGACCTGGCGACCCGGCTGCGTCCTGATGTCCTCCTGGTCGACATCCGGATGCCCGGGCTCGACGGCGTCGAGGTGACGCGACGCCTGGCCGGGCCAGGCGTCACGGACCCGATGGCGGTCGTCGTGATCACCACCTTCGACCTCGATGAGTACGTCCTCGGCGCCCTACGCGCCGGCGCTCGCGGCTTCCTGCTCAAAGATGCCGGGCCGCAGCTCCTCGTGCAGGCCATCCACGCGGCGGCCAACGGCGACGCGCTGATCGCCCCCAACGTCACCCGCCGGCTGCTGGCGACCTTCGCCGGCCAGGCGCCGGTGGTACCGGTCCAGCCGATCGACCCGCTCACCGAGCGCGAGGAGGAGGTGCTCGCGCTGGTCGCACGGGGCCGGACCAACGCCGAGATCGCCACCGAGCTATTCGTCGGCCTGAGCACGGTCAAGACCCACGTCGCATCCTTGATGACCAAGCTCGACGCCCGCAACCGCGTCGAGATCGCGATGTGGGCATACGACACCAGACGCGTGCGAGCCGACTAGCGGGTCCACATCACACCCGTGAGGTCCGCTCGCCCAACGATGAGTGCGGCCGGTCGTGGGTGTCGGGTAGGGGAGCTTTTCAGGGTAAAACTCCGGGTATTTCCGGGATTCGGAGACCGAAACGTATTGCTACGGTCCGTGAATGAACCATGATGCCTGCAGGACAGTCCGTGCGCGCGGCAGTGCTACCGGATCGAATGTCATCGAAGTCGCGTGGTTCTTCGCGATCGCCATCGTGCTGTGCTACGCGCTGTCCGTTCCGATGGTCTTTCGGCTGGTCTCCACGGACTTCGACAACCTGATCGTTCCGATCCTGCAAATGACCCCGCTGCTCGCTGCGATCATCATGTGGCTCGTCCGACGACCCGGAACGTTCGGAGAAACATTCGCCACCGGGTGGCGCGGCACGCCCAAGTGGGCAGGCATCGGCATCGGCCTCATCACCGCGATCGCCGCCATCCAGGCCGGCATCGCACTGGCATCGGGGATCTGGCCGCTCAACCCGCTCGACCAGATCTTGGCGGCGACAGTATGGGTCATTCCGGTTCTCCTCCTGCAGTCGGTCTTCGCGATCGGCGAGGAGTTCGGCTGGCGCGGCTGGCTGGCGACCCGCGCCGCGTCATGGGGATTCTGGCCGCTGGCCCTTGTCAGCGGTGTGGTCTGGATCGTCTGGCACCTGCCGGTGCTCGCCGTCATCGGAGACCGCCCACCGTGGGACATCGTCATCTATTTCGCGGGCATGCTGCCGTGGGCGCCGCTGCTGCTCGCGCTTCGCTGGCGGTCGGGCAGTGTCTGGCCGGCAGTCATGACGCACGGAGCGATCAACAGCGTCCGGGTGTACCTGCTGCAATCGGTCCCCGATGCGACAGATCATCTGCTCATCGAGGTGATCGGCTGGGTGCTGACGCTCGCCGCTGCGCTGTGGCTGATGCGCACGAGCCCGGCGCCGGTCGTCCAGGGAGCCGCTGAAGTTCACGCCCTTCCGCGAGGCTGAACGGTAGCGCCCCACGGAAACCCCTGGCCCGGCGAGTAATCCGCGCAGAACATCTACCCGAAGTCGTGGTCGATGTGCCCGGTTGTCACTCCTGAGAGCGACGCGCCGGTCAGGTCGGAAAATCTAGGGTGAGCACATGGTGGACGAAGGGCTCGTGCGTTGGTGGCGGGCGCATCCGGTGGCGGCCGACGCAGGGACCGCGTTCGCGTTGCTCGGCGTGTGTGTGCTGATGGGTTTGCTCGTCAACGGCGGGGTCGTGTACTTCGGGCTCACGGTCGCGTTGCTGGTGCCACTCATCGGGCGGCGACGGTGGCCCTCGGCTACAGCGGTGGCGGTCGCGGCGGCGGCGGGCGTGCAATGGCTGACCGTGCGCGACACCATCGGCGCGCTGCCCGCCGATCTCGCCGTGCCGGTCGTCGTCTATACCGTCGCGGCACACGGTAGCCGCGACGCAGGCAGGCTCACGCTCGTCGCGGGCTTGGGTGGCGCGGTGCTCGGCGGCTGGAGCTGGCCGCAACTGCCCATGCCTGCGGTGGCCCATCTACTGGTCGGGTCGGCGCTGGCGGGAACTGTCGCGGCAGCCTGGCTCGGTGGCGCATGGCAACGATCCCGGCACAGTGAATTCGCCGCGTTGGCGGCGCACGCGGCGCTGCTCGAGCGGGAAGGCGCACAGCGCACACGGCTCGCTGTGCTCGAGGAGCGCACCAGGATCGCGCGCGATCTGCACGACATCCTGGCTCACTCGCTGGCGGTGATCATCGCTCAGTCCGATGGCGGTCGCTACGCGGCCCTGGCCGAACCCCACCGCGCGATCGATGCGTTGCGAGCGATCGGCGACCATGGCCGGGCCGCACTCGCCGATACCCGCCGCGCCATCGGCGTCCTGCGGGAAGACACCCACGGGGAACCGAACCCGGCGCCCACCCCGGGAGTCGCCGAGCTGACAGACCTCACCGACGACCTGCGCGCGGCAGGGCTGTCGGTCACCCTGTCCACCGATCTGCCCGCTGATCCGCTCGATACCGGGCTGGGACTGCTCGCCTACCGCATCGTGCAGGAAGGCTTGACCAATGTTGTCAAACACGCGGGTCCGACAGCGCGCGCCGAGGTCTCGGTACGCACCGATGCCAGGTGGCTGAGAGTCGAAGTCACCGACGACGGGCACGCCGGGTCGACGGGCAGCCCGGGTGGGTTCGGCCTGATCGGGATGCGCGAACGGGTCGAATCCTATGGCGGCACCGTCACTCTCGCCTACCGCGACGGCGGAGGGCATCACCTGGCAGCCATGATTCCGCTGACGGAGCAACGATGATCCGAGTTCTGCTGGTCGAGGATCAAGAACTGGTGCGCACAGGGTTGCGCATGGTCGTGGACTCCCAGCCCGACCTGACGGTGGTCGGTGAGGCGGGTGAGGGATCACAAGGCGTCGAAGCCGCGACACGGCTACTCCCGGATGTAGTCGTCATGGATGTGCGCATGCCCGGCACCGACGGTATCGAAGCCACCCGCCGACTCCTGGCGCTGTCCGGGCCTCCGCGTGTGCTGGTGCTGACGACCTACGACCTCGATGACTACGCCCTGGCCGCTGTTCGAGCCGGTGCGAGCGGCTTCCTGCTCAAAGACGCACCGGCCGAACAATTCCTGTCCGCCATCCGTTCGGTGCACGCCGGTGACGCGGTGCTGGCCGCCTCGACCACCCGTCGGTTACTCGGTCGCCTCGCGCCGCCCGTCGACCCCACCGCGCGCCACCTGGTGGATGCCCTCACCACCCGCGAGGTCGAGGTACTGCGGGTCATGGCGCGCGGCCTGTCCAATGCCGAGATCGCCGCGGAACTCGGCATCGGGGCGGGAACGGTGAAAACCCATGTGCGCCATATTCTGACCAAGCTCGCGGTCCGGGATCGAGTACGGGCGGTGATCGTGGCGCACGAGGCGGGCCTCGCCGGTCATGGTTCGGCCCGGTCGCAGGTCGCGTCGCCGGACGGAAGGACGCCGTCCAGGAGGTAGGCCGTCACGGTGTCATCGATACAGGCCGAACTGTCGAACAGATAGACACCGTGCCGGAATGCAGGTCGCAAGGTCAGCGATCGCGCCGCGGGCATGACCGTCCGCAACGCCCGCAGTCCTGCCGACGGGGCGACCGGGTCGCCGTCGGCGCCGACCAGCAACGCCGGGATCTGGTTGTCGATCTCGGTCGGCGGCTCGCTCGGCGATACCGGCCACATCGCACACGGGCCGAGGTGACGGGCCAGCGCGCCGAACAGGGGCTCCTCAGCATGATGCAGCTCGATATCGGTGAAGTAGTCCTCCACCGCGCGGGCCGGACGGTCCGCGCACTGATTGGCGACCGTTGCGCTGAAGCCGAACTCGGGTGTCACGGCGGTGTCGGCGTAGAGGCCCAACTTGATCGCCAGGCCGGGCGGCGGCTCGACCTGCACTCCTCGCGACGCATCGATCAATGCTCGGATTTGATCACCGAAGGCGCTGTACGACTCGGCGGAGTCGTCGACGGTGAGCAGCAGGCCGGGGATCAGGTCCGCGGTCAGGGTGATCCCGGCAAGCGTGATCGGCGCGTCGCGCACGCGATCGACGAGGTCGTGTATCTCGCCCGATACCGCTGCGGAGGTAGTACCGAGACCGATGTCCTGCTCGGCGGCCCAGCGAGCCCAGTCCGCCAAGGCCGCGGCATCGGCCGGCGCGGTGTCGCGGGTGAGATCGGGCCCGGCGGCACGGGGATCGAGTGGGCTGTCGAGAACGAGGCGGTCGACGTGCTCGCCGAACATCTGCGCATACACCGCACCCAGATAGGTGCCCCACGACCACCCCAGATACGACAGCGACGTTTCGCCGAGCAGTGTGCGCAGCAGGTCCAGGTCCCGCGCCACCGTGCGTGTGGACGCGTGCGGCAACAGGTCCCGCCATGGTTCGCACCCCGACGCCAGATCGCGGGCGGCGACGACAACGCGATCGAATCCGGCTCGGTCGACTGGTGCCGCCTGCGCCACGTTCAGATACTCGCTTGTCGGCCAACCACATTCCAACGGGGTACTGGCTCCGAAGAATCGTGGATCGAAGCCGACCACGTCGTAACGCTCGGCGAGCTCCGGTGCGCCATGACCCCCTTCCGGTCCGTCGATCAGCAGCGCGACCCCATCGCGAGACGGTCCGGGCCCTCCCGTCTCGACCACGAGCGTGCCGAGGCGCCGCGCGGAATCACCGGCGGGGCGACGTGCCACTGCGACGGTGATCGTTTTCCCGGCTGGCGCCGCGTAGTCCAGGGGAGCGCTGAACTCACCGCACTGCGCGCCCGCGGCCGCCAGCCGCCGCCCGACCTCGTCGTCCACGCCGGCCTCGCAGTCGTGCCATGCGATGGTCTGGTCGTGGAAGCCGATCCGGTGCCCTGCGGTCGGGTCGGGCGTTTCGGACGGTCCGCACCCGGTGATCGCAGCGGCACACACCATCGAGGCCACTGCCACCGTGGCGAATTCGTTTCTGGAGATAGTCACCCGTTCCACGGTATTTTCGGCAACCCGTCCGGGCGTCTACCCTCCGAACGAGATCTGGCCCCGCCGACCTACTCCGGAAAGAACAGCTGTACTGCCAGATGACCCTTCACACCATCACCCCGACGGTCAGGTCATCCTCCAGAATGTGATCGTGTGAGCCCCATCCCGACCCGGTTCAGCATCTGGCCGAGCAGGTGGAGAGTTCGGGCTGGTGTCGGCGCTCCGGGGGGAGGTGCTCTTCCAGTAGGCGGTGGTGAACGACTCGACGGTTGCGAGCGTCTGGGCGTCGTTCCCGGCGGCAAATACCAGAATGAAACGCACGTAGTCGCCGATGTCGGTGCCTCGGGGGTGCTGCTCGACAAAACCCTGAAGCCGCGGGGTCAAAGCGGGCAGCGTGCTGGCTGTAGGGAATACGACGGCGAGGCCCGCGAGTGCCAGCCGGACTGCCGGACATTCGGGTGCCCACCGGGCGAGCAGGTCCGGTGTGCAAGAGCGGACCGCCTCGCGGGCTCGGTCCTCGTTGCCGGGATCTGCGTACCGCGGTGTGTCGGGCCAGCAGTCGCCCAGGCGGCGGTCCGCGACAGTCGCGATGCTGAACAGCAGGCTGATCGCCCGGAAACGCTGCTGCGGTGGCACCCGGTCATCGACGGCCAGCGCTGCCAGCACAGGGACGCCTTCGGCGGTATGCGGCTGGCAGGTGTCCTGATGGAGGAACCCGTCGTAGAAGTCTCCGAGGAAGAACCTGTCGTCCGTCCAGTACGGGTCCACCGAGGACTGGAACAACATCGCGGCCTGCGGTGGCCGCGGGTCTGTCAGACGCTCGGCGATGACGTCCCGGAAGACCTGCCGGATCCGCGGCTCGTCCGGCAGAACGTTCCGCTCGGGGGTGCGGATGCTCATAGCCGTCGCAGCCTAGCGGTCCTCGCTGCCTACAGCCGTCTTGTGCGGTTGTCAGCGGGGCCGGGGAGTCGCTGGTCGCACTGCGGCGCAGCGAGTGTGTCAACAGATCGGGAGTGGGAACGCGCACGGTAACTCGAACCGAAGGGAGCCCTCGTGACCAATCGCCCAGACCTCCCCGCGCCCGAGCAGGGTCTGATCCTCACCCATTTCCTGACCGTGCGCGATGTGGTCCGCTCGCGCGATTTCTACGCCGACATCCTTGGTGGCCAGGTCGTTCTCGCGGAAAATCCGGCTATCGTCAAGGTCGCCAACAGCTGGATCATCATGAATCCCGGCGGTGGACCCACCCCGGACAAGCCCGACATCACGCTGGCACCGCCGACGGCCGGCGAGGTGGTCTCGTCGTTTCTCAACGTGCGGGTCGCCGACATCGCTGCCTTCTATACCGACGCCACCGCCAAAGGCGCACAGTTCTTGACCGAGCCGCTGGACCGCAAAGCCGAACTGCGGTGCTACCTGCGCGACCCTGACGGCTACCTGATCGAGGTCGGTCAGGCCACCGGGATGCTGAAAGGCATCTTCGCCGACTGACAGACACGCTACCGTCGCTCGTTCGCGACGAAATCCACCGCGCTCCAGCGACTCGAGTGATCGACAGTCACACCAAAGAGATGGGAGCACCAGTGCCGCAACACAACCCCCGCCCACTGCTGTGCCGGGTGCTCGGCCTTCGAGTCGGGCCGAGGCGATGACCGGGCCCGAGGCGGTGATCGAACCGGGCCCGCGCTTCGACGATCTGCGCGCGCTGTTCATCAATTGCACGCTCAAACGTTCGCCCGAGCCCAGCAATACCGACGGGCTGGTGCGGTTGAGTGCGCAGATCATGCGCCGGCGCGGTGTCGAAGTCGAGGAGCTGCGCGCGGTCGACCACGATATCGCGACCGGAGTGTGGCCTGACATGACCGAGCACGGAGCCCCGACCGATGAATGGCCGCAGATCTTCTCGCGCGTGCTCGACGCCGACATCCTGGTTTTGTGCGGACCGATCTGGCTGGGCGACAACAGTTCGGTGATGAAACGGGTGATCGAACGCCTCTACGGATGCTCGTCGATGCTCAACGATGCCGGTCAATACGCCTACTACGGGCGGGCAGCGGGGTGTCTGATCACCGGTAACGAAGACGGTATCAAGCACTGCGCGATGAATATCCTCTACAGCCTGCAGCACCTCGGATACACCATTCCGCCGCAAGCTGATGCCGGATGGATCGGGTCGGTCGGTCCGGGACCGTCCTATCTCGATCCGGATTCGGGCGGACCGGACAACGACTTCACCAACCGCAATACGTCGTTTATGACCTTCAACCTCATGCACGTGGCGGCCATGCTGCGACGCAACGGCGGAATCCCGGCCTTCGGAAACCAGCGCAGCGAGTGGGACGCCGGATGCAGGCCCGACTTCGACAATCCGGAGCACCGATGAAACGCACCGAGGAATGGATCGAGCGCGGTATGGCCTGCCCGCGTGCCGAATACCGGCGCTGATCCGGTGAGCGCGCGGCCACCGCCGACAGACATCAGGTCACCGGAGGAGGCACCCCGTGCTTGTCGAGGCCGGTGGTGTGCATGTCGATGCAGAACGCGTCGGTCGCTGCCACGACGAGCGACGCCGGATCCGGATTCCGCGAGGCTGGTGACAGTCAGGACCCGATGCGGTCGTCGAGACATTTCAAGACCCAGCTGAACGCGGCCGAGGCGATGAGTTTGCTGGCGGGACCGAACACGAATCCGATACCCCGCACGGGTGAATCGAACTCCGATGTCCACGTGATCAGGGTCGTGCCTGGCGAGGTCGGCTCGAACTCGACACGGCCGAGTCTGTGCTGCAACGGTGGCCGCGCCTTGCGGATCCTGTATTCCATCAGGACGGGCCGGTCGAAGACCGTGATCTCCTCCCGGAACCAGGCGATGCCGGCGTTCACCTCGCGGATCGCGCCGAGCCCGTTCGGTTCGGTGTCGCCGGGCCGGACCACAGCGGCCGACACGATGCCGGGCACCAGCGCCAGCGCCGCATGGTCGGTGTAGGCGTCGAACACCACTTCGATCGGGGCGTCGATGCTGCGTTGCACTTTCACGACTGTCATGGACAGAAATCCCTTCGGTTCACCACGGTCCGGCTGGGACCGGGACGGTTTGGCGGAGACGCGCATGGTGATGTCGGCGTGCACGGGGGCCACCTCTCGCACGAACACTTCCGTCTTCTCGGCCGTCGGTACCATCTTCATCGGGGAGGATCACCGGTCACGGGCACACGATCAACTCGACATCCGTTACCGCAGCAACCTTCCTGGACGAGGCACTAGATATCAGGGGGCGGTTCGGGCATTGGAGTCGAAGGCACCCGGTATTTCGTAGATCGCGCCGCTGAAGGTGGCGGCGAACAGGCGGCCGGCGGAGAAGCCGGTCGTACCGCGACCGTAGGTGACGACGCTGGTCGACGGGGCTGCGGTGCCGAGGACGCAGTACTGGCCGGGTGAGTCGATGCGGACGATGCGGCCAGAGAGGTTGAAGGGGACGACGGGTCGATTCTGTGAGTCCAAGGTCAGCCCGTCGGGTGTACCGAAGGTGTCGGTACCGGACAGGTCCAGCAGCGATTGTGGTGCACCGGGATTCGCGGTGGGTATCCGGCTGACGCCAGGGTTGACGAAAGTACGTGAGATATAGAGGTATTCGTCGTCGGTGTCGAGCACGGCACCGTTGGCGCTGGGGAACCTCGCCCAGTCCGCCTGCACCGCGCCGTTCGGGCTGACACGGCCGACGAGGTTGCCGAAGTCGTTGGTGGCGTAGACGGTTCCGTCGCCCGCGACGTCCATGCCGTTGGCGGCGCTGAGGCCCGCGGCGAACGGCGTCACCGCACCGGTATCGGGGTCGACCTGGACGATGCCTGCCAGGTGCACCAGATCGCCGATGACGACCCGGGCGTCCGCGCCGTAACCGACCAGCAGTTTGCCGTCTCGGGTCCAGGCGAGTGCACCGGCGCCGCCGCTGGGCACGGTGGCGATGACTACCGCGGGGGCGCCGGGGGCGTCGATCCGCAAGACGTGTCCGCTCACCAGGTCTGTGGCGTACGCGCGGCCCTGGGAATCGACGGTGAGACCTTCCAGGGCACCCGACACAGCACCTACCTGCACCGCCGACTGACCGGCGCCCGGGCAGTCGGCGGCAGCTTGTGCGTGCGGTGCGGAGATGGCTGTCGCGGCCATGAACGCCGCTGCTGTGACGGGTAGGACAATTCGATGCAGGGCCTGCACGCGTACCTCGCTATGTCGGGTGGCTCATCGGTCCGGATGAGGTGGAACTACTTGTCGACCTGCCTACCGACTTCGGTCACAGTTGCCGGGGACGAGGACGGCTGCACAGCGTCGATCGTATTCGTGCGATCCAGGGTCGCCGATCGCCACGCGGCCGAACTCGCCTCGTTCTCCCCAGAGCGCCGGCGGCGTCATCGGCGGCGCGAGGGTACTTCAGTCGAACAGGCGCAGAGCCGCCACCGGGCAGCTGTCGACCGCCAGCCGCACGTCGTCGAGGTCGGCATCGGCTACCTGGTCCGTCAGCACCGTCACGTTGCCTTCGTCGTCGACCCGAAAGATGTCGGGCAGCAATGCTTCGCACATGCCGTGGCCCTCGCACCGGGTGCGGTCGGCGGCGATCTTCATGCGGACACCGAGGCGCCGAGGCGTTCGAGCCGGATGGGTAGGCCGTCGAGGGGGACAGGGCCGGTCGCCCAGCCCATCGGCGGCGTGTAGTCGGCGGGCACGGTCCAGCGGTAGTGCAACAGCATGCGGTGCATGATCGCCTTGACTGTCATACCGCCGAAATAGAGTCCGATGCATTTATGTGCGCCACCACCGAACGGCGCCCAGGTATAGCGGTGGGCTTTGTCCTCGTGCCGTTCGGCCGTGAATCGTTCGGGATCGAACACGTCGGGGTCGTTCCACCAGCGGGCCTGACGCATGGCCGAGTACGAGCCGATCATAACCAAGGTGCCGGCGGGGACGAACTGACCCTGAATCGCGGTATCCCGCACGGTTTCGCGGATCTGCTGCCCGACAGGGGAGTACATCCGCAGAATCTCTTTGAAGACCAGATCCAGGGTCGGCAGCCGGTCCAGATCTGCATAGTCGAGTGACTCCTTGCCCAACGCCTGCGATTCGGCGCGCAGCCGGTCCTGCCATTCGGGATGCAATCCGAGCTGGTACCCCATCATCGACACCGCGATCGTGCTGGTGTCGTGCGCGCCGAGCAGGACGAAGATCAGATGGTCGACGATATCCTGGTCGGTGAATGTATGGCCCTCCTCGGAAGCGGTGCGGCACAACACGCTGAACAGATCCTCGCCGTTTCCCGCGCGTTTGGCAGGCAGCTCGCGACGACAGTGATCTTCCAGCACTGCGCGCCCGCGCAGTCCGCGTGCCCACAGTCCGCCGGGCAGATTCGTGCGCACCAGCGCCTGGCCGCCACGCACCGCATCGATGAACGCCCGCTCCAGCTCGGCGGCCTCCGACCCGAGATTCGCCCCCATGAATACTTCTGAGGACAAGCTGAGCAGCAGGCGTTTGGCCGCCGGATAGAGCTGGAAATCGCGATTCGGCGTCCAGTCGCGCATACCGCGCTCGATGGCCGGACTGGTGATATCGAGATAGCCGACCAACCGCGGTCTGGTGAAGGCCTGCTGCAGAATCCGACGGTGGTAGCGGTGTTCCTCGAAGTCGCGCAGCAGGATGCCGCCGCGAAAGAACGGGCCGATGAAGAAGGTATAGCCGCGCTGCGCGGAATACACCTTGTCGCGGTCGGCGAGTACCTCTTCGGTGGCCTCCGGTCCGGCGACCATGACAACGCGTCGCCCGACAAGTCCGGCCCAGTGCACCGGCCCGTACTTGTCGAAACGGCGGCGGGCGAAATCGAGACTGTCGCTCATCGCGGGTATCGCGTGCCCGATCAGCGGGACGCCGTAATCGCCCATGATCGGACGTAATCCGCTGCCGGGCAGTGGGTCTGCCAGCGCGCGGGTCTGCGAAGGATATCGCTCGGCAATAGCGGATACGGCGGACTTGGCCCGTCGGCCCAGGGTCGACATCATGTTCGTTGTCCTCTCGCACCGTTGCGATGTGGTGTGAGTTGGAGCATATAGGAATCAGTCGTTTCCGTAAACGATTGATTCCTGTTTCTGGTGCGGCATACTGAGGGTTGTGACACGGGCAGCGACCGGCATCTATCGCGGCACCTCGGCCGAACAGCGACGCGACGAACGCCGCCAGCGGCTGATGGACGCTGCCCTCGACATCATCGGCACCCAGGGCTGGGCCGCGACCACCGTGCGCGGAGTCTGCGAACAGGCCAAGGTCGGTCCGCGGTTCTTCTACGAGAGCTTCGACGACCTCGACGCACTCGCCGCCGCTGTACACGACGAGATCATCGACACCGCGATCCGCAGCTCATTGGACGCACTCACCGCCGCGCCGGATGACATCGCGGCCAAAACGCGGGCAGCCGTCACCGCCATCCTCAATTCCGTCGTCGAGGACCCCCGCCGCGCCCGCATCGCTTTCGCCGAGGCGCACGGCAGCGAAATCCTGATGCGACGCCGCGCCGCCGGCATGCGCACTATCGCCGACGTCGTCGCCGAACAGGAACGCGCACTGTTGGACCCGCCGGCCGGCAGTGAAACCCTGGTCCGTGCGGTCTCTCTGATGATCACCGGCGGCGCCGCCGAATTGGTCCTGGCCTGGCTCGACGGCGGTATGGACATCAGCCGCGACGAACTGATCAACCTGTGCGTCGAATTCGTGCTGACCTTCGCCGACAACCTGACCACTATGGCCGCCCGATTGGCGCATTGAAATGCGCACACGCGTTGCGCATTTCAGCTTCGCCAGCGCCTTCGTCGGCGCGTGACCAGGCCCAGCAGCCGCTGGTGCGGGAACCTCCCGCGGGCGAGCAGTTCGACGACGGTGATCCCAGCGGGTGCGCTGGACGACTGCGCTGCGGGGGCCTTGGGCTGAGAGACGACCGCGCCCCGGTGCCATCGATTGTGTCGATGACATCCGGGGCGCGGAAGGGTGGATCAGCCCAGGTCCGGGTGGCCGACCCACTCGACAATCGTCCAGCCCTTCTGCGGGCTGCCCTCGAGGACGACGCGGCCGCCGTTGCGCATCGGATCGGTGCCGAGTTTGCTCTTGTCGGCGTTGTCGGCGTTCATCATCGACCAGAACATGATGGTGCCGCCGTGCGAGAAGATCACCGGGTTGGCGCAGCCGCGGCGCTGCACATCGAGCAGTGCCTGATCGACACGGCCGTCGAACTCGGTGCCGTCGATGGAGCCTGGAATCCGAGCGTTCAGGTCGCCGGAGAGCCACTTGATCGGCGCCTGAAGGTACCCGGACAGCGCCTCGGCCTCCGGGGTGCCCTCGTACTGGCCTGCCTCGATCTCCCGGAAACCGGGCTGAATGTCGAGGCTCAGGTCCTGCTTGGCGACGGTCGGTGCCGCGGTCTGCTCGGTACGCACCATGTTGGACGCGAAGGCGCAGTCGTAGTTCTTGTCGCCCAGCTGGATGGCCAGCTTGTCTGCCTGTGTCCGGCCGCGTGAGGTCAGGTCGGGTCCGGGCACCTTGGTGTCGATCAGGCCGGAGGTGTTACCGAGGGACTCGGCATGGCGCACCAGGGTGATGACCATGTCGCCGCTGCTGCCGGAGCTGCTGCCGGAGTTTCCGAAGTCGATATCGGCGGACGCGACGCCGGTGGTAGCGGTTGTGGCCGCGACCGCGGCCGCCATCACCGTAATGGGCAATCGAAGAGATCGGATTCGCATGGGTGGGAATGCCTTTCATTGTGGCGAACGCCAATTCGGATATGTCGAAGAACCCGAATTTGGGGTGTCGCGTCTCACAGAAGCAGCTATTTGCCCGAATCAAATACGGGGTATCCCATTGATCGGGAGCTTTCGCATTGGACCGCGCGCAGGCGAAACTCCGGTAGCGGAGGTGCGAGCGAGTCGCCCTTTGCGTTCGGCTAGCCGGACCGCTTCCGGAGGGTGCCCGATGGCCACGACGTCGCCGCAGCGCGTGCTGTGCGTCGGAAGCCGGTCACCACTCGATGCTGGCCGGCTCCGCAGCGACCTGGTCCTTCATGGATCTCGGCGTATGCCGCTTCAAGGCGAGCCGTCCGTCTCGGTCGACAGCACCACGTCCGCGACCGTCGTCAAATGCGGACGGCCGCCGTCGGTGCTCACCTGCTCCAGTACGAGACGGCTGGTCCGGCCGCGCAGATGCAGCGTCGCTATCTGGTTGCCGAAGAAGGGGCCGGTGACCCGACTCCACTCGACCGGCACCGGGGGAACAGTGGACACCCGGTTCAGGAGGAAACGCGTCACCCGTTCTGCGGCCCGACTCCACGAGACCCGGAAAACTACCTTCATGGCGGTCGGAACGTAGTTGTGCATCGGCGAACAGGTCAGCTGGTAGACCTGGGACCTGACGGCGTCGGGGAACTGCGCTTGCGCGGCATAGGCGTGGTGAACGTCGCCGGACAGCACGCAGATCGTGGCGGGCGCCCGTCCTCCCGGGCCGCTGCACTGTCCGCGCCCGACGCGGGCGATGAGCCGGGCGAGCCGGTCGAATGAATCGCGGAAGGCAGCCCAATGTTCCAGATCCGCTGAGCGCCGCAATCTTTCGGACCATCCGGCCACACGTCTGCCCCGCACCCCTGAGGTCATGCGCTCATTCCACGACTCCAGGTCGTGGAGGGCGCGCGGCAGCAGCCACGGGAGCGAGCTCCCCACCAGCAGGTGGTCGTAGTCGCCCTCGGTCTGGCGTTCGATCCACGAGAACTCGGGCTCGGAGACCATCGACCGCGTGCCGCCGGCGAGTATGCGTCCGCACCGTGAATCGATGACGAGCAGCCGGGTGGTGCCGAGATCGCGGCGATACGACCATTGCGCTCCCTTGGCGCCGTCGGCTTCTTCGTCCGCTGCGGATGCGAACTCGCGGAGCAACTCCGCGCAGTCGCCGCCCTCGGATCGGATCCGCTGGTAGAGCTCGTCGTCGGCCAGGGCTGCGGGCGAGAGGTTGCCCAGGTGCTGGTAGACCCAGTACGACGACAACGCGCCCACGATGCGTTCCTCCCACCAGCCGGTGGCCTCGATCTCGTCACGCCACGATTTCGAGGTGTTCCAGTCGTCGATGACGTCGTGGTCGTCGAAGATCATCGACGACGGAACCGTGGACAGCAGCCAGCGCACCTGCGGGTCGGACCATGACTCGGAATAGAGCCACGTGTACTCCTCGAAGTTGCGGATCTGGGCGCCCGGCGGTTGGTCGAGGTCGTGCAACTCGTCGATGCGACGGAGGATCTCGGGCGACAGCTCATCGGCGTAGACCTGGTCGCCGAGCAGTAACAATGCGTCGGGCAGATCTTCGGGTGGGCGTTCCATGACTCGCCGCGCATAGGCGTCGAGAGCGTCGGCGTCGAAGTTGTCGTCGTCCTGCGTCGCGGTCGGTGTGGCGAATCGGCACGAGCCGAAGGCGAGGATCAGATCGGCGTCGCTTCTGAGCGTGC
This sequence comes from Nocardia sp. NPDC057272, assembly GCF_042668615.1. Taxonomy (NCBI): domain Bacteria; kingdom Bacillati; phylum Actinomycetota; class Actinomycetes; order Mycobacteriales; family Nocardiaceae; genus Nocardia; species Nocardia sp. NPDC057272. The sequence goes on along the minus strand of NZ_JBHUYK010000019.1, from coordinate 77,824 downwards.
GAATGACGGACGGGTGCGGAGCGTCGGGCAGCGGCCAGACGCGCTTCCCGTCGAGACTGACCTCGTACGGCGTGACGGAACCGGCCGCCAGTCCCGCGATCAGGACGAGAGCGTAGTGGTGTCCGGCGATGGTCCAGGTGTGTTCGTGGTGGTCGAGGACCTCGACAGTGCACGGCGCGGACGTCTCGACCCAGACGGTGGCGTCGCATTCGCCGACATGGCGCAGCAACGGACCCAGAACCAGTTCGGTCCTACTTTCCGGCAGCCGTGCCATCTGTCCAGAATATGCCGTGGACCGGCTGTCGAGCAGGCCGGTGAGCCGCAGCCGGCCCTTTGCACACCTTTGCGCAGGTGTGGGATGGTGGTGGGTGAAAGGACGGACGTGACTGCGACGACGCACTCGACCACCGTCGGCCTCGGGCCGCGCGCACTTGCCAACCGGCGACGCATCGTCGCGGTGGCCGGGGACGAGTTGCTGCGCAACCCACTGGCGAGTATGGAAGACATCGCCGTCGCCGCGGGGATGGTCCGCCGCACCCTCTACGGTCATTTCCCCACCAGGGAAGCGCTGATCGACGGCATGCTCGACGAGGCTTTCGAACAGGTCGGTCGCGCACTCGACGGTATCGACACCGCGCAACCTCCGGCCCGGGCGATCGCGGATATGACGGTCGCGCTGTGGGCTGTCGGCGACGAGTTCCAGTTGCTGCTGCGCCTGGACGAAGCCGGGTCGCGGGCCCGGATGGCCGACCGGCTCGCGCCCGTCCGCGCGCGGCTGATCACGTTGATAGCGGCTGGTCAAGCCGACGGAACCTTCGCTGGTCACCTTCCGCCCGCGGCGTTGGCCAGGGTGCTCACGGCGCTGGTGCTCGAGCTGCTGAACGCACACAGCGACGGTGAGTGGGTCGATGCCGAAGCCGCGCGCGACGCTGCCCTGGCCTGCCTGATCGCGGTCGGCGTCGACCGTTCCGCCGCCGCGGAGATCGCCCGGTCCGCCGCCGAGGCCGCGCAGCACTGATCGCAGGTGCGCTCGTCGGGCGGGCGATCGCTCGTCGAACATGCTGTCCCCGAATGGATCCACGGTGTGCTCGCCGGCACGAACCCGGGTGGGGTGTGAGTCCCTTCACGAGTTCTTGCACATCGGTGTGCAAGGGACGTAGTTTCACAGCTACGTGCAATTGCACGAAGGTGTGAAAATGTCGAAGGAGCGGGATATGACCAGCCAGGTGGCAACTGTGCGCATGGCGTACGCGACCAAGACCTCCACCGGGGGCGCCCCCGTCGATGTGTCCTCGTGGACGCTGCGCGGTGTGGGCGCGATCCGTGTCCTGTACGGCCTCGTCTTGTTCGCCACGCTGATCCTGGGGACCGATGTCGGCACCGGGATGGCCGTCCCTGTCTTCGTCGTGGTCGGCCTGGTGTCCGTCCTGCTCGGCCTGGCCACCGTTGCGCTGACTCCTCGGCTGCTGAGCCGCGACGACGCTGTTTTGGCCGCCGTCGGCGTCGACGCGATCCTCGTGGTCCTCAGCGTGGCCGCGCTCATGGTGGGCTGGGATCAGTTCACGGTCGCCGCCGCAGCGGTGGTGCTCGGCGGGGTGGTGATCGGGGCGTTGTCCGCGGCGGTTGTCGCCATCGTCACGGCGGTGCACGAAGCCTGATCCGCTGACGCGGTGCGAAGTGCCCGAGCGGCGCCCCCGGAATTCCGGAGGCGCCGTTCGTGATTGCCAGAGGGTGGCTGTCCTAGGAATCAGCCGGCCGCCGCGCCGAGGATCGCCAGCGCGTAGGGCTGAGGCCCCTGCGGGACATTCGAGCCGATGACATCGATCTTCCACGTACCGACGGCGGGTGCACCGACTTCGACGACCTCGACATTGTTGATCGAGTCCATCGTGAATCCGGGGCCCTGCCCGCCGTTTCCGACTCTGGGCGCTCCGTCCGGGCCCCGGACAACGAGATTGAGGTTGTTGACCAACGTCTCGCCGGGAAAGTCACTGTAGGCGAGCACGATCCGCAACGGAACAGCTGCCGAAGTCACCTCGATCTCGAGGGTGTGGAGTTGTCCCGTCGAGACTTTCCTGCCCTGGCGAACCAGCAGCGCGGACGGCGCCGTCGGGGCAACGACCCCAGCCACGTCGACGCAACCGAAGCCCTGGTGGTTGTCGGCCACCGTGGTCGCGGGCGCGGTGCCCGGCAGGCGACGAGCGCCGGCGATCACTACCGCTTTGAGGAGTGCCCCCGAGGGCGTCGCGATGCCGTGGTCGCGGCGAAGGTGCTGGCGCAGCAGCGCGAGCGCGCCGGCGGTCAGTGGCGTGGCCATGCTCGTGCCGCCCATGTAGAAGTACTTCGAAGAGCCGGGGAACGGCTTCCAGCCGGTTGCGGTGGGGCTGAGCATCGTCGACTTCGTCGACAATATCCATGTGCCCGGGGCGACGACGTCGGGTTTGATGCGCCCGTCCGCGGTCGGACCACGGCTGGAGAACGCGACCACCTGATCGGGGTCGTCGGCCATCGCCGCGCTCTTGTACGGCGGTGCCGGGTAGTCGCCCGGCCACCAGGTGCCGTAGCGCTCGCTGTCGAAGGAGCGTCGCAGGTTCTCACTCGCTCCGACGGTCAGGCAGTTCTTGGCGGTGCCGGGTGAGGTGACGGATCCGAGGTTGATCCGGCCGTCGCCGTCGGAGTCGCTGCCATCGTTGCCCGCGGCGAACAGGATGCAAAACGACGGGTGCTCCCACATGAACTTGTCCACGGCACGGCACTGGTCGTCGTAGACCCCGGGGTCGCCGCCACCCCACGAATTGGTGTGGATGCGCGCGCCTTTGTTGTACGCGGGTGTGAACAGGTCGGCGAGGTCCACCGGGATTCCCGCGAGCAGGTAGCGACCGTACTTCGCCACGAAGGCGGGGTTCTTCCAGTCCAAGGCTTGCTCGACGGCCTGGAACACCAGCTTCGCTTTGGTGGCCAGACCGCGGATCGCCGGTTGCCCCGGCACCGCCGTGCTCGCGACGCCGTCGCCGAGCACTGATCCTGTGACGTGGGTGCCGTGGCCGGAGTCGAGGTCGGCCGCTCCGTCGTCGCCGCCGGCGTTGTTGATGTAGGGAGCGAATTCCGAGGTGATCGGAAAGCTCATGACGGCTTTGACGCGGCCGGCGAAATCGGGATGGACCGGCGAGGTGGTGCCGGTGTCGAACCCGGTGTCGCACACCGCGATCGTCTCGCCCTCACCGTCGAGGGTGGAAACCCCGCCCAGCGTTGCCGCCGTTCCCCTCATGATGGTCGCGGCGACGTCGTTGCTGATGCGATTGATCGGCCGGTTGCGCACCATCCGCACACCGTGGACAGCCGACAGGGCGGCCAATTGCTTGCGCCGAGCGGCATCGGTGCCTTCGGGCGCCTCGACGATGAGCGTCGCCGGGCCATCTCCGATGATCTTCAGTCCGAGTTTGCGGATCTTCGCCTTGGCGGCGCGTGCGGTGGCCGGCGTGAAGAACTCGACCGTGAGGACGTCGGGGAGCAACTTCGTTCGGGGGAGTGCGGGTTCGGTGGTCACGTCCAGGCGTGCGCGGTCGGGCAGATGACCAGCCCAGCGCACTTCCGGCAACGCGGCGATCGCCGCGATCTGCTCGGCCGTCGCGCGCACGACCAGCGTGAAACCAGCATGGGCATCGACGATCGATCCACCTGCTTGCTCGACCGCTGCGCGCCATTGCGGCTTGATCGGCCCGACGAACTGGACGAGGTAGTGGTGCGGTCCGGCGTCCAGGCGCCGGGTGCGCTGGTAGGCGGGATGGGCCGAAGGCCGTGCTGCGCCGGTGATTCGAGGCAGGGTGGTGTCGATCGCGTCTGTCGCAGTCGGTCCGAGTGGAATCTCGTACTGCGCGGTGATGTCCTCGACGAGGTAGCGCTGGCTCAACTCCCGAGCTTCGGCCTCATCGGCCTGTACCAACGCGAAGGCGTCGTAGTTGGCTGTCACGGTGTGGTCCCGTGCGAGCGCGGCCTGCTCAGATTTCGTCGCGATCACTTTGAGCGTGCGGTCCATGTCCGACTCCCTCCACGAATGTATGTCCGAAGCCGATGAGCGGTGTGAACCGTCGCGCCGAGTCCGCGGACTCGGCCTCGATCCGCCGACGTGCGGGTTCGTGAACGTAGAGCAATGAGAAGAATGCTCGGTGAGCTGGGGAGATCGATGGATTCACGCAGCGCTCGGCTCAGTGCGGGACGGCAGTACGAGTGCAAGTTTCGCACAAGTCCGCACCTGGGCATCCCGGGTTGTGAGTGTTACAGCCGCAAAGTCGAGCGGCTGGGGATCGCACGCCACGGACGCCGCGGACAGGATCGCGTAATGCGCCGGCCTTCCCGCCGCTGAAGTCGCCGGAAGCCCGTTGTGCGAGAACGCCGCCTGCAACAAGCTGAGCCCCTGACCTGCGGTGTGTTGTCCTCCAGAGCATGGGCAGCGGCGGTCTCCAGCCGCCAGCCGAAGCTGTGGCCGACGAGGTGGACGCGCACGTCTCGGTGTTCCGCGCGGACCCGCTGGATCATCGGGGCAAGGCCGTTGGCCCCGACTGTTCCGGCCCGTGACTTCATCTGCAGATATGTCGTGAGGTTCGCCAGCCGCCGCGCGGCGGCGATCACCCCATCGAGGCGATCCAGCACGCCGGCGGCACCGCCGTTGTCGGCGCCCCGATCGTCTGCGCCGCCGCCGATTGCGCCGCCGCCGATTGCGGCGCCGCCGATTGCGGCGCCCGGCGCGGAAACGGGACCGTCCATGGCTGCGAACAGATCCTCGGCGTCGGCGACGGAGAACGCGGCCGCGCCGTCGTCATCTGCTGAGTCGTCCACACTGACAAGGGATCTCAGGAGATCGACGTACGTCGCACGAGCGTCGGGATCCGAGGCCAGGCGCGGGACGAGCGACATCGCCGAGGTGACCTTCTGGTGACGCGCGGGGGACTTGGCTGTGTCGCCCGGTCGCGTCGGGTCCTCGGCCAGTCTGTCCAGTACCAGCTCGAGAGCCGCGTCGTTCGCCGCCGTCGAGACGGCGAAGCGTTGTCGGCGCCTGAGGATTGGCGCGCAAGTCCAGCAGGCGTTGCACGTTGCCCAGCAACTCGTCGTACAAGTCCGCGGCCTCCCGCATGTCGCTGTTCCATCCGTGCGAAACAACGATCAGGTCGGTGGCGTCCAGGCCATTGACCAGATCCTGCAGTTGGCCGGCATCGAAAAGCGTTCCGCCACTGGTGAACTCGACATCGAAACTGTGCACGGCCGCTGCTCCGATCAGACGGATCGGATGGCACGGACGAGGTCCACCAGGCCGTGCCCTTCGAAATAGCGCTCACGACCGAGCGGCGAGGCCGTGGAAGTGCAGATTCGCTTCACATCGCGGGGCTTGCCGATGAATTCGCGCCGGATGGTTCGCCTGCGGCCAAAGCCGAACTGTGCCGAGGTCGACCGGCTGGTCCAGTCGGGCGTGGTCGTCGTGGCGGCCGCCGGGAACACGGGCTACATCTCGGCATCGATTCGTATCCGACGCTGAGGTTCGCACCCCATATTCGAGGCTGGGCCGCAGCTCGCAGCTCATCCGCCGCTGTCCGCGGAACAGGCAGTCGCCCTGCTCGGCGAATTCGAGCACATACTCCGATTGAACTGCGGAACCCGGCGGACTGATGAAGGCGCGCCGGAGTTTCGACGTCGTGTTGACAGTGCTCGGCGCGGAGGCCTCGGAATAGTCGCGACGGGACCCGCGTTGCCTCCGGCATGACCATTAGTGATCTCGGGAAATTCGGTGTGTGGCGCCACTACAAGGGGTTCGCCCCAGCGGCAGCTCGCGAGATCGAAGAACTAGGGTACGGCGCGTTGTGGCTCGGCGGATCGCCGCCTGCCGAGTTGCCAGTCGTCGAATCGCTGCTGGAGGCAACGGAATCGCTGACTGTCGGCACCAGCATCGTGAATATCTGGACAGCGCCTGCGGAGGCTGTCGCGGAGTCCTTTCACCGCATCGAACAGAGATTTCCCGGCCGATTCCTGCTCGGCATCGGGGTGGGTCATCGGGAGGCCAACGGTGCGGGGGCCGTCAAGCCGTACGACGCGCTGGTGGCTTACCTGGACGAACTCGACGCCGCGGGTGTGCCGAAGGAGCGCAGGGCGTTGGCGGCACTCGGACCGCGCGTGCTGACACTCGCCCGTGACCGGACCGCGGGTGCGCTGCCCTACCTCGCCCCGCCCGAGCACACCAAGAGCGCCCGGGAAACGCTTGGTGCAGACGCGCTTCTGGTCGCGGAGCAGAAGGTAGTCCTCGATGACGATGTGGCGCGGGCGCGCGAGCTCGCCAGGGGCACGGTTTCCATGTATCTGGGGCTGGTGAACTACCTGAGCAATCTGCGCCGCGTGGGCTTCTCGGAGCAGGACATCACCAAGCCGGGAAGCGATCGCCTGATCGATGTTCTCGCCGTGAACGGCACGCCTGCCGAAGTCGCGGCCGGATTGGTGGCCCACCTGGACGCGGGCGCCGACCATGTCGCGATCCAGCCGTTGAACGAGGACTACCTGGAGGCGCTACGCGCGCTGGCCGCGGTACTGCCGTTGACTCGGTGAAGGCTGACCACGCCACGGCGGCTGCGCGCGGTGACGAACGACTACGGCCGGGACGGTGACGCCTGGTTCAGTGGACCGCAGCGAACATCGAATCGTGTGCGCACAGTGTCCAGGGTTTGCCGGAGGTGTTCGCGTCCGCGGCGGTGGGTGAGCATGAACCGCGTCGTTTCGATCATGCGGCGAGGCAGCGGGTACCAGCGATCGAGATCGATTCCGCAATCGAGGAACACTTTGTTCGGGATGCTGTCGAGGACGAGGCTCAGGTTGTGCACGGCCAACCACGTGCCGTAAGTCGTGCGTAACCACGTCGCGACATCTGTCTCGTTGGTCCCGTCGAAGCGCCGGCCCAGTTCCGTGAAAATGCGGGTTGCCAGCGTGCCGCCCCACCATCGTCGGCCGCCTGTAGGGAACAAGCGGTCACGGTCAGAAAAGAACGTGCCTGAACCTGCCACGAGATTCACTTCCCGGCCGGGGTATTGCGTGATCAGCGCGTGAGCGGTATCCATCGCGATCTTTCCCCGTCCACGATGTCGCAGAAGTCGGGTGACACCGATACGACACGTGTGCTGGAAAGCTCGAGCGGGCCGTTGGGCACGATCCCGAATCCGCTGGCTTTGATCAGTCGCTTCGCCTCGATAATCATTAGCCGGCCGTCCGACGACTTGCAGTTGAGACGCATAATGTTGCCGGACTCGACATGTGACTCCAGTGCCCAGCCGAAGTACTCCTCTACTTGCACTCGTTGTTCGACGATCTCGAGGCAGTGTTCGAAGTGTGCGAGCACCTCGTCCTTGGTTGCCAGGTAGGAGCGATCCTCGCCAAGTGTCCACTTGATGTTGCCCGCGGTGAATAGGCCATGTGGTTGGTGCAGTCGTACGTACGCATAGGTGTCGAATGTCACCGATGGTTCGCTGGTCTAAGCGCTTCTCTCGGGAACGTCTCGGCCGCCGGCGCCGCTGACGACCGGCGCAACGCTGAGCGCTCGATGCCTGGTCGGTCGATTCAGGTTTGCTGGGCGAGGACAGGCGACTACTACTCCCGAGGGGGGCACCCGGCCTCTGGATCGGGTGGTGATCCGAAGCAGTAGCCCGCGCAGCGATGTCGGCACCATGGCGTATGCTGTGGCCCCGGCAACGTGATATCGGTGCCTGGTTCTGTGCTCGACGGAGATGCCCGCAGTTTCGATCAAGATCTCTCGGGTCGAACATCACGCCTTTCTGCTCACGATCCGCTGACAAGCGGTGTTGCGCTCCATCCGTGGCGATCGTGCTGTTCGGTTCGACAGCTGCCCTGGACGGATCACCTCGCACGAAGGATCGGTATGAAGAGCGGAAAACGCGCGTGGATCGCAGCACTCACGGGAACCCTCGTGGTTGTCTGCGTCGGAGTCGTGGCCACACCGACGGTAGGGGCCCAGCCGCCGCAGTTGCGGGTGGCGGGGGGTGACATCGTCCGTGCCGATGGTTCGGCGACGGCGATCACGATCCCAGGCCAGGCCGGGCCGATACCGGCACGATCCACCCGCCTCGTCTACACCAGCAACGACACCCACGGCGCGCCGAACACGGTGGTCGGCACCTATCTGGAGCCGAGTCAGCCCTGGACCGGCCCTGGCCCGCGACCACTGGTGGCATACGCGGGCGGCGCACAGGGGCAGAACGCCGACTGCTCGCCGTCGGCGATGCTGGCGCAGGTGATCCGGTACGAGCCGCCTGCCGACGTGGTCTTCGAATACGACATCATCGCGATCTATCAACTCCTGGCGAGCGGGATGGCGGTGGTGATGACCGATTATCACGACTTCGGGGTACCGGGAGTGCACGACTTCCTGAACCGCAGGACGCAGGCACACGCGGTGCTGGATTCCGCGCGGGCCGCGCTGCGGCTGCCCGGTTCGGGGCTCGGCCCGGACTCTCCGGTCATCATCTACGGCTACTCCCAGGGCGGGATGGCCTCCGCTGCCGCCGCCGAACTGCAGGCCGAGTACGCACCCGAACTCGCTGTGCGCGGGGTACACGTGGGCGGGCCGGTGGTGGGGCCGCAGGATTTCATCGTGCGCAGTGACGGCAATCCCGGCGTCGCGCCTGCCATCGCGTGGGTGCTCAACGGAATCGCCGCGGACTACCCCGAGACACGCCCGGTACTCGACGCCGAGCTCAACGACACCGGTAAGGCGATCCTGCAAAGCTCCATCGGCACGTGCGGGGGCGGTCTCTCCGAGACTTTCGTCCAGCCCCAGGACACGTCGCGGTGGACGACCAGCGGACGGCCGCTCACGGCCGTGATCGACGGTTCCCCCGAGTTGAAGCGGGCATTCGACGAGCAGCGGCTCGGCGGGTCCACTCCTGCGGCGCCGGTGCGCGTCTATTCGGCCAGGCACGACGACAAGGCCACCTACCCCGCCGCGCGCGATCTGGTCGCGCGATGGTGCGGCGGCGGCGCGGCGGTACAACTGGACGCCGACAGCACGGTGCCCGCGATGTCGGGCTTCTTGGGCACCCACGATCTGGGCTTCTTCCCGTCGCTGACAAGTTCGCAGCCGTGGATGGTCGATCGCCTCGCCGGCGTGCCGGCTCCGGTGAACTGCGCGTCGCTGCCCTAGCCGCGCCGATCTCCCTCGATCCTCGGGACCTCGCCAGTCGACCGCATCGCTCCACGAGTAACTCCGGTGACATCGGTGGCTGCGATGCGGTCAGGTGAGGATGCGATCGGGTGGGATCCGACATTCGACACCGGGGTTCTCCAGGTACAGGCGCCACGACGAATCCGGCGCCGTGGCAGAGCTCCGAGTCGACCTGCCTGGGTGCGCAGTCGATTTCGACGAGCGCGGTGACGGCGGCACGGCCGGCAAAGGCGTCGGCTGAGTACTCACCTCAGGTGATCGCGGCGATGATGGCGCGCGCGACCCAGTCCGCGTACCGCTGCTGGGACCACCCCCGAGCGAGTACCAGCCGTTCGTAGGTATCGATGGCGAGGTAGTTCCACAAGACGTCGCGCACCTCGTCCAGGTCGATCCCGTCGCGCAACTGCCCGGTCTCGAGCAGGTGCCTGCCCAGCATGGTCATCCCGACCAGTCCCTCTTCGGCCAGCTTGTCCCACACCGGGACGAGCGAGTCGTCGACGTGGCGACCATCGCGGATCAGGAACTGCACGCCGGCCGACCGCGCCTGCCGCTGGGCCAGGCCGTGAACGAACATCTCGATCTTGCGGCGCACGTCGGGTTCGGCGAGCATCGCCTGCTGCTCCGGCCGCTGATAGACGGGAATCTCCTCGTCGTCGCCGGCGATCACGACATCGAAAACCGCCTTGGCCAGCGCCGCCTTGGTGCCGAACGCCTTGTACACGCTCTCCGCCGACACCCCCGCCCGCTCCGCGATCGCAGCGACCGTCGTCGACCGGAAACCATCACGGTCGAACAATTCCCGGGCCGCTGTCACCATCGCATGGCGGCGTGCCCGTGCCTGCTCACGGCGGCGCGATGCGTCGTAACGCCTCTTGACTTCCGTCATCACCAGTCCAATAATTTTAGATACAGTTCGACTTTACCCAATTGGAGATGTATAGCAGGGAGCCGTCATGAACACCATCAACCCCACCGCAGTGACCAGCGACCCGAAGTCCGTGGCGATCCACGGCATCCACCTCATGGTGGACGGCAGCATCGCTGACCTCGCCGAAGTCACCCACCCCGACGGATTCAGCCACGAACGCAGAGCGGCACCGCCCTGGGCCCGCGGCAACGGCCCCGAGGGGCTCTACGCGCTGGCCGAGTGGCTGCGCGACGCGTTCGCCGACATGTCCTACGACATACATTCCGCGACAGTCGAAGACGATCTGGTGACCGTCTACGCGACGATGCACGGCCGCCAGATCGGACCGTTCGTCTTCTACACCGAATCCGGTGCGGTGGAGAATGCGTTCGCACCCACCGGCAAATCCTTCGCGATGACCGAATCGCACTGGTTCCGCCTGCGTGCGGGCAAGATCATCGAACACTGGGCCAATCGCGACGACCTCGGTATGGCCAAGCAACTCGGCTGGCTGCCACCCAGCCCCGTGTACCTGCTGCGGTGCGCGCTGCTCAAGCGTCGAGCAGTTCGCGAAGCGCGCTCCGGCCAGCCGCCTACAGGTAGCTGAGCACGCCCTCGACCTCACCTGGACGCCTGCCGAGAGGCGTTCTCTGTTCTCCCGACGCACCTGTTCGACCCCGAGCTGCTCGGCGGTCTTCACTGCGGCAGCGGACTTTCCGGACTCGCCTGGACATGGTGATCATCGTCCTCGAGGAAGGAAGCGGTCTTCAACCTGCGACGGTTCAGGTAGGTGAATTGCCTGTCCGCTGATGATGACATCAGCGTGTTGTTGTGTTCGGTCGGCGGCGAAGTGCACGTCCTCTTCGGCCATCCAACGTTGCCACTGCGATAGCGCACCGTCTCCATCGCGATCGAGCCCTCTGGCGAGTCTCACTGCGGGCGGGGTCTGAACCCAGACCAATAGCGACAATCGTTCGCGCACACTGGCACGGCCGGCCGATACACCTTCGAGGATCAGGACAGCAGGCGGGGCGACGTCACGCCATTCCGCCAGAGTCTTGGTGTCCCAGTCGTAGCGCTGGTACCTGCCGGCTCGTCCAAGAGCGATCGGCGACAAGACCTGCTGCTCGAGCTGAGGCCACCAATCGAATTGATTGTCCCAAGACGCGAAATCGTCAGTATGGAGCAGTGTCGCGGTGCACGCGGCGGCGAGCTGCGCGGCAAGGGTGGACTTCCCCGCACCGCCGGGGCCGTCCACGGCGACCAACTTGGTCGAGCCCAGCCGCGGCGTCGTGCGCTCCACGAGTGCGGCGAGGTCGTCAATGTGCATATGAGTCATTCTCGCCGAACTTCACACGAGGTCGTCGTGGCCATGCTGGGTGTGGCAGGCGGGGGAGCGCATCAAACCCGGCGCAGCGGCCGGGGCCGACGGCAATAGCGGAGGCGGGTGTGGGGTTCGGCCTGTCGGGTGGTCCGGGTTGTGGCTCGTCCGAAGGACCGGTGTCGGGTTGGGGCCGGTCGTCCCATCGGGTTTTGCGGGATGGGGGACTGAGGCGGTTCAGTCCTGTTCGAGTTCCCCGCGCACGGTGGCGGCGATGCGGGTGAGCGCGGTCCCGAGGTTGCGGCGCTGAGCGGCGGTCAGTGGATCGAACACGAGCCGCTTCACCTGCGCCACATGCTCCGGGGCGCTGTCGGCGAGCTTGCGGCGGCCGCCGTCGGTGAGGGTGGCGAAGGTGTATCGGCCGTCGCTGGGATCGGGTCGGCGGGTGACCCAGTCGCGGGCTTCGAAGCGGTCCATGGCTTTCGACAGCCGGGGCTGGGTGCTGTCGCAGACCCGGGCGAGGTCGCTCAGGCGCATCGTGTCGTCGTCGGCCATCGACAGCCTGGCCAGCACCCCGTACTCGAAGTTGGAGATGCCCGCGTCGCGTTGTAGCTGACGGTCGAGCGCTGCGGGGAGGGCGGTGACGACCGTGAGGAGCGCCTGCCACAGCTCCTGCTGGTCCTCATCGAGCCAGGGTGACGGGGTGTTCATGCGCTCATCGTACTTGCCCAGGAAACATGTACTTGCCTGGGCAAGTCATTGTGCGCTACGTTATTACTTGCCCAGGCAAGTGAAAATACTTTCCAGGGCAACTTAAGGAGCTGATATTGATGACAACAAGCCGCCGCTTCTCCGCGAACGGCCGAGCTTCGGGCGAGCCTGCTGCCGCCTACACGGACCTCCTCGCCCGTGTCATGCCACAGGCGCGCGAACAACCCCTGTGGAGTGAGGCCCACGGGCCGCTGCCGAGCCTGTTCGTCAGCCACGGTGCCCCGTTCACCCTCGACGATCCGCAGTGGCTCGGCGACCTCTTCGCCTGGGCCCAGTCGATGCCCAAACCCCGTGGCATCGTTGTTGTTTCGGCCCACTGGGAACAAGCACCGGCCGCGGTCACCGCGGCCGTGGCAGGCACTCCGCTCTACTACGACTTCAGCGGCTTCGACCCCCACTACAAGACCCTTCCCTACGCGACCCCGGACGCCACCGGCCTCGCCCGCCGACTCACCGGTCTGCTGGGCCCAGCACCCGTGCACGAATTCGCCGACCGCGGCCTGGACCACGGCGCCTTCATCCCGCTCATGGCCATGTACCCCGCTGCTGATGTCCCGGTCGTCCAGCTCTCGATGCCCAGCCTCGATCCCCGCGCGCTCCTCGAACTCGGCGCACGCCTGCGGTCGCTACGGGAAGAAGGCATCCTCGTGCTCGGCTCGGGCTTCATGACACATAGCTTCGCCGTCTTCCGCCGTCCAGAGCTCGCCACCGAGACAACAGCTTTCGATGAATGGGCAGTCGATGCTCTCGCCCGCGGCGACGTCGATGCTCTGGCTGACTACCGCACGAAGGCGCCCGGTGTCGCGGTCGCCCACCCGACGGCCGAACACTTCGTTCCGCTGCTGCTGACCGTCGGTGCCGCTGCGGACCCCGCCAGCGCGGTGAGCGCCATCGACCGCCTGGTCATGGGCAACTCCATCCGCTCGGTCCAACTGACCTGAGCCGGTTCGACTTTCCCTTCCCGCTCGATCGCCTCATCCCCGCGGCGACGAGATCGCACACTCTGGAGGACAGTTCCATGAAGGCCATCCGTTTTCACGAGTTCGGCACCAGCGAAGTCCTGCGCTACGACGACGTCGAACGTCCGGTCCCCGCGCCCGGGCAGGTACTCGTGCAGGTCGTCGCCACCTCGTTCAACCCGGTCGACGATCACATCCGCGCGGGGCATCTGGCGCAGATGCTCCCGATCGTGCTGCCGTATGTGCCGGGCATCGACCTGGCGGGCACCGTCGTCGAACTCGGCGCGGACGTGACAGGCCTGGCGATCGGCGACCGGGTCGTGGCGATGTTGCCCCTCGACTCCGCGGGCGGCGCAGCCGAATTCGCGCTGGTTCCCGCCGAGTCCCTCACCGCGGCACCGCGGACGATCGAGTTGGCCGACGCCGCGGCGCTGCCGCTGACCGGCCTCGCGGCCTGGCAGCTGGCGTTCGAGCTCGCCGAGCTGAAGCCGGGTCAGACGGTGCTGGTCAACGGGGCGGCGGGTGCGGTGGGCAGCCTGGTGGTGCAGCTCGCTGTCGATGCGGGAGCGCAGGTGACCGCGGTGGACGCGCCGGAGCACGCGGACCGACTCGGCGGCTACGGCGCAGTCCGGGTCGAAGGCCCGCTCAGCCTCGCCGACGGTCCGGACGCGGTGGGTGGTCCGTTCCAGGTCGTGGTGAATCATGTGCGCGTTTCCCCCGAGGAACTCGCACAGTTGACGAACTATGTCGCCGACGGCGGGATCGCCGTAAGCTCGGCGGGCCCGATTCCCGAGGACACCGCCCGCGGGGTCCGCAGTGAGAGTCTGTGGGTCCGTAGTGACGGGGCCCAACTGGGCGAGCTGGTCGCCAAGGTGGACGCCGGCAAGCTCCACCTCCACATTGCCGACCGTCGCCCGGTCGCGGAGCTGGCCGAGGTGCACGCGGACGCGGGCGCCGGCCGTCTGACCGGGAAGACCATCGTGCTCGCCCCCTGATCGCGCTCGACCGAGGTGAGGTGCTTCCCGCTGGAGCGGGAAGCACCTTCTCCATCGAGCACACCGCACTGCCTGGAGTTGCCTGTCCTGCTGCATCTTTCGGTGAATACCGCCGAACGACCCGCCCGGGCGAGCCCGCCGCCGACCAGGTGGAATGCAAGATCCTGGTCGGGTCTTGCCGGATCGAGGGCATCAGCCCATCGACACGCATCCCTGCAGGGTCTGGAAGTCACCCGCGAATCCGGGCCCGCCCGTGCAGGTGGGCGTCGAGGTCCCGGTGACAGTCACCGTGGCTCCGGGACCGGCGATGCCGATGGACAGTCCCGGTCGCACGCCGGTGACGGCCGCAATGGCACCTGGCCCCACCGCGATCGCGGCCGGTCCGGACAGGTACTGCGAGGCGGAGGCAGCCTCGCCGCCGTTCGCCGCGATCGCGAGCGACAGGCTGGTCGGCGCGGCGTCGGCGTCGGCGTTGCCGCCGAGTCCGTACGCCGCGGCCGCCCCCATGGCCTCGCTTTCCGCGGCGCAGGACGCACCCTCCTCGCCTGCCTGGGTAGCAGTAGCGCCGGGAGCCGGACAGGCCGCGACCGGCGCGGCATTCGCTGTCGGGCCGCCGGCCAGAGCCGACAGTGAAACCGCACCCGCACCTACCAATAGGGCCGCGGCGTGCCTAGCAGTGAAGTTGAACATTGGGGTCACCCTCGCTCTCGATCGTGTCGCTCGCACCCCACAACCCACGAGGCTGCCCGGCCGAGCTGAAATCTGAGTTGGACAACCTTCAGCCTACGCACCTAACGATGCAAATTCGATGCATGAGGCTCAGCTGTTCTTGAACGGGTTGAGTGTCTTTCCTGCGAGGTAGCCCAGGCGGATGGGCAGGGGCTTCATGGCGGCGGCGGAGATCTTGTTGACGATGCCCGGGATGCACACGGGTTTGCCTTTCATCACCGCGGCCCAGCCTTCGGCGACGACGGCTTCGGGCTGCTGCCAGAGGATCCGGGGCAGGTGGTCGGCTGCGTCGCGAGTGCCCATGACGTCGTGGAATTCGGTGCGGGTGAAGCCGGGGCACAGCGCGGTGACATGGATGCCGTGGGGCTTGAGTTCCATGTCGAGGGCTTGTGAGGTGTTGAGGACGTAGGACTTGATGCCGGTGTAGAGCAGACCGGCTCCCGGCGGGGCGAACGCCGCGACCGAGGACAGGTTGATGATGCGGCCCCAGCGGCGTTCCTTCATGCCAGGGATGACCAGGCGAGCGAGTTCGGTCGGGGCGGTCACCATCAGCTGGATCTCCCCGGCCAGGGCGTTCCATGGGGTGTCGGCGAACGCGGTCTTGCCCGACAGGCCCGCGTTGTTGATCAGGACGTCGACGTCCAAGCCCTGCTGGGCGGCGTAGTCCAGGATCGCGGCGGGTGCGGCGGGGTCGGTGAGATCGGCGGCGAACACTTCGCAGCGCACATCGTGGCGTTCGGTCAGCTGCGTGGCGAGCTCCTGAAGCCGGTCGGCTCGGCGGGCGACGAGCAGCAGCTGGTAGCCGCTTGCGGCCAGATGGTGGGCAAACGTCGCGCCGATGCCGGCCGACGCGCCGGTGATCAGGGCGGTGCGGGGGGAGGTGGTCATGGGTCCTTCGTTTCGGATGGGGGCCGACAGGTGGGCGGTGTTCAGGCGGGTGGGCCGGGCAGCTCGCGGGGACCGGGTGTGAAGTCACGGCGGGCATTGCCGATGTCGCCGCGGTAGGGGCCGACCGGGCCGGTCAGCACGAACGGGCGGGGCACGCGGCGCTGGGCGTCGGTGAATCCCCAGGTGCCCATGCCCAGGTAGACGCCGGGCGCGGCACGCCGCACCTCGTCCACCATATGGAGCGACCCGCACATCGAGGTGTAGGCGCGATAGATGAGCGTGTAGGCCGGAGCGCCGTCGTAGCGGGACGGGGCCAGCAGTGTGCGCATCGGGTAGCGCTGCCGGACCCGGCCGAACTCACCGAAAGTGTTGTAGCCGCGCCCGCCGTTCTCGTCGACGGGCCGGAATGCCTTGCACAGCCACGGACCGAGCGGGTTGGCCACGGCCACCTTTCCGGTCACCTCGGCGAACAGGTTCGGCTGGGCCAGCAGCCAGGCGGCGTACTCGCCGTTGAGCTCGCTGATCGTGGGGGCTTCCAGAGTGGTGAAAAGGGCAAGCAGGCCGTCGGTGTTCAGCTCTCGCAGTTCGGCGGCCACACTGTCGGTGTCCAAGGGAAACCCACCTCATCTCTCGGTTCTTGAGTGGTGCTCAAGAAGCGTAGCGTTTTCTTGAGCACCACTCAAGATAAGATGATGGGGTGCCCCGGAATCGACGCCCGCAGAACCGCGAGGAGAAGCGCGAGGAGATCATCGTCGCCGCGCAACGGCTGTTCATCGACGACGGCTTCGAGTCGGCGTCCACGGCACGGATCGCCGGCAGCGCAGGAGTCGCCGTCAATACGATCTACTGGTATTTCCAGGACAAGGACGAGCTGCTCATCGCTGTCCTGGATCGCGTCCTGGCCGAAGCGCTCGCCACCTACGCGTCGGTCGACGGCCTGCCGCTGAACGACCGGCTGCTGTGGGTGGTCGACCAGCTGGAACGGCTACACGGGCTCGTCAACACCGTGCACACCCGCGCCCCGGTCTCTCCCGTCATCGACACCTGGCACGCCGGGTTCCATCAGCTGGCTGACGCCCTGTTCGCCGACGACCTCCGCAGGGCAGGCGCCGCCGAGGCCGACCTCGCCGCCATGACCGCCATCGGAACCTTCGTCATCGAAGGCCTCCTCACCCATCGGCGCGACGACGCGGGCAAGCGAGCCGTCATCGACCTGCTCGTCCACAGCCTCACCGCCGCCTCCAGCCGAACCGGGACAAGCTGACCGGCAGTCGTCGAGATCGGGTGTTACGAGCGGATCGTTTGCCCCGACATCGTCAACCTGGGGGCTGCCAATACCTCCCCGGCTGCATATGCCCAGACCGAGGCTGTCGGAAGGTGTCCATCACCATTCGGATCGCGGCAACGACGGCACCCGGACCGTGTTCGGGTCTGCTGTCGAAGTCCTCGTATCGCACTGCGGCCGACCCGTGGACGATCAGCTCTTCGGTGTCCGCCGGATAGAAGCCGTAGCCCACTCCGTCGGTGAGTTCGGTGTACGGATGACGACTGGAGTAGGCCGTAGCGAGAACGCCCGGGTGGGGAGAGCGCACCAGACCGCCGGCCGCCGCACGGTTGATCAGCGTTTCCAGTGCCGATTCGATCTCGAAGTCGGGGGTGCGGAAACCGAGCAGATCGGCCCAGTCCGGAAACGTCGACCGGCGTAGCTGCAAGGCCGCCGGTGCGCCGACGACCCATGCTCGCGCCCACGCGTCGATCGCCGGATCGATGACGAATTCCCAACTCCGCGCGTCGAATTCCTCTTGTGCTCGCCGCGCTCGCCGGGAGTCCTCGGCGTAGTAGGCCTCTCGAAACGCCGCAGTCGAGCGGTCGACAATCCGGGAATCGTTGTGCAGCGCCCTGTCTCGATCGTCCCAGCGCCGCGCAGGGGCGGTGCGCGACAAATAGAGTTCGTAACCGGATGGCTCCTGCTTCATGCACGCACAGTACCGATGTTCAACTTCTGTGAAGGGCTGCGCGCCAGCGACGTGAATAATGCTGGTCGAGCGCCTTTTGCCACCGCCCGCCGCGGATTCCATCGCCGATATTGTTTCGGTCGGACGGCAGCGCGCTCAGCGCGATCCGGACACAGACGCTGCTGCTCCCCTCGAGTAGAAGTCTCGACGGCAATTTATCCGCAAAGGCATATCGCCGCGAGTGGGTGAGCCGGTCCGTCGATCCGGTCAGGGGGACGCGCGCGTCTTCTTCGCGACGTGGCGCGGGGCTTGACAGGGGTGCCGGGCACGGCTTTGACTGATTTGAAAATGGGTTCCACCTCCTACGACAGTGCTCTGAGAGGTCGACGATGGGCAACACGCGGATGGCGAGGCCGGGGCATCGGCGCGGATCGTCCGCCCGCCGCGGAGTCATCTCGGTTCTGGCACTGATCGGTGCGTGCCTGCTCTCCTTGACGGCTACCCAGGCCGTCTCCGGGCAACCTATAGCAAACACCTCCGACACCGGATTCGCGATCCCCTTCGCCGGTGCGCCCGCCTACGAACACGTCGCACCACCGCTGCTGACGAGTCCGGACCAGCTCAACCAGCCGCTCGGTCAGGCCTTGGCCGACACGATCGCCGGTCAGGTGGGTCTCGACAGAGCCGACGCGCTGACCGAGCAGCAGTATCGTGACCTCAGCACCGGCGGCGGCGTCGGCGGCAGCCGCGAGGCGGCCGAGGTGATCGTCGCCTGCGTCGAGATCCTCACCAATACGGTCGGCCGCCCTCTCTATTCCGAGGTGAACGGACAGAGCACGCCGTCGGTGCTGGCCGGCTACGGACTGTACGTGAACCCCGGCGGGTTGTTGGAGAGCCCGGCCAACGTGGACGCGCCGACCAGACAGGTGAACACCTTGCTCGCGCCCGGCGGTTACGTCGGCACCTGGCTGCGGGAAAACGGTGCGTTTCGCACTCTGGTCGCGCTCTACCGGTCGGCCTACACAGTGCAAGCTGCCTACGGCTTCGCGGCACAACAGATTTCGGGCGCGGCTCAGCTGGTGACCAACACCAAGGGCGGAGTGAGCTCCGAGGTCGGCATGTCGATGGCCCCGCCGCTGTGGATTGTGAACTTCGCGCTGATCTACATCCTGAACCCGGCCCTGGCGGCCGAGATGCCGGCCCACTGGGCTCCCATACCCCCGCAGGTCGCCGACGCCATCAAGGCGAGCCCGACCGGCCAGGTCCCTTTCGGCGACTATGCGGTCTACTTCGAGTGACGTGGTCAGCACCACGGTGTGCCGGAGGTCGTGCGAGTGGAGCGTCAGTTGCTGGTGCCGACGTAGCCGATGATGGTGTCGCGCGCTGTGTTCCACGCGGAAGACTCGGCGTCGGCGAATTCACCGTGTCCGGTACCGCGCAGGATTCGTAGGTCGGCCATGCCGCCGGCGCGGGTGACAGCTTCGACGTAGCGGTGGCTTTGTAGCGGCGCCACAACTCGGTCGTTCTCGCCGTGTAATGCGGTGATGCGAGTGTCGTTCGCCGGGAGGCGGTGAATGGGGGAGGCGTTGCGGTAGCGGTCGGGTACCTCCGCCGGCGTACCGCCGAGGAGCTTCGGGACGAACGAATCCTGGCTCTCGGTGACGGCCAGATCCAAGTCGAGTACCGCGGCCATCAGGGTGAGGCTGCGGATGCGAATCGCGGGATGTCTCGGTGGTTCGCCTGCTCGGTGTCCGGCGGTCCACGCGGCGAGGTGGCCGCCGGCCGAGTGCCCGGCGAGGTGAACCCGCTGCAGGTCGAGCAGGTTACCGAGGCGTGGTGCGACGAGGTTCGCCAGCGCGTCGACGGCGTCGTCGACATCGGTGAGTGTGACCGGCCATCCGCCGCCGCCGTTCACTCGGCGGTACTCGATGTTCCACACGGCGACGCCGTCGCCTGCCAGCGCACGGGCATGGGCGTCGAATTGTGCGAGGGTACGGTTCTGCGCCCATCCGCCGCCGTGGATCAGCACCACCACGGGCAGCCGCGTGTTCGATGCCGGCGGCAGATAGAGGTCGCCGAATGTCTCCGGTGAGCTCCCGTAGCTGATGCGCATCGGGGATTGCGGAATCGCCACGGCTTCCGCGGCGACCGTCTCGGCCGGTACCGACAGATCCGTGGCGCGATATCCGAGGGCGAGGACGAACACCGCGAGCACGCTGAGACCGGCACTGCGACGCTTGCCTCCACGTGTCACCGGTAGTTCTCCTCTCGATCGCCTCTGAATCTGCACCGTATCGCCCCCACGGCCGGTCAACGGTGAGGTGGGACAGCCGGATCGGGGGCGTGCCTCACCACCACCCGAGGATCGGTTGCAACTCCCGTCCGAGTGGTCCGGCCAGCGACCGGGAGTAGCTCGCGGTCAGATGGTGTTCGTCGTGATAGATCAGGATGTTGCCTTCGGCCACCGCGCAGAGCGTGGGTTCACAGACCGCGTCCGTCAGGTCGATCGGGAAGACGCTGGGAAAAGCCGAGGCAGGTTCCAGTCCTGGGTTGACCGGATCGAGCGCGTCCTCGCGGCGCATGCCGCAGCTGGTTCGGTTCCCGCCGCCGGCCAAGCAATCGGTGGCTTTGTATCGGATCGTTCCGCGCCGCAGCCAGGGGGTGTCGCGGATGGCGACCACGTTGAGACCGCGGTCCGACAGTGCCGCCCAGACGTGGAGATAGTCGGCGGGCGTCTCGTCGCCGCCCTCGTCGCGGGGCCGGGTACCGGTGGTGAACACCCAGTCGGGGCGGTCGGCGTCGAGGCGGTCGATCACTTCGGCGGACCAGTCCCGGCAATCCGGGATGGGCTCGCCCTTGTAGGTGGCGTCGTCGGCGAGCGTGAGCGGGCAGCCCATCTTCAAGTACACCTGGATACGGAACGAGTGTTCGGTGGCGAGCACCTGGAGCGCGGGCAGCCAGTGTTCGGCATGGGAGCTCCCGACGAGTGCCAGTGTCCGATCGGCATCCGGGTCGCCGTAGGTACAGGTGACGACGTCGCGGGTGTCCCAGTCGGCGATACATCCGTCCGCCGTGGGCGGGGGGACTTCGGTGGGCGCGGCGAAGACGGTGGGTCGCATCGGCTCGTCGGGTGTCGCGGCGCCGGAGGCCAGCGCCTCCGCACCCGGGTACCTTGCCGGGTCGAGCTCCCCGGCCGCGACCGGTGGCTTGACCTGGACCACTGCGAACTGCCAACCGGCGGTGACGGTGATGGTCGCCACCAGCAACACCGCGACCGCAGACGCGACCAGATGCCGCGATCGTGCGTCCCCGGCACCGGTACTGTCCGCGGGTGAAGTGCGTTGCCGCAGTGGCTGTTCGATCCAGCGGTGTGTCATCCAGGCCAGCACAACAGACAGCCCGATCACCCCGGTGCCGCCCACAAGACCGGCGTGGGTGTTCCCGCGTTCGGTGAGGAAGAAGATCAGGATCGGCCAGTGCCACAGGTACAGGGGATAGGCGATATCGCCGAGCCACCGCATGGCCGCATGCGCCAGTAGCCGGTTCGGCAACGGCCAGTCGGCGACCCGCAACTGGGTCGCCGAGAGGATCACCGCAGCCGTCGCGCAGACAGGGAGCAGGGCCGCGGGGCCGGGGAACCGGTTGGCGCCGTCGATGATGAGCCACCCGCACAGCACGACAGCGAGAACACCGAACACCGAGAGCGCGACGCGCACCTGTCGCCACAACATCAGAGTCGGCGCGACGACGGCGAGCCCGGCGCCGACCAACAACTCCCACCCACGGGCGAAGCTGTCGTAGTAGTTCCAGCCCTGGTTCGTGGCGACGCCGTCGGCGGCGTAGACGAACGAAACCACCGACACCGCGACCACGACAGCGCCGGTGGTCGCGCGAATCCGACCAGGTCGTGAGAGCCGCGCGCACAACCAGGCGATAACCGCGACCGTCAGCAGCGCGGCCAGATAGAACTGCCCCTGCACCGACATCGACCACAGATGTTGCAGCGGACTGACCGAAGGATCGGCGGCCAGGTAGTCCGACCAGGTCAGGGCGAGCTGCCAGTTCTGGTAGTAGAACAGCGAAGACAGAACCTGCGCTGCCGCTGTCGACCATTGCGTGTACGGCAGCAATACCACCGTCGCGACGACGACCGCCGCCAGCACGACCGTCATGGCCGGGCCGAGCCGACGCAGAGTGCGGCGCACGACCGACCAAGCCCAGAACGGCTCCGGCGACTCCGCCCGACGCAGCAGCAAGCCCGTGAAGAAGAACCCCGAAAGCACCAGGAAGACGTCTACACCACCGGAAACACGACCGAACCACACATGGAAGACGACGACCAACGCGATCGCGAGACCCCGCAACCCGTCCAGATCGAAGCGGTACCCCAACCCGTGGTTGGTTCGCGTGGCGGTGGTGAGACGAGTCTGCTCGGTCGAATCGGCGTCAACATCGGTCACAGCCCCTGACACCGCCCCGCCGCGCTCACATCGGGTACAGGTGAGCCGGTTCTCCGGAGAACGGACGATGACGAGGACATGACAACTCTCCTACCACGGTCGAATCCACCAGGTCCATTCGCCGGCGCTCGCTTTGAGCGGGGGCCATGCCATCGGGCGTCGATATTCGCGGCGATCGTGGTGGCGGTAGGTCGCCGAACCGATAGTAGTTCGGTAAGCATGATCTGAATTCCGCTCGGGCAGTTATGGTCTGGGTGCCGTCGTCATGAAGGGACGTCCATGGACACCACCGACCGAACGACACCCGATCAACGCTCCTGGGTCCGCCGGAATCGGTGGATCGTCATCGCGAGCGCGGTCGGCGCGGTGATCGGGTTGACGTTGGCCGGCGGTGGCCTCCAGCACCTGAAACCGCTGTTCGGTATCGAGAGCGATTCGGTACGGTTGACCGAACCTGATGCCCTGCAGGGTCTTCCGCGCCTCACCGGTCCCGAAATTCAGCGCGAGGCCGCGACTGTCAAGAGCACCTACGGTGCGGACGTCGACTCGGTGGTCGCCGCTTACGGCGCCTCCAGCGAGCAGCCCGAGCTGATGGTCCATGTGGTGGCCGCGTCTTTGAAGAACCCCGAGACCAACCTCGACCGGCTGTTGACCGACACGCTCGGCACCACGCCCCGAGACGTGACGAGGGTCGACGCGGGCCCGTTGGGCGGTATCGCCCAGTGCGCCACCGCCGAAACCGTTCAGGGCGCGACGGCCCTGTGTTCGTGGGTGGCCGACAACAGTTTCGGCAAGATCGTATGGGTGGGCGCTTCGCTAGCTGACGCGACACGCGAATTCGCGCACATCCGGGGCCAGTTCGAGAACTGATGTCCGGCCGAACTGCCGGTCCAGCGCGCGAGTTCGGCCACAGCGTCATCTCCGCGCAGCGGTGGTCTACCAATCTTGTTGAGTCGACTCGGAACGTCGCTGGCTTCGTGCGACGGGGTACCGTCCAGCATTTCGTTCGGCGGCGTGCCGTCGGCGTCGGTCAGAGCGATAGCTTTGGTTGTGCTTACGGTGATGATGAACGACCGAGCGACGAGGGTGCTCGGTGTTCGGGGCGGATTCGGCGGCCTGGACCCAGAGGAGGGCTTGGCGGCCGGCCTGCGGAAGAGGGTGGACGGTGGGATCGAATGCCGCGGCGAGGTGGTGTGCTGGGGTCCGGTTCCCGCGCACGCTGACAACGCGCCGGGGCAGGCTTTCGATCTAACCGGTTGGGAATGTACATATACCAGCTTCCATCTCGAAGACTTTGTGCCCGTTGAGACTGCGTACGCCGAAGGGTCGATCGTCAGCGTCGAGGCGCAGCGAACCCTGCTTCGGCATGGGATCGCACTGGCTCGGGAGGTCGGGCGACTGGCTGGTGCACTCGACGCGTCGATTCCGCTGCGATGCATCATCGCGACCAACGAAACCAATGGCACGTTCAGGTTTCATAAGATCCGGCCCGATGAGAGCTGGCTGGCCGACGACCTCGACAGTTACGACGGCGAATGCATAGTTGTTGTCGACTTTCCCTCGGCTCACCCTTGATCTGTGAGCCTCTGTGCGTGAACGGCTGGCCGTATCGGGTTGCGATGATCGACGCGGCTGTGGGTGCCCAATCCCAGAACAAGCCGAAGACCAACGCGCAGCGTCCAGTATCCGGTCCGCCCCCCGTTTGGGTCGCTCTTCAGGGCGGTGGCGTAGGTAGTCATCTCTGTGGCCACAAGATCGCAGCCAGCAGGGCACCCGTCGGAATGCCGAACACAAGAACCCACATGAAGGCGGTCATCCGTCTGCTCGTTCACCGATCGCGGTAAGCGGGAGCGACGCATGATCGCGCTGCTCGGCAGCTTCGAGCCAGTCGGCGACATTGGCCAGGGTGCCGAGGCAGACCACCCTGAATGGGGTCGCGAGCACCCAGCCCTCCGGCGCTGGCTTGACGATCATCGAACGGAGCGCGGCACGTTCGCGCAGTGCGTCCAGCCTGGCTTTCATCGGGCCGGTCATGAGGTCTGCTTGTTGGTCGGCCAGGCGTCGAGCGCTGCGAGTAGCCGACGGATCACGGTCGGTGGCGCAACATCGGTCGGGTACGGGCGTTTGGTCTCGGGTGTACGTTCGGGTAGTGGCATGGCTCCCCCTCGTCCTGGTGGCGGGCTCCGCCCGGACAACCGATCAGTCAGATCATCCGGGCGGCCCAGTCTTGCGAGATCTCCTCGCTCCGCTCTAAGGGTCAATCAGTGAAAGGGTCGTTTACACCGCGCCCTGGGGACGTTTGGGACGTTTACGATACGTCCACCAGTTCGTCCCTCTGAGTGGAGTGGAGAGCATGAACCACGGTCTACGACAGGCGATGTCGGCGGCGAAGCTCACCGAACAGCAGCTAGCCGAAGCGTGCGACGTCGACGCGAAGACAGTTGCTCGGTGGATATCGAACTCTGCCCGAGTTCCGCACGCAAAGCACCGTTGGCGGGTGTGCGAGCTGCTCGGAGCGAGCGAGAGCGAACTATGGCCCTCTTCGGTTCGGCTGCAAGTGAAATCAGGCCCGGACCGCGAGGTCGTGCAGGTGTACCCGTACCGGTCTGCCGCTCCGGCATCGCTATGGCGGTCGCTGATCAGCAACGCTCGAACAGAACTCACATTCGCCGGATACACCAACTACTTCCTGTGGCTCGAGCACGCCAATTTCGGACGGGTTCTCCAGCGCAAGGCTGCCGATGGCTGCCACGTGCGGTTCCTGATTGGCGATCCGGAACACCGGGTAACCCGCGACCGTGAAGGTGAGGAGTCGGTACCGCTGACGTTGTCGGCACGTATCGCGGTGACCGTCGGCGAACTGGGAAGGATCCGGGGTACCGACAATCTCGAAGCCCGATACGAGACAGGGCACGTGAACATCTCGGTGTTCAGGTTCGACAACGACATGATCGTCACGCCGATCCTCGCGCGGCGGGTGGGCCACGATTCGCCGATGATGCACCTGCGGCGCGAGCAACCAGACGGCATGTTCGACCGATTCACCGAGCACGTCGAAGAACTCTGGTCTCGTGGTCGCGACATTTGGGAAGGCTGAAGACATGGGCAGGATTGACTACCAAGATGATCCCAACGCGCCAGCTGCGAACTCGCTGGTTCCTGCCGCCTCTGTAGTCGTTGTCGACGACCGGGGGCGCGTGCTGCTGCAACGCCGGGTCGACAACGGCATGTGGGCACTGCCGGGTGGGAAGATGGAACTCGGTGAGTCGCTGGCCGGGTGCGGCATCCGCGAGACCTGGGAAGAGACCGGGATCGATATCGCAGTCGTCGGGCTGGTCGGCACCTACACAGACCCCCGCCACGTGTTTGCCTATGAGGACGGCGAAGTGCGTCAGGAGTTCTCGATCTGTCTGCTCGGCAAGGCGACCGGGGGTCAGCTGCGCTCGTCGGATGAGTCGCACGAGGTTGCCTGGTTCGTTCCCGAGGACACCGACGCGCTCCCGATGGTCGACGCGATCCGTCTACGCCTGTCCGATTGGCGCTCTGGCCAGTACCCGGCTATCCGTTGACCGGTACCCGACCACAACGACTCGGCTGGTCAGAACGCCCGGCCGCGGGATACCGCGGCCGGGAGCGTCGGTAGATCAGGGCTGGCCGCTGACGGCGGCGGTGACGGCGTCGAGGAAGGGCTGGCCGCCCATGGCGTAGCCGCCGGCGATGGCGCCCAGGACCAGGCCGACGGGGCCGGTGATGATGCTGAGGAAGCCGAAACCGAGGACTGTGCCGATGAGGCCGCCGAGGATGCCGCCTGCGACGACGCCGACCACGTTGCGGTTGATCTCGTTGGTCAGCTGGGACATGGGGCTGATGGTCTGCATCTCGCCGATGCCGGTGGCGCTCGCCTGCGGGGCGAGGACGAGATGATGGCCGTTGTCGGAGATCGTTTGCGCCACTCGCATCTCCTTCCCGGAGATCTGGTAGGTGAGCGGGATACGGGTGACGACGGCACCGGAGTCGGCGACGAGGGTGACCGCGGTGTTGTCTTCGGTGGTGGTGAAGGTGCCGCCGGCGACGGTGGTGGTCAGCACCCGGGAGAACTCGGTGAGGGTGGCTTCGTAGTGCACGGACTGGTCGACCCCGGATGTGGTGGCCTCAGGGGTCGGGGGTGCGACCGGCTGCGCGGCAGCGGTCCCCGCGGTGATCCAGACGGCGGCGCCGACCAGGAGCGTGGCAGCGGGGAAGTAACCGAGTTTCATCAGGGAATTCCTTTACGCATCACGAAAGATTGCGCGGCAAAACGGCATGCCGCTGCTCGGGGCACGAACCGTGTTGTCCGCCAGTGAGATCGGGCAGACAATAGCACCCTTTTCCGGCAGTCGGTGAACCGTGCCGAATTGGGCGGTGGACCAGTAATTCGCATTGTTAAAATACTAATATTCACAATTCGACACGTTCGTGTGTGCCGTGTAAGAACTGTCAGGCGAGTGGGACGTCGGTCGGGGATGTCCAGCGGATGAGTAGGACAACACAGATGGCACGTCGGAGAAACCTAGCCCTGCTCGGTGTGTCCATGGGGGCAGTGTTTGCCCTGGCAGGAGTGTTCTACCTGGCGCTTTCCGTCGTCGTGGGGTTCGCGGCCGAGCAGCCCGACGAGCCCGACAATGCCTCCGCTGAAAAAACTTCGCCGACCGAGGTTTCGGCAACTCAACCGCTGGGAACTATTACCGATGTTTCTGGCAGCGTCGTGTCGACTTTGACAAAATCCGCGACGAAGATTCCCTGGGTGGAACTGCGTGCCGGCGATTGTGTGGATTTGAATGCGAGTCCGGACGATATTCGCCAGGTCTCGTGCGGCGACATCCACTCCCGCTACAAGGTGACGGAATTGGCGTCGGCGGGCGGACACTGCCCGGGCGATGTCGACCGCGCCCAACCTCGGACGCTGCCCGGCGGCGTGGACCAGACCCTCTGCCTGGATATCGACTGGACTGTCGGGGAATGCCTGGACATGGAGGGGGACGCGGCGAGACACGTGGACTGCGCCGCCGACATCCCTGGTCGGGTCCGCGTCCTCGAGATCCGGCATGACACCACGGATGTGAACGTCTGCACGATCGGCGACCGCGGTGTCGTCTACGACCAGCGCCGCTACGTGGTCTGCGTCAGCACCCGCTGACGGTGCGGGCGGCGCGGCCGAGCCCGATCTCGTCGAATCGGCCAAGCGCAACGCCTACATGCTGCTGAACCTGATTCCTTGGCTGGGCGGGCTGCTGTGGTTCATCGCGGCCATCGGCATCGCGGTCACGGTGAGCTCGAGCCCGAGCAAACAAGGCTGGCACGACAAGTTCGCGGGTGGCACCCAGCTGGTCAAGGACTGATCCGGCCGTCGTGCGGTTGTGTTGCGTTCTTCGCGGCCCCCGGCGATAAGGAATCGGCGAACGCCGAAACTCCCGCGCCGGAAGAGGAACCGAACACACATGGCCGCACCGGTGGTCTTCACCAGCAACTGTTCCGACCAGTCCAACGACAACGGTTTCCAGTGGGAGTTCCGCTGCGAACGCTGCACTACCGTCCACCGGTCAGCGTTCCAGCAGAACTACCTGTCTCGGGGTCGCGGTGTGCTGCGCTCGATGCGTGATCTGCTCGGGGACCGAATCCCTCTCCTCCACAAGGTATCTTCGGCCGCGGACAGCTACTCCAACAGTTGGGGCGGCTCCGCGTCGAGCACCAAGGACGCTGCGTTCGCCAAGGCCGTCGACGAGGTAGCGCGCGAGTTCCGTCTGTGCGCGGGCTGCGGTTCGTGGACGTGTGCGCGGATCTGCTGGAACGACCATGTCGGACAGTGCACCAACTGTTCGCCGCAGGTGGGGCACCAGATCGCGCAAGCGCAGGCCGCCGCCCGTGGCGCGCAGATCCACCAGGCGGCTCAACGTCAGGAGTGGGCAGGACAACACGACCTCGGTACTCCCGCGCGGGTCGCCTGCCCCACCTGCGCCGCGGCCACTGACGGTGGCCGGTTCTGCCCATCCTGTGGCAGCGCGCTCGACATCCGCAGCGATTGCCAAGGTTGCGGTTCCCAGGTCGGTCCAGGCGCGCTGTTCTGCTCGAATTGCGGTCGCGCCCGATAGGCGCGGTTATCGGGGCGGTGTCGTCATCGCTTCGCCGACCAGTGGTTTACCGTCCGCTCGGTTCTCCTCGCTCAGGCTGCGCACCATGAGCGTCGCACCCGCGACGGCGCCGGGCATCAGCAGCACGGCCACGAACGGGATCAGGAAGACAATGGCGAGTGGAACACCGAAGCCCCAGGCGAGCATGCGTCGTCCGCGCAAGACGGCCAGTTGTTCGCGCAGCTCGACGCCGCGACGCTGCCACGCCACCGCGGTGAGTTCTTGGGCGAGGAAGAAGGCGGTCACGCCGATCCCGATCACCGGAACGACGGTTTGGCCGAGCACGGGGATGAACCCGAGAACGAACAACAGCACGGCCCAGGCCAGGACTCTGATCAGCAGACGAACACTGTCGCGGGTCGATATCCACAGATCCCGCCCGAACCCGTTGCCCGACTCCGGCGCAGTGCCGTTCGCCGACTCCGACCTGTCGACCTGCTCGGACAGCCGCTCGTAGAACGGCTGCCCGATCACCAACGTGATCGCGGTGAACGCCACCACCGCGACCAGGGCGCCGAACCCGAACAACACCACGACCAGCAACCCACGAAACAGCCCGCGCCACGGCGAGTTCCAGTCGTCGGCGAACGGCGACATCCATGCGGTGAAGTCCCCGACACCGAACGCCGCTCCGGTGAACACCGCGACGTAGAGGACCAACGTGACCAGTCCGGGCAACAGCCCGAAGCCGAACCAGCGACCGTGGCTCGCGACCCACCGCTGCCCGCTCCACAAGTAACCGAACCCTGTCCCCAGTTCATGCATGGCCGTAGCCTATCCGCGATCGATCGACGCCTCGGCGGTGTTGTGGGCGTTGAGCTTTCACCCCTTGTCGCGAAATGGTTTCTCGTACAGTGGAAGCAAGTATTCGTCGGGGGTGAGAGGCGCAACGGTGTCGACGAGTCTGTCGAAAGGGCAGAACAGCCCGCTGACCGTCCACGATGTCGTGGTCGCGGTGCAGATCGATGCGGCCGCGGACCTGTCGGCGCTACTGGTCACCGACGAGGGCAAGGTTCGCTCGGACGCAGACTTCGTCTTTTACAACCAGCCGGCGGGGCCCGGTGTTCGCCTGCAACCGACCTCGCCGGGGCGACCCTCAGGGTTGGCGGTTTCGCTGGATCAGGTCCCGGCCGATGTCGCCCAGATCCGAGTGGTGATCACCCTCGACGACGCGAGTGCGACGTTCGGACGGATCGCGGCCCCGTCGGTGTTCGTGACGGACGGAACCGGTATTCGGTTGTACGAGTACAGGATCGACGGGTTGACGATCGAGTCCATTGTGATCGCGGTCGAGTTCTACCGTCGCCGAGGCAGCTGGAAGGTTCGCGCGGTCGGACAGGGCTACGCGGGGGGATTCGCCGCCTTGGCCACCGACCACGGCGTCACAGTCGATGACCCTCCGCCGCCGGCCCACCCCGCCACACCAGACCAGAGCTATCCGCCGCCACTTCCAGCGTCTGCCGGTTACCCGCCACCGCCGAGCGCGACGCCACCGGTCTCCGCCGGTGAGGTCGGGCTGTCGAAGAATCGACCCGTCAGCCTGTCGAAAGGGCAGCGGGTCACGCTGCGCAAAGACGGAGGCGTCGCGTTGACTTTCATTCGGATGGGGTTGGGCTGGGATCCGATCCGGCGTGGCGGGCTGTTCGGGCGCCGTGCGATCGAGATCGACCTCGACGCCTGGGTGGCGATGTTCGCCGACCGAAATCTGGTCGACGTCGCCTATTACGGGCAGCTCGTGTCCAAGGACGGATCGATCCGGCACCAGGGTGACAACCTCACCGGTGAGGGCGAGGGCGATGACGAGGTGATCCTGGTCGACCTGACCCGCGTCCCGGCGCACGTCACCACCTTGCTGTTCATCGTGACTTCTTACCAGGGACACACTTTCGAGAAGGTCGTCAACGCGTTCTGTCGCCTGGTGGACAACACGACCGATACCGAACTGGCCCGATATTCGCTGACCGGCGGGATGCGGTGCACCGCGATGGCCATGGCGAAGGTCTTTCGCGGCGACGGAGACTGGCAGCTGCAAGCCCTCGGCGAGGGCTTCGACGCCAAGCATCCCGGCGAAGCGGTGCCCCTGCTCGGGCGATTCGTCACACGAGGATGACCCAGCTCCTGGGGTGAACCAGGGCTCCGGGAGCCGGAGATCGGCCGGCCGTCAGGTGCGGTCGTGGAGAGTGATGTGGTAGCCGTCGGGGTCGGCGAAGGTGAAGGTTCGGCCGAAGGGGCCGTCGATCGGTGCGGAGACGATGGTGTGGCCGTCGGCGGCGAGAGCATCGTGAACGGCCTGGACGTCTGTGGCGTGGAGCCAGATCGCGGCACCGATGCCGGGCTGGGGCACGGAGGCGAGATCGGTGCCGGGAACGATGTCGCGGAGTGCGAACGCGATCGGTTTCGTGTCGAAGACTACGGCGTGCGGAGGGCCGGTCGGTGAGCGGACGAGGCCGAGGTATTGCTCGTAAAACGCCTGGGAAACACCGAGGTCGCGTGCTTGCAGTGAGAGGAAGTCGGGGCCGGTGGCGGGCATGGTGAACTCCTTTGCGGTCGTGTCAGTATCCTGACACGAACCAATCTATGTCAGAATACTGACATGAGTCAAGACGGAGTCGATCTGGAGACGTCACTGGGCTACCTGCTGAAAGAGGCGTCGAGCGCGCTCCGCATCGCCATGGAGGAAGTGCTGCGCCCGCTCGGGATGAGCGTGACGCACTACTCCTGCCTCGAGCTGCTGGCTCAGCGACCGGGCTTGTCGAACTCCGAGCTCGCGCGGGGCGCGTTCGTCACCAGGCAGACGATGAACGTGCTGCTCCAGACCCTAGAACGAGACGGTTATGTGACCAGGCCCGCGGAGGCGCCCGTCGGGAAGGTTCTTCCCACGCGGCTCACACCTCGCGGACGGAGAAGCCTCGAGCAGGCGAGCGTGGCGGTCCGGTCCGTCGAGGTCAGAATGCTGGCCGGCATGACCGAAGCCGAGCAGTCGGGCGCGTTCCGGATTCTGCGGAGCATGATCCGTTCTCTGCGCGATGACAGCGACGGCGCATAGCCCGTTCCCTGACGCGCTCTATGCTGTCGGCGTGGCACGCACCGAAGGAACCCGAGCTCCCGGCCGCCCGGCCGCGGCGAGCCGTGACGACGTGCTGGACGCCGCCGTGCAGGTCTTCCTGGCGGGTAATCGAGTCGACGCGAATGCCATTGCCGCCCAACTCGGCCTGGGCCGCACCAGTATCTACCGGTGGTTCGGTTCCCGGGACGGGCTGCTCGGAGCGGCCTTGGCGCGCCAGCTCGAGCGTATGGTCGCCTACGCCGAACGGCGCAGCACCGCCACCGGCGGGGAGCGGCTCGTGCAGATCCTCGACAGCGCCATTCACTGGCTGGTCGAGGACGGTTCGCTGCGCACCTACTTCGATCAGGAATCCACGTCGGCACTGCGCGTGATCACCCGCAGCGACGGGGTGGTGCACCCGGCGGCGGTCTCGATCGTGGAAGGTCTGCTCGAGCGCGCCGAGGAGCAGGGCTATCAGCCGCCGATCGATCGCGCCACCCTCGCCTATGCCCTGGTCCGGCTGTGGGAAGCGTTCCTGTACAACGACGCGGTGGCTGGATTCCAAGGTGACGTGGAGCGGCTGAGTCGCGTCCAGGCTGCCCTGCTTCGGGCCTAGTCGCCACTGTCGCGCAGGCCCGCGCAGTACCACCCGGCAAGGGTGTCCAGCGCCGTCTGTCGCGATATCGGTTGCCGCAGGCGGTGCCATTCGTCTGCCGCTGTCAGGGTTGCGCCGATGAGTCCGGCGGCGAGGAGGCGGGTCCGCTGCGGCCGATTTTCGTTCGGGTGCAGGTGGGTGGCCAGCGTATCGACGAACTCCGCCCGTGCCGTGGCGATTCGGGACTCGACGGTGTGGTCGCCGACGGCACCGGCACCGAAAACCAGCTCTGATGTGGAGTGCGGGCCGGACTCGACGAGATCGAAGAGAACCCCCACGCAATGCCGGACCCGGTCGACGTCTGAGGTCGCCGCGTCGTGGGCGTTGCGCAGCCTGCCGGCGAGGTCGTCCAGGTACTCCAGGATCACCGCGAGATAGAGCTCGCTCTTGGTCGAGAAGTGGCGGTAGAGAACAGGTTTGGTGACGTCGGCGGCGGCACTCACGGTGTCCATCGTGGTGCCGTGATAGCCGTGCGCGGTGAACGTTGTCCGCGCGGCGGTGACGAGCCGACCGCGCTGCATGCTGCTGGATCGGGACGTCGCGAAGGAAGTGCTCATGGCCGGGTCCCTACCTCCATTTGATACACAGGGAACTCTATGTAACATACTGGACCATGCAACTGGCCTTCACCGAGGACGAGCTCGCCTTCCGCGACGAGCTGCGCGCCTTCTTCCGCCGTGAGATTCCCGCAGACATCCGCGGGCGGAACCGACACATGCACGAGCTGAGCAAGGACGACTTCGTCACCACTCAGCGCATCCTCAACGCCGCCGGGCTGGCCGTACCCCACTGGCCCGTCGAGTGGGGTGGCCGGGACTGGTCGGCCGTGCAGCACCACATCTGGCATCACGAAATGCAGCTCGCCTCGGTGCCGGAGCCACTCACCTTCAACACGAACATGATCGGCCCGGTACTCGCCGAGTTCGGTTCGCCGGAGCTCAAGGCGCGATTCCTGCCCGCGACGGCGAACCTCGACATCTGGTGGTGCCAGGGCTTTTCCGAGCCCGACGCCGGATCCGACCTGGCCTCGCTGCGTACCGTCGCGGTGCGCGACGGTGATCACTATGTGGTCAACGGGCAGAAGACCTGGACCACCGCCGCCCAGAGCGCGGACTGGATGTTCTGCCTGGTCCGCACCGACCCCACCGCGCCCAAGAAGCAGGCAGGCATCTCGATGCTGCTGTTTCCCATGGACACCCCCGGCGTGACGGTGCGGCCGATCGAGCTGATCGACGGCGGCTTCGAGGTCAACGAGGTCTTCTTGGAGAACGTGCGCGTCCCGGCCGATCAGCTGGTCGGCCAGGAGAACCACGGCTGGGCCTACGCCAAATTCCTGCTCGGCAACGAACGCACCGGCATTGCCGCGGTCGGGCAGACCAAGGTCCGCCTGGAGCTGGCGAAGGAATACGCCGCCCGGACCCGGCTCGGCACCGGCACGATCCTCGACGACGCGAGCTTCGCCGCCCGGATCGCCGATCTCGACAACGAGCTGCTGGCGCTGGAGCTGGTGCAGCTGCGGGTCGCGGCGAGTTCGAGTGGCGGCGCTCCGAATCCCGTCTCGTCGATCCTCAAACTGCGCGGCACCGAACTGCAGCAGGCCGTCACCGAACTGCTCGTCGATATCGCGGGCCCCGCTGCCGTCGCCCGGGTAGGGGAGACCGACGACTGGGCGCGTCGCACCATCGCCGGATACCTGAACTACCGCAAGACTTCCATCTACGGAGGATCGAACGAAGTGCAGCGCACCATCATTGCCTCGACGATCCTCGGACTGTGAGTAACCGCCATGGATTTCACCTTCACCCCTGAGCAGACCCTGCTGCGCGACACGGTGCGCAGCGTGCTGACCCGCCACTACACCCCCGGACGCCGCGCGGAGGTGATCGCCGACGCTCCCGGCTGGGATCCGAAGGTGTGGGCGGACTTCGCCGAGGTCGGTCTGCTCGGGCTGACCGTGTCCGCCGAGGACGGCGGCGTCGGCGGCGGCCCGATCGAAACGATGCTTGCCCTCGAGGAAATCGGCCGCACCCTGGCCCCCGAGCCGATCTTCGACTGCGCCCTGCTGCCCGCCCTCGTGATCGGCCGGGCCGGCACGGCAGGCCAGCGTGCGTCCCTGCTGCCCGGAATCGTCGACGGCGAGCAGCTGTTCGCCTTCGCCCACGCCGAGCCCGGCGTCCGCTGGCCGGACACGCGTTCGGAAACCCTGGCCGTCGCCAATGGTGACCGGTGGACGCTGACCGGTCGCAAAAGTCCTGTGCCCTCCGGAGATCGGGCCGACCGGTTGATCGTCTCGGCCGTGGTACCCACCGGCGAGACCGCGTTGTTCCTGGTCGATGCCGAGGAGACAGCGGTCGTGCGCACCGCCTACCGCACCTACGACGGAGGTAGCGGCGCCGAGATCGAATTCCGTGGTGCACCCGCCGAATTGCTCGGCACCGATCTCGATGCCGGTGCGATCATCGACGAAGCCGTGATCACGACGCAGGCCGCACTGGGCGCCGAGGCGGTCGGTGCGATGGCCGAGGCGTTGCGACTCACCACCGAGTATCTGAAGACCCGCAAGCAGTTCGGTGTCGCGCTGCGCACCTTCCAGGCCCTCACCCACCGGGCGGCGGACATGTACGTCTCGCTGGAACTGGCCCGCAGCATGAACCTGTACGCGGCGATGTCCTTGGCGGACGGCGTCGTCGATCCGACGGTGGCCTCCCGTGCGAAACGGCGAATCGACCTCTCCGGCAAACACATCGGCCAAGAGGCCATCCAGCTGCACGGCGGAATCGGCATGACCGCCGAATACCCGGTCGGGCACTACACCGCCCGGCTCACCACCATCGAACACACCCTGGGCGACACGAACGATCACCTGCGCTACCTGTCGGGCCCCCTGGGCGAGCACCGGAAAGCAGAGATCTGATGCGTATCCGTGGCGCCGTTCTCGACCACCCCGACCGGCCGCGGCCCTTCGCGTCGTCGCGCCCGATCGGGGTGTACGACCTCGAACTCGACGAGCCGGGTCCGACCGAGGTACTGGTCAGGATCGAAGCGGCCGGTGTGTGCCATTCCGATCTCAGTGTGGTCGACGGCAATCGGGAGCGGCCGCTGCCCATGCTGCTCGGCCACGAGGCGGCGGGCATCGTGGTGGCACTCGGCGACCAGGTCGACGACCTGACAGTGGGCGACCGGGTGGTCATGTCGTTCCTGCCGCGGTGCGAGCGCTGCGCTGCGTGTGCCCGCGGCGGTGAACTGCCCTGCACCGAAGGAACCCGGTCGAACACGGCAGGCGAGCTCCTGCACCACCCCGGCAGACTGACCAGGGCCGGCCGGCCCGTGCGTCACCACCTCGGCGTCTCCGGGTTCGCCACGCACGCGGTGATCGACCAGGCTTCGGTCGTCGCGGTCGGCCGCGACGTGCCGCCGGAGGTCGCGGCACTGTTGGGGTGCGCCGTCCTGACCGGCGGCGGCGCCGTGCTCAATGTCGCCGACCCGGGGCCGGAGGACGACCTGATGGTTGTGGGACTGGGCGGCGTCGGCATGGCCGCGTTGCTCACCGCCTCCGCGATCGGGGTGCGGCGCATCGTGGCGGTCGACCGTCTGCCCGCCAAGCTCACGGCCGCCCGCGACCTCGGCGCGACCGAAACCTACACGCCCGAACAGGTTGCGGTGCAAGGAATTCGGGCGCGCTACGTGATCGAGTGCGCCGGTCATCCCGACGCGTTCGAAACCGCCTTCCTGGCCACCGCTGCCGGAGGAACCACTGTCACCGTCGGTCTGCCGGCTCCGTCGGCCACCGTGACGCTGTCGCCGCTGCTGTTCACCGCGCAGGCCCGCACCGTGGTCGGTAGCTATCTGGGCTCGGCGGTACCGGCGCGCGATATCCCGCGCTACGAGCAGATGTGGCGGGCAGGCAGGCTGCCGGTCGAGAAACTGATCTCCGCCCGCATCGGACTCGACGACCTCAACGAGGCGATGGATCAACTCGCCGACGGCGCGGCGGTGCGTCAGGTGATCGTCTTCGAACCCGACATGGAGCCGCGATGACATCCACCCTTTCCGACCTGCCGGTCGCCCAGTTCATCGGCGGCGACTGGGTCGACGGCACGGCGACAATGTCAGTGCGCAATCCCGCCACCGGCGCAGAGATCGCGACCGTCGCCGACGGCGACGACAGGACAGCCGCGGCCGCGTTGGACGCCGCGGCGGCCGCCCAGCAGGACTGGGCGGCCACCGATCCGCGCCACCGCAGCGACATCCTGGCGCGCGCGTTCCACCTGCTACATGCCGACACCGAACGGATCGCCCACACGATCACCCTGGAAATGGGCAAACCGCTTGCCGAGGCACGCAGCGAAGTCGCCTATGGCGCCGAATTCCTGCGCTGGTTCGCCGAGGAAGCCACCCGTGGCAGCGGAGCGTACTTCCGCGCACCGAGCGGAGGTCGCCGGATCGCGGTCCGCAAACAACCGGTGGGCCCGGTTTTCGCGATCACACCGTGGAACCTCCCCCTGGCCATGGTCACCCGCAAGGTGGCCCCCGCACTCGCCGCGGGCTGCACCGTCGTTCTCAAGCCCGCACCCCAAACCTCGCTCACCGCAGTGGCATTCATGCAGATTCTGGCGGAGGCAGGCGTGCCGCCGGGCGTCGTCAACTGTGTCACCACCTCGCGCGCGCCGCTGGTGTCGGCGCGGATTCTCACCGACCGGCGGCTTCGCAAGCTCACCTTCACCGGTTCCACTGCCGTCGGCCGAACGCTGCTGACGCAAGCCGCGCAAGGAGTCCTGCGGGTTTCGATGGAACTCGGCGGCAACGCTCCCTTCGTCGTCCTGGAGTCCGCCGACCTGGACAAGGCCGTCGGCGGCGCGGTGCTCGCCAAACTGCGCAACGCCGGCCAGACCTGCGTGGCCGCCGACCGCTTCCTGGTCCACGAATCGCGGGCAGCGGAGTTCACCGAGCGGTTCCTCGCCGCCGTTTCCGCGCTGCCGGTGGGCGATGGCCTCGACCGCGCCACCCGCATCGGACCCGTGATCGACGACGCGGCGGTGCGGCGGATCACCGCGCTCATCGACGAAGCGGTCGGCCAGGGCGCACACCTGCACACCGTCGGTACCGACACCGCAGGTGCTGGCCACTTCCTGCAACCCGCGGTCCTGACAGACGTCGATACCCGAACCCGTCTCTGGGATTCGGAGGTGTTCGGCCCCGTCGCCGCGATCCGCACCTTCACAGACCCGGCCGTTGCCCTGCAACTGGCCAACGACACCGACTCGGGCCTGGCCGGATATGTCTTCGGCGAAAACCTCAGCGACACCCTCGAATTCGCCGAAAGCCTGCAGACCGGCATGGTCGGCGTGAACACCGGTGCGATCTCCGACCCGGCCGCACCCTTCGGCGGGATGAAATCCTCCGGGCTGGGCCGGGAAGGTGGCAGCACCGGGCTGGAGGAATACCAGGAATCGCAGTACCTGGCCATCGACCGATGACGGGCCGAGCACGCGGCGGAGTTCGATGACGCGGCGTTCTCGCCGGTCGGCCGCCAGCCAGGACACTATCCTGGCCATGCCGATCCACATCCTGTTCGACTCGTCGCGGCAAGATTACGATCACGGGCGATCCGGCGGTCCTCGCCACCTTCGGCACGCTCCTCGACGAGTTCGATCCGGCTTTCCCGATCGTCACCCCCTGATCCGCCGCGAGAGGTCCGCGAGATGGACCGATCCTGATCGGCGGTGTCGATGAGTTGGCACAACCGGACTACGGGCCACGAATTCCCGGATCTTGTTCAGTGACGCCGAGACCTGGCTTTCATCCGAGGACGAGGTCGCGGTAGGTATCGAGGATGCCGCGGATGGACGATGTCACCCGCAGCTCACCGTCGAGTGGTGCCCAGACGTAGCGGGCGTGCGCGGTGAGGTGGATCGGGTGTGTCGCGGCGACATCGACGGCGAAATGCAGACGGCGAACCGGGTGTGCGTCGGGGGACAGGTAGTCGAAATCCCCGACGTGGTGGCGGATGCCGGTGACCATCAGCCCTGTTTCCTCGAGCACGCCACGGGCGACCGCCGCTGCGAGGGATTCCCCGTGCATCACCGTCGCGCCGGGCAGCTTCAACGGTGCCTTGATCGGACCGGTGTCGTGGCGCTCGAGAAGTAGTATCTGCCCGCCACGATCGATGATCGCGCCGACTCGCGGTGCGGTGCCGTCGATCGCGGCCCGGCGGGACAGATCCTCGAACTCCGACTCAGATACCGTAGGACTCACCGACTCTTCACTCCTACACCCACTCGATACCAATGGCCGGATTCGACGAACACAGCCGATTATTACGGTACTTGCCGGACGCCGCGGATGTAGGCGAACCGGAGGGTAGCTTGAGTTGGCCTCTGCTGCAGCGAAACTGGACAATTGACCGCTGATCCAGTCGATGCTGGGAACAGTCGAGCGGTCGACGGGCCTGCGGGGCGCAGCATGGGGGACTGCGTCCAATAGGGTGGGGACCGATACCGGATCCAGGGGTGGGGGTTGTGTTGACAGGCAAAGGTTCCCGAGGTCTCGCGGCCATCGCAGTGGCACTGTGCACGGCGGCCGCCACTGCCGGAGTGTCATCCTGCGGCACACCACCGGCTGCGCCGGGCGCATCTGTCATGGTGTCGCTGCCGGCGCCGACCGGGCCGAACACAGTCGGGGTCACCGAACTCCAGGTGACCGACTCTCGCCGCACCGATCCCTGGACAGGTGCCACGCGCGAACTCCTCGTACAGATCTGGTACCCGGCGCAGGCCGCCGGTGACGCGACCACGGCGGCGTGGATGCCGCCCGGCGGCCGCTCAGCGCAGGAGGCCTACCTCGCCGGACTCGGGGTGCCCGAAGCTCGATGGTCCCTGGGGCCGGGCCACAGCTACCCGAACCGACCGGCTCGCGAAGCAGGCGGGCCGTTCCCGGTCCTGCTGAACTCTCCCGGCATGGGTGATTCCACCGGCTGGAGCACCGCGCAAGCCGAGGATCTCGCCAGCCACGGCTACGTCGTTGCCGCGATCAACCACACTCATGAGGCCTTCGCTGTTCACTTCCCTGATGGCCGGGTCGAGCACACGGTCGTTCCGCTCGATTCGCCCCAGGAAGTCCTGCGAGACCTTCTGGTCCCCACCCGAGTGGCCGACACTCGTTTCGTCCTCGACGAACTCGCCGCTGCGACGACCGACCGGCAGTCGGCGGCGAGGTTGCCCGTCGGGCTGAGCGAGCGACTCGACCTGTCCAACGTGGGAATGTTCGGACATTCGCTCGGCGGATCCACCACTGTGCAGTCGCTGCACGACGAACCCAGGATTCGCGCCGGCGTCAACTTCGACGGGCCGATTCTGGGTTCGGTCGCTACCGACGGGACAGTCCAGCCGGTACTGATGCTCGCCAGCGGCGCCTCGCCCTGGTACGGAAACGCGGGCTGGGAACCGAACTGGCCCAACAACTCCGGGGTGAAGATTGCCCTGCGCGTCGCGGGCACCGAGCACATGTCCTTCAGCGACCAGCAAACGATCCTGCCCCAACTCACCGCCGCAGGACTACTGCCCGCCGCCACAACAGCGAAGGCGGTCGGTGGGATCGACCCACAACGATCCATCGACCTGCAGCGCACCTCGCTACGCACATTCTTCGACGCCGTGTTCGGCCGCAGCACCAGCGGCGTCGTCGAGGCGATCGACAACTTGGATCAACCCGAAGTCGCCGGTCCTCGATAGACAGCTACACCTGCACTGGCCGCGCCGTGGGGAGCCCACGGCGCGGCCGGTGTCAGCTTTCGATGGCGGCGTGGAAGGCCACGGTGTCGAAGATGTCTTCCATCCGCGTGGCTTTGCCGTGGCGCATGGTCCAGGAGTGCAGGAACGGCAGGGTGGTGATCGTCCCGCTGCGGGCGGTGACCCTGCGGGTTCCCATGACGATGACGCGGTCGTTCTGTTCGATGAACTCGACCGGATCGAGCGCCATGCCGCCGAGCACCGACGGAACATGAGCGAGGAACTGCTTGATCCCGTCGTGGCCGATCTTGGTTCCGCCGAGGCCGTACTTGTGCATGCCGTCCGGGTGGACCCATTCCACGTCGTCGTGCATGACGGACAAGATCTTGCCGACATCGCGCGTGGCGAAACCGTCGTAGGACGTGCGGATGGCCTCGATGTTCGGCGTCGTCACCTGTGCGCGGCTCATGACGACGTCACCTGCCGCACGTGCGCCGGGTGGTGCGCGGCGAGTGTGCGACGAATGCCGTCGCGCCAGTCGACCGCGCACGGGCCGGTGAGGGACCGGCGCAGTTCGGGATCGAACTGGTAGGTCTCACGGGTGACCTCGGCGGGGACGAGCTTCGCCTCGATGCCGCTGAGCTCTTCGAGGTATCGCACACAGTCGGTGATACCCACCGATTCGTCACCACCCCAGTTGACGAGCCTGGCCGGCACCGACGCCGCGTTCCACAGGTCGGGAACATGGGCGACGAGGTCGTCGGTGTAGAGCAGCGAACACCAGTTCTGTCCCTCCAGCGGAACCGGAATCGGTTCCCCGGCCAGCATCCGCTGGAAATACAGCATCGGCACACCGCCGTATCCGCCGGGACCGTAGGCGATGTTGAGCCGGGCGATCGTGGTCGGCAGCTCGAGCACGTTGGCCATCGCCCGCACGGTGCCTTCGGCGGCGATCTTGCCGACCGGGTAGGTGGGCAGCCAGTCGGCGACGCCGTCGATCGGGTCGGATTCGCGATAGGCGTGGTCGAGGGTCTGCCGTTTGTAGAGCGCGCCGGTCGAGACGAACAGGAACGACTCGGCGGTGCGGCAGTGTGTCATGAGCCGCGCGCAGGCGGTGGCGTTGATGCCGAGCGCGTCCTCGAAATCGCTGCCGTCACCGCGATGGACCGCGGAGTGCAGCACGTGGGTGAAATCGGTGGGCAGCTGTTCGTAGCCCGCGGTGGTGGTGTCGTTCATGTCCCACTGACGCGTGATCACCCCGACCTCGCGCAGTTCGGCTTCGACACCGGGTGTCCCGAAGCGGCCGAGACACCAGACCTCGTTGTGTGCGGCGAGCGCCTCGGCGACAGGTCTGGCGACCTGCCCGGTCCCGCCGGTGATCAGAATCTTCTTGCCGTGCAACGTGTTTCTCCCTATCGGTCGGCGTCGGTGAGCGCCCGGTCGAGTTCCTTGCGCAGAACGGACTGGAACGCGGTGACGTGCCGTGGCCCCATCAGCGTGTAGTGCTCGCCGGGGACGTCGATGTAGCGGTTGGGTTCGGTGGTGAACTCGTCCCACCGGCTGAGTTCGTTGTCGATCCAGTCTTGTTTGGTGCCGCGCAGGGGAACCGCGCAGAACACGCTCATCGAGCGCACGGCACCACTGGGCGAATAGGTGCGTCCCAGGCCGGTGAGACCGTCGGCGAGCTCGGCCCATGCCGTGAACTTCGTCAGGTCCAGATCGAGTTCGGCGATCCGTTCGGGTGGGGCGAGCTCGATCAGGCGTGCGAGCTGCTGGCTCTTGGGCAGTGCGCGCAGTTCGGCGGGTAATTCGGCGGCCTGCCGCTTGCTGATCAGGTCGAGGAACATCGCCAGATTCGCCGCGGTCTCGGTGAAGTCCAGCTCGTCCATGCGGTACTTGATATGCGGTGGCAGGTTGAAGCTGCCGAGGAAATCGACCCGCTCACCCTCGGCCTCGAGTCGCTTGGCGATCTCGAAAGCCACTGCGGCACCGAAGGAGTAGCCGGCGAGGGCGTAGGGTCCGTGCGGTTGCCGTCGGCGGATGGCACTGAGATAGACATCGACCATCTCGTCGAAGGTGTGGAACGGCTCCTCACCGCTGTTGAATCCGCGGGCGCGCAGCGCGTAGAACGGCCGATCACCGACGAAGTACTTCGCCAGGTTGACGAAGACCAGGACTTCCCCGACGCCGGGGTGGACGCAGAACAGCGGCGTTTTGTCGCCACTGGTCTGCAACGCCACGATCGGATCGTATCGGCGCGGTCCGTCGCCGCCGCCGTCGACGATGGCGGCCAGCTCCCGCACCGACGGGGCGGTCAGGATGGCGATGATCGGCAGGGGCGCCACCTCGAAGCGGCGCGTGACCTGCTGCTGCAGTCGAAGGATGTCGAGCGAGGTGCCACCCAGATCGAAAAAGCTCGCCGTGACGCTGATGTCGGTGACCGGAAGATCGAACAGCTCCGCGTAGACGCCGGTCAGGATCGACTCG
The DNA here is from genome assembly GCF_042668615.1 of Nocardia sp. NPDC057272. Taxonomy (NCBI): domain Bacteria; kingdom Bacillati; phylum Actinomycetota; class Actinomycetes; order Mycobacteriales; family Nocardiaceae; genus Nocardia; species Nocardia sp. NPDC057272. The sequence goes on along the minus strand of NZ_JBHUYK010000019.1, from coordinate 35,546 downwards.
GTGTTCCCCTCCGGTGCCGAGTATCCGCCGAGCTGACGCGTTGTGACAGCCGCGGTGTCGGCGATGACCTGGTCGTAGCCACCCGATTCGAGCTGTTGGCGCATGCGTGGCCGCAGGGTCTTGCCCAGACTCGTCTTGGGAAAGTCGGCCTTGTCCAGCGGCAGGATGAATCCGGGCCGGAACCCGCACAGCAACACGACCGTGGAACGCACCGCGGTCAGCAGACGATGCAGATCGGCTTCGTCGGCCCCGGTCTCGGTGTGGACGGCGATCACGAGCTGTTCGGTGTCACTGCCGGGGCGCCGCGTCGGGAACGCGGCGACATAGCCGGGGGAGATGCCGTCGAGTTCCTCGATCGCCGTTTCGATCTCGTGGCTGAAATAGTTCACGCCGTTGACGATGATGCTGTCCTTGCTGCGCCCCACGAGCGTGAGCCTGCCGTCGGCCAGCCGCCCGAGATCGCCTGTGCGGAACCAGCCGTCGGCGGTGAACGCGGCGCGGGTGGCGTCCGCGTTGTTGAAGTAGCCGTGGGTGACCATCGGTCCGCGCAGCTGCACCTCGCCGGTCGCACCGTCGGGTAGTGGGCGGTCTTCCTCATCGGTGACCCGCAGCCGCAATCGGGGCACCGGATGCCCGACGGCGGCGAACTCCTGCCCGGCGTCGGCACTGGGGAAGTCGCGATTGTAGATGCTGCCCGCACAGGTCTCGGTCATCCCGAACGCGGGCCACAGCGCGGCGTCGTGCAGGCCGCAGGCGGCGAAGGTCTGCAAGAACGTCTGTCCCGTCGCGACCACATTGGCTTCGCCACCGCTCACGATGTGGCGCAGGCAGGACAGATCGAGTAGGTCACCGTCGCTTTCCGGTTCGAACAGCGAATTCAACTGACCGAGAAGGAAATTCGGTGTGAAGGTCATGGTCACCCGGTGGCGGGAGATGGTCCGCAGGAACTGCATCGGGTCGTCGGCGACGATCTCGCTCGGAGCATGGATCTGCTGCGCTCCGGAATACAGCGGAAGCAGATGTGTTTCCAGCAGTGCCGCGACGTGATCGAACGAGATCCAGTTGAAGGTGATATCGGCCGGGGCGAGGTGCTGCACAGCCGACTTGGCGGCCATGGAGCTGAGCAGATTGCCATGGGTGAGTGACACCGCTTTGGCGTTTCCGGTGGAACCGGAGGTGAGTACCAGCAGCGCGAGGTCGTCGGTGCTCGCGTGGTGCACGAACGGTTGGTGTTCGCCTGACCGCAGGGATTCCACTGTCACCGGCGCCAATCCTGACACGGCGGGCATGGTGTCGCGCATCGCGAGCGATGTCACCACCAGTGGGCTTTCGAGGAGTTCGTCGACGTGGCGCAATGCGCTCGCCCAGCGAGTCGGGTCGGCGGGCTGGGCGACCATGGGACACGGGACGAACCCGCCGAGAAAACAAGCCCACAACACGGTGACGAAGTCTTCGTGATCATCGAGCAGCAGAACGACTTTCGACTGTGGTCGCAGTCCTTGGTCGCGCAGCGCGCCGGTCAGCCGCAAGGCGTCGTCGAGCAGCTGTGGATGAGAACGGTGGACGCGCACCGCGGGTGTGTCGCCGGTGCGTTGCAGATAGGTCGTGCCGCTGGTCGGATGATGGCGCGCGGCGTGCAGGAGAATTTGTGGTACCGACTCGGCGTCGCGTACCGCATGCGGTACAGGCACCGTCGAAAGAATCGATGTAGCAGTCATTTTCACCTAACCACTGATCAGACGTGCGGCGAACCGCGATGTTCAGGCAGTGCCGAAGACCTCGTCGTACTCCAGCCGGGGAAGGCGGCCCATCCAGGCGTCCGGGCCTGGCTTGCCGATGTTGATGACGCACAGCGGTGCGTGCCTGCCGTCGGGGAAGAACTCCCGGGCGATGGCATCGGCGTCGAATCCGACCATCGGGCCTGCCGCGAGACCCGCGGCCCGGATTCCGATGATCAGGTACGCCACCTGCAACGCCGCGTTGAACGTGGCGGACTTCTCGCGCACCGCCGGGTCGGCGAAGACGTTCTGCGGGTTCTCCATGAAGGGAACCAGTTTGGGCAGCTCGTCGTGGAAATCGAGGTCGGCCCCGAGGACGACCGCGAGCGGCGCCTGCGCGGTCTTGTCCTTGTTGCGATCTGTCATGGCCTCGACCAGGCGCGACCTCGCCTGGTAGGAGCGCACGAGGACCCCGCGAAGGGGTTGCTGGTTCATGGAGGTCGGCCCGAATTTCACGAGTTCGTAGATGGCGCGGAACTGTTCGTCGGTCACCGGCTCGTCGGTGAAGGTGTTGGCCGTGCGGGCGGTGCGGAACAACAAGTCCTGCGCTTCCGCGTCCAGTGCCAGCTGCTCGGTCGATACCGTCGCCGCCATGAAAACCTCCAGGGTGAGTTGATTAGACTAGTCGGTCCAGTCCAGTAAATAGTAGATAGACTGACTCGTCCACCCGTACTGTTGGTGACGCGGGTCACTCACCACGAAAGGCGCAGACGGACATGTCGACATCGGCCATACGCTCGAGTGGATCCGGTGGCCGCCCACACGGCGGCGACCCGGGTAAACGTCGAGCCATCCTCGATGCCGCGATCGATACGTTCCTGCGAGACGGCTACGAGCGGGCGACCCTCGACGTGATCGCCGAACGAGCCGGCGTGGCGAAACAAACCGCCTACAACCATTTCGGCGACAAACAAACCCTGTTCCTGGCCGCCGTGGATGACGAACGCAGCCGTGTCGCCGCGAATTTCGGCACAGACATCACCGGCACGGATCAGGCCGACGACCTCGATGCCACCACCGCTCTCGTCGAGATCGGCCACCTCGTCTTGCGCGTCCTGCTCGACGAGCGCGCCTCCGCGCTACGCCGCCTGGTCATCAGCGAGGTCGCCCGCATCCCGTCGCTGCGACCTGCCTGCGCGGACGGCGAACCGAAACAGCTCGTCACGCAGATCGCCGACCTGCTGCGCCGCCGCAGCGAACGCGGCGAGCTCGACGTCGACGATCCGTCGACCGCCGCCCGTCAGTTCGTCTCACTGCTCGTTCAGCAGGGTCTGCACGCCTCGATGTACGGCACGATCCCACTCCGTGCCGCCGACACCGCAACGATCTGCACCGAGGCCGCCCACCTCGTCGTCCGCGCCTACCGCCCGGCCGCGGATCCGAACTGATAGTCGTGACTTTGTCGGGACGGCGGTCTCGGTTGTGCGGAATATGTAGGCAAAGGGCTTGTGTCGCTTGCCATTGAGCTGCACAGGGGATTCGATCCTCGGATCGAACGTGGATGGGCGCGGCATCGATGTGCGCGAGGCTATAGCGCCTAAGATGGATCCTGCCCCGCGACGTGGCGGCGGCGCGTGGGTGCACGGGGAAGACTCGCCTCGGCCGGTTGATCGGTCGAGGCGAGTCGCATCGCTCGCTGATCGTTGAGAGATCGGAGGGGGATCCATCCGATCAGCGAGAACAGCATGACAGCGACCATTGCCGTTGTCCGAGCAGCTGAGCTACAAGAATCCCATCGTGATGGCGCGGCGCTGACGGAGCGTGTTGAGAGCGGACATGCTTTCGCCGCTTCTTCCGGCCCGGCGCGCTGCGTATCCTGGTCGGATGATCTCCGCAGTTGTCACCGCGGTGATCGAATTCCTGTCGAGCGGAGGGTAATTCGTGAGCAGCGCGCAGGTCGGGTCGTCGCGAGGGGTGGGCGAACAGGAGATCCTGGATCGGGTGGCCGAACTGGCGGTGGGGTTTGCCGCCGACGCGGCCGGCTATGACGAGCGGGCCGAGATTCCGGTCGCCGAGTTGACCGCGCTGCACGATGCCGGGGTTGATCGGGCGGTGTTGCCTCGGCGGCTGGGTGGGCTCGGATTGAGCTATCAGTCGTTCGGGACAGTGGTCCGGATTCTGGCGAAGGCCGATCCGTCCATCGCGACGATCTGGGTGATGCACGCTGGTGCGGGCGTCGCGTTGGCGGAGCTGACCGGCGATTCGGCGGGGTCGTTCTTCGCCGAGGAGTTCCTCGTGGGTAAACGGTTCGCCAACGCGTTGTCCGAGCCGGGCAGCGGTAACCGGTTTCTGCAACCACAGCAGGTGGCCGACCCCGTGGTGGGCGGCTGGTCGCTCACCGGCGCGAAACGGTTTGTCTCCGGTAGTGAGATCGCGGACTACCTGCTGGTGAACGCGCTGGTCTCGGGGGCGCCGACGTTCTTCGGGGTGATACCGGACGAGTCCGTATCGATCATCCCGATCTGGGACACTCTCGGTTTGCGCGCGACCCGCAGTCAACTGCTGGCCTTCGACAACACCGTGTTGCGCGCCGAATACCGTGGTCGAGCACCGGGACCGGGTGATTTCGCGGTGATCCCGGCCGGGTTGCCCGCCATCTCCCTCGGCATCGCCGACGCGGCGCTCGCCGCGTTGGTCGCGCACGCCCGGTCGCGGATGATCCTGGGCAATCCGCTGGCCGAGCAACAGTGGGTGCAACACGAGGTCGCCGACGTGCAGGTTCGGCTCGCCGCCGCCCACGCCCTCTACGACCAGGGTCTGCGCGAGGCCGACAGCGCGAGCCCTGCCTTCTTCTCCACGCTGTCGCGGGCGAAGTATCTGGCGAACAAGGTGGCCGTGGACGTCGCCCAGTTGGGTGTGCGCGTGGGTGGAGCATCGGGTTATCTGCGTCAGTCGCCGATCCAGCGGCACCTGCGCGACGCCGAGGCGGGGCAGCTCATGGCGTACTCGACCGAGGTGCTGGCCGGTGAGATCGGCCGGGAGGTGCTCGGCGCCGGTGCGCCGCCGCCGAGCAGTTGATCACCTCGGTCGAGATCGGTTGTCGTCCAATACTTCAGGTGCCACAGCTGTCGTCAGCCGTGGAGCTACCGGAGTCACTATCCGGCCATGGCGTCCTTGCGCCGAGCGGCGCGGTAGGCGGCCGGGGTTACCCCGTACTTGGCGCGGAATGCTCGGGAGAGTTGATCGACCGTACGGAAACCGCAGCTGTCGGCAATGTCGCGCAGGCCACGGGTGTCATCGCTGAGCGCGCTCGCCGCGGCAGCCAGCCTGCGGGTGCGGATCAGCCGCCCCACGGACAGACCCTGGAGTTCGAACGCCCGGAACAGGGTCCGCCTGCTCACGTGCAGCCGGACCGCGACCGCATCGGGATTCACCGCCGGGTCCGCGAAATTCCGGTCGATGAAGTCGGCCGCGCGGCGACGCAGCACATCCTCGGTCGTCAGCTCCCTCGTCGCATCCGTGAGATCACGTTCGAGCAGCGCGACTATCGCCGCCCGGAACAAGATCTCGTCGATGCGCGCCACAATCCGCAGATGATCGGGACTTGTTGCGCCACAAGCGATATCACGGCCGAACATCAGCGCCGACACCGCCGCGCGCGAGAGCGGCCAGGACCAGCCGCCCGCCGCGGCCGCGTCCAGTCCCCACGCGGCCAGCGAATCGACCGGTAGGTAGAGGTACAGCACATCGGTGGCCGGAGCCTCACAGCGCGCGAGTGTCGACCGGAACGGACTGTCGAGGCAGACCGCGAAAGCCTCACCGGCCACTGCGGTCGACCGGTGGCCCCGTTGCTCGAGCGTGGCCCGCCCGGCCAGCACCAAACCCAGTTGCAGGTACTGGCTGTAGTGGTCGTCGCCGACGCCGGCGCCGCGCTCGGCGGTGATGTCCGAGGATCGCAGCCGGGCGACCAGCACCGAGCCGGTGCTCGAGGTCCACAGCGTGGCAGCGAAATCCTCCCGGGCGCGCAGGCGGCAGCCGAACGCCACCCGCTGCAAATCGCGCGTCCCGCGGAGGGGCACACCCTGGTCGTCGGCTCGGCCTGGTCGTTCCAAGGGGCACAGAGTTGCCGGTCGAATCAATTCGCTCGCCGATTGCCCCAATTCGAACAAAACGGACTTTTCTCGCGTTGAGACCCTCGGATAGGCCTCCGTTCGGTCGGAGCGCTGTTCGCCACGCTCGGTTCGCCCTCCGGTCTCGATCCTGTGCGCGTCCGCCTCGCTGTGCATATTCCACCTCCGCGCTGGGGGTGCGCGGTCGCCGGAAAACGGGTAGGACGCGGATCCGTCACCGGTTGCCTGCACCTGTCGACAATGGGAGTTGCTCTCGAAAGGCCAAGGATAACAGCGTAATTCGATGCCAAAGTACGGTCTGTCGGATCTCGGTGTCACCGCGTGGACGACACTCGCATTCTGTGCCAGGTTCGCCGGGATGTCGTGCCAGGACGGTCTGCGCGGGCCGGGCTCTGGACTGCCTCGAAGGCGGTTCCCGCCTGCCGATTTCGGTCATCCGGCGGTCACCGCGGGGGCATGTCGACGGTTTGCCTGGTTATTGCGGCACTCATGCCTGCGGCCTAACCTCGACACCGTTGGCCCCCTTGCTATTCCGCGTTCAACGGTCGCAGGATTCCTCATCGTGTCCTCCCTGCTCGGAGGTGGTCAAAGAATCAATCTTCAGTGATTTCCGGCGCATTCCTGCCCACCTCGACGACAAAGGACTACTGAGACATGCTGTGGGAAGCACTGCTGTGGGTGATCGTCGCCGCAGGACTGGCCGGAACCGCCGCCTACCTGCTGCGCAGGCGCGGCAAGGGTCGCGACGGAGAGGCCACCAACGAGTCGGTGGGGCAGGTGTTCACGCTCGTCGGTGGACTGCAGGTGGTGCTCGCGTCGTTCCTGCTCATCGGCGTGCTCGACACCAACGCCGGCGCGGCGAAGGCGGCATCGGACGAAGCGGACCGGCTGCTCGCGCTCCAGTGGGCAGGCGACGCATTGTCGGAACCGGCCCGCAGCACCGTCACCAGGGCTGTTCACGCCTATACCGGCCAGGTGATCGAGGTCGAATGGCCCGCCATGAGCTCCGGTGGGAGCGTCGACGACAGGGCGTGGAACCAGTTGTCGGCGGTGCGCACCAGCATCGCGGCCAGTCCCGCCGCCGACGAATGGCAACGTTCGCGTCAGATCGCGGCAGCCGATCGGCTGTGGGAGGTCTACGAGGCAAGGCAAGCCAGGATCGAGGCCGCGGGCAGCGCGCTGTCGCCGATGATGTGGCTGGCGCTGGCACTCGGCGCGATTCTGTCGGTGGGTTTGTCACTGCTGTTCTCGGGCACCAGCGCGCGCATTCACGTCGTCGTGGTGGCCAGCTTCGCGGCGGTGGTGACGTTCATGATCTTCACCATCTTCGAGCTACAGAACCCCTATGGCCGAGCGGCTGCTGTCGCACCGACAGCCTTCGATGCCGTGCTGGTGCAGCTGAGGTGAAAAAGACTGTGCGGAGAGGGATCTGGGCTGCCGCACTGGCGGGGGTGGGCCTGTTCGCGCCCGGATCGGTCGGTGCGGTTCCAGGTCCGGTATCACCGTCGATCGAGCCACCGAGCATCGTCGTACCGCGAAACACGCCGCGAATCGGGACGTTGACCACGGCCCCACCGGAACCCGCGGAGACGCCACGCGTACCGCCGCCTCTCGCGACTACCGGGCAGCTTCCTCGATCGGTGCCGCGGTACGAGGAACCGGAGGTCACCCGGCGGCCGTTCGTGGAACCCGGGCTCCCCGGTCAGGGCGACCGGCCCGATCTACCGGAGACGACCACGCCGAGAAGGCCGTTCGAGAAGCCGGCTGTTCCTCCGTTCGAGCGGCCGAGTGTTCCAGTGCCGGTACCGCCTCTCGGTGGTCTGGAATTGCCCGCTCCGGCCCGCCCGTTCGATGGACCGGAAGCGCCGGTTCCGGAGGCCCCGCGTCCGCTCCCGTTGCCTGCTCCGGCTCCTCCGCCGTTCCCGTTACCTGCTCCCGCGCCGCCGAAGCCGCTGCCTGCGCCACCGCCACCGCCCTCGGTCCCGGCCCCTCAGCCGACAGTGCCGCCTGTTCCTGAACCGGCACCTCCACCAGAACCTCCTCCGCCACCGCCGAGCGTGTCGGTCAGCCCACCAGCCCCGATTCCGTCACCCGTGGAACCGCCGCCGAGTCCACCCGTCCCGGTCCCCACGCCGGTGCGGTTTGTCTCGCCGCCCGAGAATGAGCCGGAGGCGGTGGTTGCCCAGCCCGTGGCGGTCGAACAGCGACGCTGGGCGCTTACCGCCCTGCTACTTGTCATCGGAAGCGCGGGTGCGGGGAGGGCGGCGATGAGGCGCTCATGAGTCTCTGAAGTAGACATCCAGCGTCCTCGTGGCAAGGCCACGAGGACCGATCGAACCTGGCTGCGGGCACGTGCGCGAATCGTGGGGAAGATTTGAATTCACTTCTCGCACAACAGATTTCGATTCATTTTGCTCCGTAGATCGCGCACGATCCGCTACAGTCGCTTCTGCCACAATCGATAGCCGGTGGATAACTGATTCGTTCGCTCCCCGTGGTGTGTCATCTCGTTTCTCCCATGTCTCTCGAAGCAGGAAGAACTCATGACTGAACTGGCTGAACCATTCTCTGGAACCATCGCCGCCGCCCAGCTGAGCCTCAGCACCGTCGCCGCGCGAAACCTCGCAACCACCACCAAATCCGTGCCGCAGATGCAAGGCATCACCTCGCGGTGGCTGCTGAAACTGCTGCCCTGGGTGCAGGCCGACGGTGGTGTGTACCGCGTCAACCGCCGACTCACCTACACCGTCGGCGACGGCCTGATCACCTGCTACGACACCGCGGGCCAGGCGCGGGTGCTCGCACCCGACCTGCGTGAACTGCGCTACCTGCGTGACTACTCCGACGATGCTGCCCTGCAGACGGTGGCGGACTCCTTCGTCGAACGCCGGTACGCGCCCGGCGACATCATCGCCGAAGCCGGTCGACCGGCCGAAGAGCTGGTGGTGCTCGCCCACGGCAAGGCCGACAAGCTCGGCACCGGCGCCTATGGGGAGTCGACCGTCCTCGAAATCATGACCGACGGCCGGTTCATCGGTGAACGGATCCTCGGTGCCGATGCGCAGCCATGGGACTTCACCGTCAAGGCGGTGACCGCGTGTACCTGCCTGGTCCTCACCGACCGTGCTCTGGCCGAGGTCAGCGCACGGATCGAAGGATTGCGCGAGCACGTGCGGGCGGCCCAGCTCGACGACGCCGTCGCCGATGAGCGGGCCAACCCCTACGGCGAGAGTTCGATCGAGCTCGCCTCCGGTCACGAGGGCGAACCGCAGTTGCAGGGCACCTTCGTCGACTACGACCTGTCCCCGCGCGAATACGAATTGAGCATCGCCCAGACCGTGCTGCGGGTCCACAGCCGCGTCGCCGACCTCTACAACAAGCCGATGGACCAGATCGAACAGCAGCTGCGGCTGACCATCGAAGCCCTGCGCGAGCGCCAGGAAGACGAGATGGTCAACAACCGCGACTTCGGACTGCTGCACAACGCCGCACCGCAGCAGCGGATCAGTACTCGCACCGGGGCTCCGACACCGGACGACATGGACGAATTGCTCGCCCTGGTCTGGAAGGAACCCGCGTTCTTCCTGGCCAATCCGAAGGCCATCGCCGCCTTCGGCGCCGAATGCAGCCGCCGCGGCATCTATCCGACGAGCACCGAGCTGAACGGACATCGGGTGCCCTCGTGGCGCGGGGTACCGATCCTGCCGTGCAACAAGATCGGCACCTCGGCCGGCCGCACCACCTCGATCATGCTGATGCGCACCGGTGAATCGTCACAGGGCGTGATCGGCCTGCGCCAGACCGGAATTCCCGACGAGTACGAGCCCGGACTGAACGTGCGCTTCATGGGCATCGACGACAAAGCGATCATCTCCTACCTGGTCAGCACCTACTACTCGGGTGCGGTGCTGGTGCCCGATGCCCTCGCGATCCTCGAGAACGTGCAGCTCGGCGCCGAGGGCTGACATCGTGCAGCCCTTCGAGCTGCCCGAGTTCTACGTCGCTCATCCCGCGCGGCTGAACGCGCACGTGGAACAAGCACGGGCACATACCAAACAGTGGGCCTACGAGATGGGAATGCTCGGCGACACCGTCGGCGGCGACGTGGTGTGGGACGAGGCGAGCTTCGACGGCATGGACTACGCCGGCCTGTGCGCCTACACCCATCCGGAAGCCGGCGCACCGGTGCTCGACACCGTCACCGACTGGTACACCTGGGTCTTCTATTTCGACGACCACTTTCTCGACGCGTTCAAACGCACCGGTGACATGGACGGTGCACGGCGGTATCTCGACCGTCTGGCCACCTTCATGCCGCCCGACGGTGCCGCGATGCCCGAACCGACCAATCCCGACGAACGCGGTCTCGCCGACCTCTGGACCAGGACGGTGCCGTCGATGTCGGAATGCTGGCGCGAACGGTTCCGCGAAAGCACCCGGAACCTGCTGCTCGACTGTGTCTGGGAAATAGGCAATATCAATACCGCCCGGATTCCCAATCCCATCGACTACATCGAGATGCGTCGCAGGGTCGGCGGCGCACCGTGGTCGGCTGATCTGGTGGAGTACGCCCGTGGCGTCGAGATTCCCGAAGCCATCGTCGGCACCCGGCCGATGCGCGTGCTCAAGGACACGTTCTCCGACGCGGTCCACTTACGCAACGACATCTTCTCGTATCAGCGCGAGACCGAGGAAGAAGGCGAGGTGAACAACGGAGTCCTGGTGGTAGAGCGGTTCTTCGACTGTTCGCCACAGCAGGCCGCCGATATCGTCAACGACCAGCTCACCTCACGGATCCACCAGTTCGAGAACACCGTGCTCACCGAGCTGCCCCTGCTGTTCGACGAGCACGGGCTGGACCCGGTGCAGTGCGCGGCGGCGCTGTCGTACGCGCACGGTCTGCAGGACTGGCAGTCGGGTGGCCACGAATGGCACCTGCGGTCCAATCGGTACATGAACGGCTCCGCCGCGACGGGGCCGATGTCGTTCGGTCCCGCGGGAATCGGCACCGAACTGGCCAGACCCGGGTTCTGGAAGGGTCTCGCCGGGCCGGGCGGCGTGCGCAGCCACACCCGGACTCCGTTGCGCCGCACCGGGCAATTGCCGCTGCCGGACTTCGACGTACCGTTCGAGTTGAGTCTGTCACCGCACCTGCCCGTGGCACGCTCGGCCAGCATCGACTGGGCGCAACAGGTCGGATTCCACGATCCGCTGCCCGAGCTCGGTGGCCGGCAGTTGTGGACTCGCGACGATACAACCGGATTCGATTTCGCGCTGTGCTCAGCCGGTTTGGACCCCGACGCCGATGTCGATGTGCTCACGCTGTCGGCCGAATGGCTCACCTGGGGGACCTGGGGCGACGACTATTTTCCCACCGTTTTCCCGCCCACCCAGGGTGCCGCCGCGATGGCCGGCGCGAAAGCCTGCAACGCCAGGCTGTCGACGTTCATGCCGCTGGACTTGAAACCTGTTGACGCACCGATCAACCCGCTGGAACGGTCGTTGGTGGACCTGTGGTCGCGCACGGCGGGGCCGATGTCGCCGGCGGCTCGGCGCACCTTCCGGCAAGCGGTGGAGTCCATGACCGAAAGCTGGTTGTGGGAGCTGGCCAACCACATCCAGCATCGCGTCCCCGACCCGGTCGACTACCTGGAGATGCGCCGTCGCACGTTCGGCTCGGATCTGACGATCGCACTGTCGAAGATCGCCCGCGGCGGCCTGATCCCCGATGCGGTGTTCGAGTCCACCACCATGCGCGGCATCGAACACGCCGCGCAGGACTACGGCTGTTTGATCAACGACTTCTACTCCTATCAAAAAGAAATCGAATACGAATCCGAGCTGCACAACGCGATCCTGGTGGTCGAGTCGTTCTTCGATTGCGACCGCGACGTCGCCGCTACGGTCGTCGACGACCTGATGCGGGCCAGAATGCGACAGTTCCAGCGACTCGTCGACGACGAATTGCCCGTCCTGTTCGAACATCACCGACTCGACGACGCCGCTCGCGCGGCGCTGACCAGCTATATCGACGAACTGCGTGATTGGATCGCGGGCATCCTGCACTGGCATCGCGACACCAGCCGCTACCGCCCCGAGAACTTGCGCTACCCGGTCGGCCATCAACCGCGAACCGCCGCCCGGCCGGTCCACACGTGGGGACCCTCGGGCATCGGCACCGCCGCCGCCCGGGTTCGACCCCGAGTCGGATCCGTCGCCACCCATGCCACCTCGCCGGGAAGGACCTCCTTGTGACCAGCACCGCCCAGAACCCACCGACAGCGCTCGGTGTCGCCGCCGCCCGCACACTGTCGACCACCACCAAATCTGTTCCGCAGATGCAGGGGATCACGCCCCGCTGGCTGCTGCGCATGCTGCCCTGGGTCGAGGTCGACGGCGGAACCTACCGGGTCAACCGGCGCCTGACCTACACCGTCGGGGACGGCTACGTCACCTGCACGCTGGCCAACGGCCGGTACCAGGTGGTCCCCGCCGAACTGCGCGAATTGCGCGCGCTGCGCGATTTCGACGATGACGACACGTTGCGCGAGATCGCCCACCTGTTCACGCAGCAGGAGTTCGCGGCGGGGGAGACGATCTGCGAGTTCGGCAACGAAATCGACGCGGCCTATGTGCTCGCCCACGGCCGGGTCGTGCTCACCGGCCCCGGTGACTACGGTCAGCAGGTACAGCTCGACGTGCTCGACGACGGCAGCCACCTCGGTGCCTCCACACTCCTTGGCGGGCAGGCCATTTGGGAATACACAGCGACCGCGAACACAGCCTGTACGGTTCTGGCGTTGCCGCGCGCCGTATTCGACGCCCTGTGCGCCCGTGAACCCCGCCTCGCCGCCCATGTCGCCGGCCTCGGGGCCGCGGTCGCCGCCGAACGAAGCGGTGCCGACAAATACGGTCAGGCGGCGATCGGACTGCTGTCGGGCCAGCAGGGTGAGCCGACGCTGCCCGGGACCTATGTCGACTACGACCAGCAACCACGCGAACTCGAGCTCAGCATCGCGCAACTGCTGCTGCGTGTGCACACCCGGGTCACCGACCTCTACAACAAGCCGATGAACCAGCTCGACCAGCAGCTGCGCCTGTCGATCGCGGCGTTGCGGGAACGTCAGGAACGCGACCTGCTGACCCACCACGACTACGGTCTGCTGAACAACGTCGACCCGAGTCAGCGGTTGTGCTCGGCCACCGGCCGCCCGACACCCGAGGACCTCGATCGCTTGCTGGCCCGCCGTCGCAAGACCGCGTTCTTCCTCGCCCACCCCCGCGTCATCGCCCAGTTCGGCCACGAATGCACAGCCCAGGGCGTCTACCCCGATCACACCGAAATCGAGGGAAGACGGGTACACGCGTGGCGTAACGTGCCGCTGCTGCCCTCGGACAAGATCCCGATCTCACCGAGCGGAACCAGCACCATCTTGGCGATGCGGATCGGTGAGTCGGATGACGGGGTGATCGGCCTGCGCCAGACCGGTCTGCCCGACGAAGTCGAGCCGGGCGTCAACGTCCGCTTCACCGGCATCGACGACCGAGCCATCGCCTCCTACCTCATCAGCGCCAATCATGCGGCGGCAGTGCTCGTTCCGGACGCACTCGGCGCGCTGACCGAAGTGCAGGTGAATCGATGAGCACTCCGCATGTCGCAGCCACGCCGATCCCGGTGCCCACACCCGCTGTGGCGCACAGCTCGCGCACGGCCGCCGACGTCCTCGATCAATGTCGGGAGACCTGCGCGGCCACCCTGCATGCCACCGTGCAGATGATGCCTGCCACGGTCCGCACGATCGTGGGCTACCACTTCGGCTGGTGGGACAAGACCGGGCGACCGGAACGTCACGACGGCGGCAAGGCCATTCGCCCTGCCCTCGTTCTCTCGGCCGCGCGGCTGACCGGCGGCGACGTGGGAGAAGCCGTGCGCGCTGCCGTCGCGGTCGAACTGGTGCACAACTTCTCGTTGCTGCACGACGACGTGATGGACCGAGACACCACCCGACGGCACCGGCCGACAGCGTGGACCGCGTTCGGGATCGGGCCTGCCATCCTCGCCGGCGACGCGCTGGTGGCCCAGGCGTATTCCCTGCTCGCCGCGGAGCCGGACACACCGATCGTCGAAGCGACGAATCTGATGAGCCGCTCGGTGCTGCACCTCGTCGAGGGTCAGTGCGCGGACCTGGGATTCGAGCGGCGCACCGATGTCGAGCTCGACGAGTGCTTCACCATGGTCGATCAGAAGACCGGGGCGCTATTCGGGTGTTCGGCCGCACTCGGTGGCCTGTTCGGACACGCGGACTCCGGTGAGCTGTTGCGGCTGCAAGATTTCGGCAGGCGCTTGGGCCGTGCCTTCCAGCACACCGACGACCTGCTCGGCATCTGGGGCGACCCCCACGTCACCGGCAAATCGGTGTTCTCCGACCTGCGCAGCCGCAAGAAGTCGTTGCCGGTGGTGTTCGCACTGCGCTCGAACACCCCGGAAGCGGGCGCGCTCGCCGAGCTCTACCTGCGTGAAAAGCCGCTCGACGACGCCGAATTGGTCCGTGCCGCCGAGCTGGTCGAAGCCGCCGGTGGGCGGGAATGGAGTCGGCTGCAGGCCAGGCAACTGTACGAGCAAGCCATGTCGACGATCAGCGAGGTCGGGGCGAACGCCGAGGCCCTGGCCGACCTGGACCTGCTCGCGGCACTGGCCGCGAACCGAGACTGCTGACGCCGAGCGCTTCTCATGCCACCGCCCGATCGCGGCCACGGTTCCGATCGGGCCGTGGCCGGTCGGGCGGAGGCTGGGTCGGTATTCCACGGGGGAGTAGCCGCGCCCTCCGGATCATGTCGGGTAGATTTTGAGGCTTCACCGTAGAGCTGACGGAAGTCGTCGAGGGTGCCTGTGTAGTACTCATGGTCGTCGACGAGCTTTGCCCGGGTGATCCCGTCGGGCTGCTCGCGCGCGAACTGTTCGCCGAGCTCGGACCAGAATGCTCTCTCCGGCAGTCTGTCCGCGCCCTCGGGCAAGAATTTCATCGCTTCACCGACCGCCTCGGCCGCGAACTGCCAATTCAGCTCAACAGACGCGCGGTCCTGACCGGGCCGGGCGGAGTAGGCCATGTCCGCCTCGAGTGCGCGGCGACATCACCGAGCTGCGAGTGGACCGTCCACGCTTGCGTTCCTTCGGTCAGCGAGGTTTCGGGTGGGCCGTGCCGGGCCACATCGGATGCGGCGACAAGGCTCAGGTAGGTGGTCGCCTCGGCCAGCGTCCTCGCTGTCAGCATCACGTCGCTCCCGTACCGGCAGCCGTCACCCCGCTGGACGGCCAAGTCTTTCACCCCTCGGCCATGCCAGTTATCGGTAGCACCTGCGATTCGAAGATGTTGGTACACGACTATTTTGGCACCAAGTCCGCCAGACCCGAGGCGGATTGCACGGCTGACGCCCGCTTCTTGCTGAGGCTCAGAGGTCTTCCGCGAGATCTTCTTCGTCGATGGGTCGAGTCAGCAGCTACTCGATGAAGGTCCCTGTGGCGGGGCTGAATTCGCGTTCAAAGTTCCAGCCACACGAATTCCGCACATTCTCACCGCGGAACCGCCACGCGGGCGGGATACGTTGTCGTCGTGCTCCTCGCGAAGTCCCCTCCTGCGGTTGCGCCCACATGCGCCGCATTCCTGATGTTGACGGCGATCATGGTCAGCTTGCATCGGGGTTGGGTGATGACGGAATTGTGGCTGCTGGCGCTACCCGTGCTCGGGATGGCGTGGTTGACAGTGATCGCGCTGTTCGCGGTCGCGATGGCCCGTGCCCGCAAGCAGACACAGCGATGGCCGCTGGCGATCACCGCCGCGATGGCCGTGGTGGGCATCGGGGCACCAATTCTGTTCGTCACCTGTCCCGAGGTCGGGGCGCGGACCCGATTCTGGCTCGAGCGACCGGCGTTCACAGCGGTGGCAGCACTGGAGACTCCGGACGACGGCGGCTACTACGGCAGTCCCTTGCCGGGGCACCTGTGTTTTGTGTCGGCGAATTGCAAAGTGGCGACTATCACTACGGTCGGGGGACCTCCGGTGCGGTTCGTGCCCGATTACCTGGGAATCCCCGACGGCGCCGTCGGTTACGCGCACTTCACCGAATCGCCTGGTCCCGAACCGTATGACGGTTTCGGCGATCCGATCTGTCCGACAATGGAACTGGGCGGTGGATGGTGGTGGCTCGGCGGTTGTCCGTAGATCGACGGCCTCGACCTCGGTAGGCCGATCAGGCCGCCACGACGTCGGCGGCGCCGTTGAGCCGGGTGTAGCGTCCGCCGCCGTCGACGAGGGTCCGGTGGTCGCCGAGCTCGGCGACCCGGCCATGGTGGAGGACCGCGATCTGGTCGGCATCGCGGATGGTGCTGAGCCGGTGCGCGATGGTGATGACCGTGCGGCCCTGGGCGACGATGTCGATGGCGGCTTGTACCGCACGCTCGGTCTCGTTGTCGAGGGCGCTGGTCGCCTCGTCGAGCACCAGCACGCGCGGGTCGCGCAACAGGGTGCGGGCGAGGGCGATGCGTTGCTTCTCACCGCCGGAGAACCGATGACCGCGCGACCCGACCACCGTGTCGTAGCCCTGGGGCAGCGAGGCGATCAGCTCGTGGATCTGGGCGGCACGGGCCGCGCGCTCGATCTCCGCATCGGTCGCACCCGGCTTGGCATAGCGAAGGTTCTCACGAATGGTCGTGTGCAGCAGGTACGACTCCTGAGACACCACGCCGACGATGCGAGCGAGGGTGCCGAGCTCCAGATCGCGGACGTCGACGCCGTCGATAGTTACCCGGCCGCCGGTCGCGTCGTGCAGTCGCGCGACGAGCGAGGCGAGGGTGGTCTTGCCGGAACCGGTCTCGCCGACCAGCGCGAGCGTCGATCCAGGAGGCACGACGAGCGAGACGCCATCGAGCACGTCGGGGCCCGCGGCGTCGTAGCGGAAGCTGACATCGTCGAACCGGACTTCGCCCACGACATCGCGCGGGTCGAGGTCGACCGGCTGGGTAGGTTCATCGATCTCGACCGGAAGGTCGAGATAGCCGAAGATCCGGCTGAACAACGCCATCGAGCTGGTGACTTCGACACCCACATTGAGCAGAGCCATCAGCGGCCTGAACAACCCCGCCTGCAACGTGGTGAAGGCGACCAGCGTGCCGATCGTCATGCCGCTGCTGGTCGCCGGCAGACCGGCGGCGAGGTACAGCAGCGCCGGGATGGCCGCGAAGAGGATGCTCATGGTGGCCATCCGCCAGCGGCCCGCGAGCTGTGAGCGCACTTCGAGGCCGACCAGATCGTGTGAGGTCTTCTCGAACTGGGCCGACGCGAGAGGGCCGGTGCCGAGGGTCTTGCCCAGTTGCACGCCGCTCACCGAAAGTCCCTCCTCGACCTGGCCGTGCAGCTCGGCGAGGTGACGTTGGCGCTGGGCGGTGATGTCGCGGCGCAGCAGCGCTACGCGCCGGGTCAGCCAGATCGCCGGCGGCAGCACCACCAGCGACAGCAGCGACAACCGCCACGACAGCACGGCCATCGCAACGGCGGTGCCGACCACGGTGGTGACGTTGCTCGCGATGGAGGTCGTGGTACTGGTGACCACGGACTGCATGCCGCCGACATCGTTGATCAGGCGCGACTGGACCTCACCGCCACGGGTGCGGGTGAAGAACGCCAGCGACTGCCGCTGCAGATGGCGGAACACGTCGGCACGCAGGACATGCATGACCTGCTGCCCGACCGTGGTGGAGATGAGTGTCTGGCCCACGCCGAGCACGGCGGTGAGCACGGTGACGGCGAGCATGCCGCCCACTGCCCAGAGCAGGAGCGGGACGTCCTGGTGGGGGAGCGCGTCATCGATCACCAGTCGCAGCAGGAACGGCGAGGCGAGGCCGATCGTCGAACCCGCCACGATCAGGACGGTCAGCAGGGTGAGCTGAAGCCGGTACGGCGCGAAGAGCGCGGCGATGCGGCGCAGGGACACGGGGGACTCGCGCAGTTGTGCGCGGTCGGCCGGGTCGGGTCGGCGGGTGCGGCCGCCTCCGGCGGAGACTTTCACTTCCATATGCAACCCCCTTGGGTTGTGCTTATGCTGAGGTTACCTCACTATCTGGTAGGGAAAACAAAGCGAGAGGCGGGTTTATGCCCGACAACGAGAGCGACCTCCTGATGCAGGTGGCCAGGACGCTCCGTCGGCGCTGGTCGGCGGCGTACGCGCCGATGGGGCTGACGCCACACCAGGCCCGCGCGCTTCGCGTGGCAGGTGAGCACGAGGGGCTCCGGCTGTCGGCCATCGCGGACGCGTTGCGGATCAGCGCCCGGTCGGCCACGGAGGTGGTGGACGCGCTCGAGGAGGCCGGCTTGGTCACACGGCGACCCGACCCGACAGACCGTCGCGCGATTCTCGTTGCGGTGACCACGCTGGGCACGCGGACACTCGCCACCCTGACTGCCGCCCGGACAAAGGACGCCGACGACTTCTTCGGACGACTCACCGACCACGAGCGCGCTTCGTTACGGGACATCCTCGGCAAGCTCGTCCGCTGAGGTACGGGAACCCTCTAGGTCGCCATCTCGTCGGCGGGCAGGCGGACCAGGCCGAGGCGATCGCATCGCCGGATCAGTGGTGTGAGGATCCGGTCGGCCTCGGCCTCGCGGTCGGCCCGGCGCAGGGCGCTGCCGAGCAGGAACCCGGCGCGCAATGCGGCCAGCGGCCTGCGCCGCGTGTCTATCGCGGCGACCAAGTTCTCGGCGCGCTCGATCGCCTCCCGGAGCCGATCCGTCGTCAGCAACAACCGGATCGCGGAGTCCTCATCGGATTCATCGATGGCCGTGGCGATTCCCTCATCACGTCGAATCGTGCGCGCGCTCATCACCGCGGCTGACACGGTGGGGCCGAGTTCGACACCCAGACGCACCCTTTCGTTGCGAATTCGGGCGGCCAGGCGTGGTAGGTCCAGGCGTTCGGCGAGGGACATGCCCTCGTCGAGGAGTTCCAGGGCGCCGTCGCGGTCGCCGCGCAGTGCGCGTACCCGCGCCCCGGTCGCGTAGGTGGCCAGCATGAAGTCCACGCCGCCGCCACCCTCGGCGGACAGTTCCCTGCTCTGCTCCAGTAGATCGGCTGCTGTTTCGAGATCGCCTGTCTCATAGGACAATTCGCCGAGCTGCGCGCAGGCGAGGCGAGTTGCGTGGGCGCCGGCGCCCATGGTCGTGCGTGCGGTATCGAGCGCGGTTGTGAACAGGTCCTCCGCGCCGGGTATGTCGAGCTGTTCGCGGGCAGCCACACCCGCGAAACACCGCCCGTACACCGACAGGAACGGGCCGGTCGCCTCGTGGTACGGCGCCGCCCAGAGCTGCCATCGGCGCGCCTCGTCGAAGTCGAAGCGCTGGATCGCCGCGAAGGTGGCGATATTGGCCGCCACCCCGGGAATGCGCGGGGAGAAGTCGTCGGGTCGGGCCAACGCGTCACCGATCAGGCCGTCCAGCTCCGATATCCGGTCGGCGAACATCTCTCGGACACTGATCGCGACATCGGCTTCCGCGCGCAGATCGGTGCGTTCGGGTTCGGCGGGTGGAGCCGCGGCCAGCGCGGTCTCGAAGCGGGCGAGGGAGGACGCGGTGGCCGCGGGTCTACGCAGCACCAGATTGATCCAGACGTCGAACAGCTGGATACGGGGTCTGGTCCGGCATACCCAGCTGGGCAGCTTCACCAGAATGCCTTGCAGCATCACCATTCTCGACCGCTCCAGCAGGTAGCCCGCACTCTGCTCGACCAGATCCGCCGCCCGTTCGGGGTCGTGGGCGGCGAGTGCGTGTTCGACCGCGTCGTTGAGCAGGTGATGGTGGGCGAACCAGTCGGCGGCCCGCAGCCGCAGCCCGGTGATCTCGGTCGGGCGGTCCTGGGCCAGTCTGCGGCACAGGTATCCGGCGAACAACTGGTGGTAGCGGTACCAGTCGTGGGCGGGACCGGTGGGAAGCAGGAACAAGCCGCGGTCGGCGATGTCGGCGAGCAGGGCAGCGGCGTCGGCGCGACCGGTCAGTGCGGTGGCCAGTCCGCCGCAGATCCGCTCGCAGATCGAGGTCGTCATGAGAAATTCGAGGGTGTCCGGATCCAGTGCGCCGAGAACGTTCTCAGCCAGGAACGCGCCGATGTCGGGGTGCGCGGCGAGGCTGTCGAGCAGATGCGCCGGGTCTTCGCCCGCGCGTAGCGACAGAACCGTCAGCTGCAGCGCCGCGACCCAGCCGTCGGTGGCGCGGGCCAGCGCGGACACCTCGTCGGTGCTCAGGTGTACCCCGCCGGCTTCGGCGAGGAACGCGTGTACCTCGTCGGCGTTGAAACGTAGTGTGGTGGCGTCGATTTCGGCGAGTTCACCGTGGATGCGCAGCCTGCTCAACGGCAGGTCGAGTCGCTCGGTGCTCGTGACGACGAGGGGCAGATGGTGACAGCCGTGCTCGAGCAGGAACCGGACCGCTGCGACAGAGGCGGGACTGGTGACTCGCTGCCAGTCGTCGAGTACCAGTGTCACCCGCCGGTCGTCGGCGTGTAAGCCGTCGACGAGTGCGGTGAGCACGGCGCGGGTCGGGTCTTCGGGGTCGGCTTCCAGTAGCCGGTCGAGGTCGTCGGAGAGAGCGGGAACCGTGGGTCTGATCGCCTCGGCGAGGTGGGTGAGGAACCAGGCGACATTGTTGTCGTCCTCGTCGACGGTCAGCCACGCCACCGCGGCGCCGTGCTCGACCAGCTCGTCGTGCCACTGGGCAGCCACGGTCGTCTTGCCGAATCCACTGGGCGCGTGGATGGCGGTGAGCCGGGTGCCTTCGGTAGTGCGCAGGTGCTCGAGCAGACGCTTTCTGGCGAGGGTCGCGCGCGCCGGGGTCGGCGGGCGATACTTCGTCGCGGGTGTGGGCGGTGCGGTGGTGCGTTCGCGGGCCCGTGACCCCGGGGCGATGGGCACCGCGACCGGTCGCTGGGTATCGGGGACCCGCAGGACATCGACCGGGCTGCCGGTACTGCGCTGGGCCGCAACCAGTTCCGCACCGAGGGCGGCGGCGCTGTCCGGACGGTCGGCGGGATCGGTCGCCATCGCGTGCTCGATGACGGCTCTGACCTCGTCGGGCACATCGTGGTCTGTGAGACCGGGCCCCGGCTGCGCGGAGACCCGCAGGAACTGCGACAACACCTGCTCGCCGACGCGCCGCTCGTAGGCGACATGGCCGGTGAGGGCGCAGAACAGGGTTGCGCCCAGGCCGTACACGTCGGCGGCGGCCGTGGCTTGCGCGCCGCGCAGGACTTCCGGCGCGGCGAAAGCGGGGGAGCCGGTGACGATCCCGGTGGTCGTATGGAATCCGCCTTGGATCCGGGCGATCCCGAAATCGGTGAGTTCGGGCTCGTTGTAGTCGCTGAGCAGGATGTTGGACGGTTTCACGTCACGATGCAGGATGCCGGCCCGGTGCGCGGTCTCGAGCGCGCCCGCCATCTTCACGCCCAAGCGCAGCGTTGCCGCCCAATCCAGCGGGCCGACGGCGTGGATGCGTTGTTCCAACGAGCCACGCGCGTGATAAGGCATCACCAAGTAGGGGTGCCCGCCGTGGGTGGTGCCTGCTTGGAAGACCGCGACGATATGTGGGTGTCCGGACAGGCGGCCCATCGCCTGCTGTTCGCGCACGAACCGTTGCAGTCCGTCGGGGTCGAGCTCGGCGGTCAGTACCTTCACCGCGACGACACGGTCCAGATCGGGCTGAGCGCAGCGGTAGACCACGCCGAAACCGCCGCGCCCGATCTCCTCGGCGTCCTCGAAGCCCTCGGCGGTCAATTCCGCGGCGATCCCTGTGGCCGAGCTGCGCTGCGTCGGCATGTTGTCGGCCATTCAGGCTCGATTCGGTGCGGCCTCGTGGCGGTGCGCTGGTGCGCCCGCGCTCTACCGAGGATAGTCCCGGAGCCGGCTGTGTTCGACGACGTCAGGCGCGTTTCGGGCGGCGACGGAAGCGTCTGCGCTCGCGCTGCGGGTAGGCGGCTCAGCCGCGCTTGTTCGGGGGGTCGACGAAGATGTCGTATTCCAGCCCGTCGGCACCTCCGTACGGCGAGAAATCGGTGACGCCTTCGGCACGCAGCACGTCGACGTCGAGGAACGTGTTTCCGGTGACCGATCGCGCGTCCTTGCGCAAAAGCGCCACGGCGGCATCGGCCATGATCTGCGGGGTGCGGGCTTTGGCGATCGCGTCGTCGCCGCCGAGGAGGTTCTGCACCGCGGCGGTGGCGATCAGGGTCTCGGGCCACAAGCAGTTGCCGGCGATGCCGTGTTCGGCGTATTCGGCGGCCCAGCCCAGCGTGAGCAGTGACATCCCGTACTTGGCGAGCATGTAGGCGGGATAGGCGCCGAGCCATTCGGGTGCGAGATTCAGCGGCGGCGACAGGCTCAGGATGTGGGCGTTGTCGCTGCGGCGCAGGTGCGGCAGGCAGGCGCTCGAGAGCAGATAGGTGCCGCGCAGCTGGATCTGCTGCATCAGGTCGAATCGCTTGATCGGCAGTTCCTCGGTGGGGGCGAGAGCGATCGCCGAGGCGTTGTTCACGCAGTAGTCGATGCCGCCGAAACGTTCGACCGCGCGGGCCACCGCGCCGGCGACCGAGGTTTCGTCGCGCACATCGCCCACCACGGCGAGCGCCCGTCCACCGGCGGCTTCGATCTCGGCGGCGGCGGTATGGACGGTGCCCGGCAGCCGGGGGTCCGGCGTATCGGTCTTGGCGAGCAGCACGATGTTGGCGCCTTCACGGGCGGCGGCGACGGCGATCGCGAGCCCGATGCCGCGGCTGCCGCCCGACATGATCATGGTGCGCCCGGCCAGCGGGAAGGACGAGGTCGTGGATGTGGGGGTGGTCATACCCTGTGACGTTACAGTTCTCTGACAGTCGCGGCAATAGTGAAATATGTAGACTCGGGCTCGTGAAATCCGCTCCTACCGGCTTCGACGCACGGGTCCGTCCGGTGTCGGCCCGTTCGGCGATTATCCGGATTCTGATAGCGGCCGAGTCACCGACGACCACCTCGAGCGAAATCTGCGCTGCCACGACCGCTGTCGGATATCCGGAGGCAACGGTGCGTGTCGCGGTGTCGCGGATGGTCGCCGCGGGCGAACTGATCCGCGAACAGCGCGCTTACACGCTCGACCCCGCCCTGCGTGCACGTCGGGCCGAACTCGCCGCCCCGCCCGCTCGACCCTGGGACGGCGACTGGGAGCAGGTCGTCATCACGGCCGCCGGACGGCCTTCGTCCGAGCGCGCGGCCCTGCGCGCCAGGCTGCTCTCGCTTCGCCTGGCCGAACTTCGCGAGGGAGTCTGGCTGCGGCCGGCCAACCTCGTCCGCGAGCTGCCCGTGGACCTGGCCGCCACCACACTCCAGTTCCGCCTCCGGCCGGTCGAGAACCCGGTCGAACTAACCGCCGCGCTGTGGCCTCTGACCGATTGGTCGGCACGCGGGCGCGCCCTGCTCGACGACATCGAAAACCCCGACCCGGCTGCAAGATTCGCGGTCGTGAGCGCCGCGCTCGATCTGCTCACCTCCGACCCCGCGCTTCCGGCAGCGTTGCAGCCCGATGGCTGGCCGGTCGACGATCTCCGGGCACAGACCTCGGCCTATCTCGCCTGGATCAGTCAACTCGACGTGTAGTCCGTTCCCGGCGCCGCCAGGTCAGGGCAACTGCGCGGGCTGTTCTCACCGGCGCAGTAGTCGACGGCCTTGCCGAAATCGAAGGTCTCGGTGAACAGCTGGTCGTCAGGTCACGTCGTCCGCTGCCGTCTCGGCTGACCTGCGACGGTTTCGCCGTGGCTCGCGAGGAGCCTCGGGTATGCCCAGTTGGGCGCAGGTCAGCAGGGCCACTTCGATATCGAGCCTGCGCTCGCCGAGCGGATGTCCGAGCAGCTCTTCGGCTTTGCGCACCCGGTAGTGGACGGTGTTCTTGTGGACGTGGAGCCGGGCGGCGGCGTCGGTGTAGCTGCCACGGGCGTCGAGGAACGCGCGGACGGTCTCGCGTAGCCGTGCTGCTGTCTCGTCGGTGCCCAGCAGTGCGCCGAGCACGCGCTCGGCCCACACCCTCATCTCGGGCACCCGGTCGGCGAACAGGGCGGTCAACGCCACATCGGCATGGACGGTGAGTCCGTGCTCTCGCCTGGTCAGTGCGACTGCGCGGGCTTGCTGTGCGTCACGGAAGGTCTGGCGGAATCCTTCGAGGCCGGTGGCCGGATCGCCCAGGGTGATGGACAGATTCGGATGGGCGCGCAGATCGTGGGCGAGCTGTTCGGTGTCGAGCACGGGCCGGGCCACCGACGAGATCCACACCCACCGGTTGTGATCGTCGACTTCCACGGTCATCGGCGTCTTGCCGGTGGCTGTGGCCAGCAGGGCGGTGCCCGCGCGCAGGGACGCGCGAGGGTCGCGGGTTCCGGGTGGTGTCCACAACGTCGCGAACTGGTGCCAGCCGCGCAGGGAGGCCGACAGCATCTGCTCGGCCGAGCCCACATCCAGGTCGTCGGCGTCGACGACGGCGCGCACCTGCGCGGCGCGGGCGGCGTCGGTGCGCGCGTCCCAGCGGCGGCGCTCGCTCTCGTAGATATCGATCAAGCCCTCGATCACCTGGTCGATATAGCTGTTGACCAGGTAGGCGATGCGGGCTGCGGTGGCCATCGCGACGTCGGTGGGCGGGTTCAATTCGGCCAGCAGCGTCATCGTCCACTGGACGAACATGTTCTCGCCGAGCCGGTAGGCGCGCAGCAGTGCCTCGAGCGACAGGTCGTGCTGGGCGAAGCGGCGGGCGTATTCGGCGGCGGCGGGTGGCACGGTGATGTCGTCGAGGCCGATGGCCAGGGTGAGCATGTCCAGGATCGCGGACAGGTTGGACTCGGTGCTGGCCACCATCAGCCTGCGCACTTCGTCGTCGTGCCGGAATTCCGGGATGACCTCGGTGAACATTGTGGTCATCCGCGGTGACAGGTGGTCCAGGTCGGCTTTGATCCGGCCCGCCACCGCACGCACCAGTGGATCGTTGTCGTGGGCCATGGCCGCAGACAGTACCCCCGACGCTCGCGTGTGTGGCGCGGTTTGTGCCCGTGGCACAACACGTCGGTCCAACGCTGGGCTGCTGGCCCGTAGTCGGCACCTCATCCGCGCCCTACCGTGAGTGATGTAACCCAGATCACATTCGCCACCGGTGAGGAATCATGCGACACATCGCCGAATTGCCCGAGGTCAGAGCCGCTGCCGACCCGCACGGACACTGCATCGCCGACGACACCGTCACCCTGTCCAACGCGCAGTTCCACGCTCGGGTCGACGCCGCCGCCTCGGTCCTGCATCGAGAGGGCGTGCGGCCCGACGACGTCGTCGCGGTGGTGCTGCCCAACCGGGTAGACCTCGTGGTGGCCCTGTTCGCGGCCTGGCGACTCGGCGCCGCGGTCACTCCCGTGAACCCCGGACTCACCGACGACGACATCCGATACCAGGTCGAAGACTCCGGCGCCGCCGTCGTCATCGGTGAAGCCGGCAGGCCCGCAATCACTCTCGACATCGCGGAACTGACCGAGCACGCCGGCCCCGTCGCGGCGACCACGTCCTCCGACGATCTCGCCCTGATCATCTACACCAGCGGCACCACGGGCAGGCCCAAGGGTGTGCTGCTCGGTCACGAGAACCTCGCCGCCATGTGCTCGATGATCATCGACTCGCTCGGCCTGAACGAGACGGACCACAGCCTGCTGATCCTGCCGCTGTTCCACGTCAACGGCATCGTGGTCAGTGTGCTGTCGCCGTTACTGGCGGGTGGACGCACCACTATCGCCGGAAAGTTCTCCGCCTCAGGCTTTTTCGACACGGTCGAGTGGGTCCGACCCACGTATTTCTCGGCGGTGCCCGCGATCTACGCGATGCTGGTCGCCCAGCCCGACGGTCCTCGTCCCGACAATTCCTCGTTGCGCTTGGCGATCTGCGGTGCCGCGCCGATGCCCGGCGAGCTCATCGCCCGGTTCGAGCAGCGATTCGGTGTGCCGATTGTCGAGGGTTACGGTCTGTCCGAGGGAACCTGTGCGTCGACTCTCAATCCCGTAGCGGGCCAACGCAAGCCGGGAACTGTCGGGATTCCGCTGCCCGGTCAGACCGTGGCGATCATGGATATCGACGGCGTGTTGTCGGCGCCCGGTGAACCCGGCGAAGTTGTCATTCGCGGAGCGAACGTGATGCGCGGCTATCTCGGCAGGCCGACGGAGACGGCGAAGACCGTCGTGGACGGTTGGTTGCACACCGGCGATGTCGGCTATTTCGACGCCGACGGCTACCTGGTGCTGGTCGACCGGATCAAGGACATGATCATCCGGGCGGGGGAGAACCTGTACCCCAAGGAAATCGAGAACGCGCTCTACCGCCACCCCGCCGTCCACGAAGCCGCGGTCGTCGGTGTGCCCGACGCCGTGCTGGGCGAGGTACCGGTCGCCCACGTGGTCGTCGCGCCACAGGCCACGGTCACCATCGAAGAGCTGATCGAGCACTGCCGCGCGGAACTCGCGGCGTTCAAGGTTCCCGCCGCGATCGTGTTGACCGCGGAGATGCCACGCAATCCGGTCGGCAAGATCGACAAGAAGCAGCTGCGGCTTCTGGCCGCGCGCACCTGAACTGTTCAGCACCCCAATTCACTTCGAACGAAAGACAGTCTTTCGGTCGCGATCCCTCGCGCCCGGAAGCCGGAAGAAAGGGATCGAGCCATGGGATTCAAGACGGGAGATTTCCCGCCGGTGGACACCGAGACATTCTTGGATCTGCCGCTGCGCGAACGTATGCGGACGCTGGCGTTGCACTGGGCGGAATACGGATTCGGTACGCCGAAGATGATCCACACCGTGTACCTCGTGAAAGTGCTCGTACTCTACATCATCGGCGGCATCGCGATCGCGACGGCCACCTCGGGCACCGGACCGTTCTGGGATGTGGCGCAGTGGTGGAACCAGCCGGTGGTCTACCAGAAGCTGGTCCTGTGGACGGTGCTGCTCGAAGCCGTCGGCGTCGCGGGCTCCTGGGGGCCGCTGGCGGGCAAGTTCAAGCCCATGACCGGCGGGATCCTGTACTTCGCCCGACGGGGAAGTATTCGATTGCGGCCCTGGTATCGGGTGCCGTTCACCAACGGTGACTCGCGTACCGCCCTCGACGTGGTCTTGTACCTGGGCTTTCTCGCCTCGCTGGTGATCGCCCTGGTCGCACCGGGCCGAACCACCGTCGCACTGCTGGAAGCGCTGCCGGACAACACCTCCGGGCTGGTCCGGCCGGTGCTGCTGATCGCGCCGATCGTGCTCTACATCCTGTGCGGGCTGCGCGACAAGACGATCTTCCTGGCGGCTCGCGGCGAGCAGTATCTGCCCGCGCTGCTGTTCTTCGCGGTGCTGCCGTTCACCGACATGATCATCGCGGCCAAGCTGCTGATCGTGATCGTGTGGGTCGGCGCGGGCGTCTCGAAGTTCGGCAAGCACTTCACCAATGTGGTGCCCCCGATGGTGTCCAACAGCCCGGCGATGCCGTTCCGGTCGATCAAACGCGCCCACTACCGCGACTTTCCGCACGATATCCGCCCGTCGCGGGTGGCCTCGTTCATGGCCCATGTCGGTGGTACCGCCGTGGAGGTGCTCACCCCGATCGTGCTGCTGTTCTCGACGAACCACTGGCTGACCCTGGCCGGTGTCGCGATGATGGTCATCTTCCACCTGTTCATCACCTCCACCTTCCCGCTGGCCGTGCCGCTGGAGTGGAACATCCTGTTCGCCTACCTCACCGTGTTCCTGTTCCTCGGCTTCCCGAATTCGGACGGGTACGGCGTCTTCGACATGTCGTCGCCATGGTTGACGGTGGCGATCGCGGCAGGGCTCGCCTTCTTCCCCGTGCTGGGTAACCTGCGCCCCGACCTGGTGTCGTTCCTGCCGTCCATGCGTCAGTACGCCGGCAACTGGGCCTCGGCGCTGTGGGCCTTCGCACCGGGGGCCGAGGCGAAGCTCAACACCATCGCGCACCGCCCCGCCGACAACCAGGTCGACCAGCTGCTGGCCATGGGCTACCCGCCCGCGGTCGCCGAGATCACCATGCAGCAGACCATCGCCTGGCGTTCCATGCACAGTCAGGGCCGCGGCCTGTTCTCCCTGCTGTACAAGCACCTTCCCGACATCGATCGCTGGACCGTGCGCGAAGCCGAGTTCGCCTGCAACTCGCTGATCGGCTTCAACTTCGGCGACGGTCACCTGCACAATCTCGACCTGATCGACGCGGTGCAGGCACGGGTCGGCTTCGCTCCGGGAGAATGGATCGTGGTGTGGGTGGAGTCGCAGCCGGTGCACAAGAGCACGCAGCAATACATGGTGGTCGACGCGGCGCTGGGCGTCATCGAACGCGGAACATGGGAGGTGGCCGACGCGGTCGAGGCGCTGCCGTGGCTGCCGGACGGTCCCATCGCCCACACCGTGACCTGGCGGCGTGAAGACGTCACCGGCGCGGTCGCCGCACCGCAGCAGGGCGTGGTGGCTCCGGCCGAATAGCCGAGCACCGGACGATATCCCGAACAAGAGAAAGGCACGTCGATGACAACGGCGACAGTGGTCGGCAGCGGCCCCAACGGGCTGGCCGCGGCCATCACCCTGGCCCGCGCGGGTGTGGAGGTGACGGTCCTCGAAGCGGCCGACACGATCGGCGGCGGCACCCGCTCGAGCGAGGCGATCCTGCCCGGTCTGCTGCACGACCACTGCTCGGCCATCCACCCGATGGCCGTGGGCTCGCCGTTCTTGCGGCGCATCGACCTGGAACGGTACGGATTGCGGTGGGCGTGGTCGGAACTCGACTGCGTCCACCCCCTCGACGACGGCACCGCCGGTGTGCTGCACCGCTCGGTCACCGAGACCGCCGCGGGCCTCGGCGCCGACGAACGGCTGTGGCGCACGCTGTTCGAGCGCCCGGTCGCCGACTACGACATATTCGACGCCGACATCATGCGCCCGCTGCTGCGTATTCCTCGACATCCGATCCGCCTGGCACGCTTCGGCATTCCGGCGACCGCGCCCGCCACGTTGCTCGCGCGAGCTTTTCGCACCGAAGCGGGACGGGCACTGTTCGGCGGCGTCGCCGCACACGCCTTCCAGCCCCTCGAACGCCCGTTGAGCGCCAGCGTCGGGCTCGGCATCCTGACGGCGGGACACCGGTACGGCTGGGCGGTCGCGGTCGGCGGATCCCAGCAGATCGCCGACAGCATGGTCGCGGTACTGGCCGACCACGGCGGAAAGGTCGAGACCGGCGTCCGGGTGCGCTCGGTGGCCGACCTGCCGCCATCCGACATCACCATCTGGGACCTCGCCCCGACCGCGGTCGCGGAGATCCTCGCCGACCGACTCCCCACTCGAATTGCACGCGCCTACCATCGATTCCGCTACGGCCCCGGCGCTTTCAAGGTCGACTTCGCCGTCGACGGCGGCATCCCGTGGACCACCGAGGCCGCCCGTCGCGCCGGCACAGTGCACCTGGGCGGCTCCTTCGCCGAAATCGCCGCGGGCGAACGTGACATCCACGTCGGCCGAATGCCCCAGCGCCCCTTCGTCCTGGTCGGCCAGCAATACCTCGCCGACCCTCAGCGATCCGCAGGATCGGTTCACCCCGTCTGGACCTACGCGCACGTCCCCAACGGCTACACCGGCGACGCCACCGAAGCGATCATCGCCCAGATCGAACGCTTCGCACCAGGCTTCCGAGACCGTGTAGTCGGCCTGACCACCCGCACCACCACGGAATTCGCCGACTACAACCCCAACTACGTCGGCGGCAACATCATGACCGGCGCCAAGAACATCCCACAGCTGGTCTTCGGCCCCCGAAAAACCTTGCAGCCCTACGACACCGGCCTCCCAGGCCACTACCTGTGCTCGGCGGCGACCCCACCCGGTCCCGGCGCACACGGCATGTGCGGGGCCAACGCCGCCGATCGAGCTTTGCGACGACTGCGGTAACCAGCTCGAAGCTCAGAGCTGACCGGCGGTTTGTCGGGAGAGGAACAGCTGACGTTTTTCTCGGTCGACATGGGTGACGACGACCGTGACACCGTCCCCGATCTGGACGACTTCGTCCGCTGGCAGGGTGAGGTCTCGGCGACGAATCAGCCCCTCGATCCCATCCGCCACTCGGACAAAGACGCCGAAGGGCACCAGCTGGGTGACGTGCCCGTGTAGTTCTCCGCCGACGGTGGTGCGCTCGGTACAGGCAACGAAGGGGTCGGGCCGCATCGCTCGTAGAGATAGCCTGGCCTCGGCATTCCAGGTATCGAACTGCAGGAATTCACCCGAAACGCGCTGCCCGACCTGAACAACGTCGGATGCAGCCTCGAAACACCTCCACGACAATTCTGGGAACGTGATGAACCCGACGCCCGGGTAGAGCGGATGCGGGGGGCCATCGTCGAGCGCCACGAACACGCCGAACGATTCAATCGCTGTGACGGTGCCGGAAAGGATCTCGCCGCACCGCAATGATCCCAGGAACGTCCAGAGTTCGGGGCTCTCGGCCCGACGCACTCTCATGCCACTGGGCGCGCGGTCACAAACGTCCACATCTGGCTCCATTTCCGTGCAAGGGGTGCAGCATCGCCGGTACCGCCGTGTCGAAACCCGCTGCGACCAGACTGAACCGTTCCCACCAAGTGGGAGACTGGAGTGGAATAGATCATTCCGTTCTGATATGTTTCTGACAGGCGGCCTCCCCGGGTCGCTGGAACGAAGGGAAGAACCATGTACCTCGTCGTCGGCGCCACCGCTCACTTCGGTCGCCAGGCTGTGGATGCCCTGCTGGCCGCGGACCTGCCAGTGCGCGCTCTGACTCGCCGCCCCGAAACGGCAGGACTGCCTGCGGGTGCACAAGTGACCGCGGGTGATCTCACCTCTGAAGACGCTCTGGCCGAAGCCGTTTCGGGCGTCGAGGCGATCTTCCTGGTGCTGCCCTACGGCATGGAGGTCGCGCCGCTGCTCGCCGCCGCGCGACGCGCCGCGGTGAAGCGCATCGTGTTCCTGTCCTCGGGCGCGGTGGTCGATGGCGCGGAGGTTCAGCCCGATGTGATCGCGCGGTACCACCACGAGGTGGAGGCGGCGGTCGAGGCATCCGGGATCGAATGGACGTTCCTGCGCCTGCTTTTCCCGGCCATCAACTCACTGACCTTCGCCATGCAGCTGGCGGCTGGCGATGTCATCCGCGCCGCGTACGGGCAGGCCGCCGCGTCGGTCATCCACGAGAACGATGTGGCCGATGTGGCCGCGGAGGTGCTGCTCGGCGGTCACGCCGGGAAGGTCTACGAGCTCACCGGCCCGCAATCGCTGACCCAGGTCGAGCAGGTCGAGGTCCTGGGTGCGGCCTTGGGTCGCCCACTCACCTTCGAAGAGCTCGATGATGTTCCGGTGCGTGCGCAGATGGCGCAGTTCATGGACCCGGCGTTCATCAACGCACTGTTCGACCTGATGGCCGTGACCGTCGGCAAGCCCGCCGAGGTCAACACCGTCGTCGAAGAACTCACCGGGCATGCGCCCCGCGGCTATGCCGAATGGGTCGGCGACCACCTCGCCGATTTCTCCTGAGTAAGCCGGAGATTCACCTCCCTGCTCAGTGTGACTTCCTTCCCGATGCTCCTCAAACCTTGGATAGCTGCCCCGCGTTTGCGGGTCGGCTGTTCCACCAGGACAGCGGACCTGCGGCGCCATGACCTGGCCATGCGTAGTGGCGGTCGAGGAGGCGGCAAATATGAGCAGTAGTCCGGTATTGCGCGATCCGGAGGACGGCGGCGCCGGCTGACGAACGCACTGATCTGCCGATGAGCGGATACGGGCTGATCCGACGCTTGGGCATGGGCCGGAGCCCTCGCGCTGGTCGTCAGCAGCTTGTGTTCGCGGCCGGTTGTCGTGTGGAGGTTCTGTGTCCGGTCAACATCCGCAGCTCCCGCGACCCGTGTGATCCGAATCGCTTAGCGCGGGTCTACGTAAGATCAACGGGCAGAGATCATCTCGGGTTGCCTGCATCGAGGGCTCCCGCAATAGTCGATTGTCGAAAGGCTCTGTGCTGGTAGGGTTTCGGTGTTGCAAGGCGGGGCGTCGCGACGACCAGAAGGGGTGTGGCGTGAGTGCGGATCAGTCCTCTGCCATGGCCGGCCTCGCGGATGTGCTGTCGTGCATCGGGCCGACGTGCGGGGACACTGTCGACTGGAGTACCTGCGCAACCTCTTTCCCGGCCGACTACCGGGCCTTCGTGACAGCCTTCGGTGACGGCTCGATCGAGGACATTATCGGCATTCTCGTCCCTCGCGGCACCGCAGCCCAGCCCCATGCACCCACGCTCGCCAGAGTGGCGATGGCCGATTGGGAGGACCCGCTCGACTGGGAGCGCAAGTGGGCTCCGGGAGACCGAGGCCGGTATCGGCGAGAGGACCTGCTCATTTGGGGAGGAACGTGCGCCGGTGACACTCTGTGCTGGGCCACGACCGACCCGGACCCGGACCGATGGCCGGTCGCGGTATATGCGCGGGGGAGGCTCGAGTGGACGGTGTATCCGTGCGGCATGGCCGAGTTCCTGGTCAAGCTGCTGCGCAACGAGTGGCCGCGAAACCCGATCAGCGCTGATTCGTTCGAAGACATCGAGGACCCGCGCTTCCAACACGTGAAGGACGAGTCAGCCGCATATGAGGCGGGGGTAGATCCCTGGGAACCATTCGGCGTCACCTGAACGGGTGAACGCCCGGTAACGGCTCCCGAGGCGCTGTTCTCGAAGCGGCGCCGCACACAGGATCGTTCCGTGAGGCGAGCCGCTCTCCACATACAACCCAATGCACGCTCATGCCGCGACCCGCGCGATCCCGAGGGCCGCGGCACCAGCGCCAAACGCGCTCTTCTGCCGAGGATGCGTTGTCGGAACCGCGATTAAGACCAGGGACTTCGCCTGACTACCGCCGACGTTGCCGCTCAGCGGCCGGGCTCGGGGTGAATCGCAGACATTATCGAGTCCAGCCGTGCGACGAAGTCGGTTCCCTCGGTCGAATTCGCTGCTTCGGAGACGACAGCTTGCAGACAGGCGAATGCCGCACCGATCAACGCGTGGAGGAGAGCATCGTCGACGTGGGCATCGGGTGCGGTTGCGAGTCGGCGGGCTTGCAAAACCGCTGCCAGTCGGTGCTGGATTCGCGCGATTTTCTCCAGGTAGCCGGGCAGCAGCGCGGTGCTGTTGTCGATGATCTGCTGAATCATCAGGCCGCGGGCGCGTCTGTGTGGGTCGGAGAACTGCTCGGCGACAACGTCGAAGGAGTGGCGTAGCGCAACCCAGTCCGATTCCTCGGGCGGGCGTCGCGTCAGACGCTCGGACAGATTCTCGCCCAGCTGCTCGAAGTTGTGCAGGACCAGGTCGTCCTTGGACGGGAAGTAACGGAAGAAGGTGCGTTGCGACATGCCCACAGCTGCCGCGATCGCATCGACGGTGGTGGACTCGAAGCCGTCGGCCAGAAACATCTCCTCGGCCACCTCGGCGACCCTTGCACGGATCGCGCTACGACTCACTTCACGAAGGTCTTTGATGGCCACAGCGCATACGGTAGCAATTGCCAACGATGTCAGTCGCTGCCATGATGGGCAGTCTATGTCGATCAGGTGTGCGACTACTCGGGCGCTTGCCGACGACTGTGCGAGGAGTAGGTAGAAAATGCGTGTCAGTGCCCCCGTCTGTGTGCTCTGGCGGCGGGTCGCCGCCGCCGCGACCGCCGCGCTTATCCTCGGCGTAGCGCCTCAGTTCGCGGCCGCCAGCCCCGATACCCCCGGCGCCGATGCGGCGGTGGAACAGGATCCATTTCGGCGACCGCCGGCCGATCTGGCTTCGCTGCGGCCCGGCCAGATCATCGGCTCACGCGCGGCAACCCCTGTGCTTGACGGCAAGGCGATCCCGGATACCCGAGGCTGGCAGATTTCCTATCGCAGCAACGACACCGATAACGAAGCGATCATGGCGATTACGACCTTGATCGTTCCGATCGCCGAATGGACCGGCCCCGGCGCACGGCCTGTGGTGTCGCAGCAGTTCGCACAGGATTCCGCCGGTCGGCAGTGCGCGCCGTCGGTGTCGATGTCGATCGCCTCGGGCAACCCTGGGCTGTTCCTGGATCGGAACTGGGCGGTGGCCATACCCGACCACGAGGGTCCGCGCTCAGCCTTTATGGCAGGGGTTTCCGGGGGACACATCGTGCTCGACGGCATTCGCGCGGTGCGCAACTCCGGGGCAGGCGGTATCGGTGCGGCCAACCCCTGGGCGTTGGATGGCTACTCCGGTGGCGCGCAGCCCACCGGATGGGCCGCCCAGCTACAACCGACCTACGCACCCGAGGTGGCTCTGAAAGGCGTGGCGCTCGGTGGGCTTCCTGCCGATCCGGCAGTGGTCGCCCGGAATCTGGACGGGCACCTCTTCAGTGGTCTGATGCTGGCCGGACTCGCCGGTCTGTCCGCCGAGCATCCCGAAGCGGGCATCGAGGAAATGTTGAACGAGCAGGGGCGCGCCATGCTCGCGGTGATGCGGTCCTCCTGCGTGGAGGTGATTACTTCGTACTCGCTGCGCAAGCTCGGTGACTACACGCAGGCGCCCGACCCGATTGCGCAGCCGGGTCCTGCCGCCGCGCTGCGCCGCCACGCGTTGGGTGGTGCCGCGCCCACGGCACCGGTCTTCAGCTACCACGGCAATCTCGATGAAGTCATCCCGGTCGGACAAGCGGACACGGCGATACGCGCATGGTGCTCGGGCGGCACGCCTGTTCGGATCGTGCGCAGTCCGATCACCGAACACATCTCCGAGGAGATCGTGAATCATCAAGCGGCCGTGCAGTATCTGGCTGAGCGCTTCGACGGAAAACCAGGTCCGAGTGACTGCTGAGCGCACGCTCGTACAGGTATCGCTGCGAAGCTGCCCACCAGCACCGGGCCGCAAGCGACGGTCGGCGCAGTGGCAACGGACGCAAGAAAGTGCCGCGACCTGCGGTCCGAGGCCACCATGGGGTCTGCAGAAGATCGGCCGCCGGGGGATGTTACATATGGCTGATGCACCCCCGCGATCGCTACGCTGCGTCTTGGCACATGTCTCGGTTCAGGGAGGGGCGACAAGTGAACGACTTACAGATTGCGGTCTTAGCTGGTGGGTGTTTTTGGGGTATGCAGGAGTTGATCGGCAAGCAGGTGGGTGTCGTGTCGACACGCGTCGGCTACGCCGGCGGCAAAGTCGTCACCGAAGTCAACCCGGTCGGCGAGTTCTGGGCGGCCGATTCCGAGCACCAGAACTATTTGCAACGCCATCCCGACGGCTACACCTGTCACTTCCCCCGACCTCGATGGAAGCTGAAACCCCCTCACTAGTTTCTCGTCGGGCCGATCTGTCCATGTCATCCGTGCTGCGCGGTGCAGGCGCCTTCCGTCAGCTGGCGGCCAGACGAACCGGGGAATGAATAGCCTGCTTCGCCCGGAGGGGTCTTATCCGACCGCGCGATACTGCCGCCTATCGCGAGGTCACGAACGTCTGCTTCTGCCGCGAGGCGGGCGGGCGGCGAACGTCCGGACTTGCCGATGATCGTGCTTGCCTCACTCGGCCCACACGGTGCTCTGAATTCGACGCACCCGGAGGCTAAGGGGATCCAGA